>JBHHUY010000038.1:0-16536 GCA_046753965.1 Phycisphaerae bacterium
CGAGCGGTGCGCCGGGACAGTCGGCTCGACAAGGAGGAGGGATGCGGTGAACGCGGCAATCAGGGCGACGGCTCCGGCGGTCTGGAAGGTCCAGTCGGGCGCGGCGCGCCACGCAAGGCCCCCCAGCCGCGTTCCACAGGCAGTGCCGAACATCATCGCCGCGCCGACGAGCCCCATGACGCGGCCGCGTCGGCCCGGCTGCGCCCAGGATGCGGCGATCGCCATGAGGGTGCTCAGCGCCAGGATGTGTGCAGCGCCTTCGAGGAAGCGAAGGATCAGGAGCCACGCGAGTCCGGGCGCCCAGCCCATGGCGCAGAGGAACCCGGCCTCCGCGACCAGGGCAAAGACGGCGACCCGGCGCCGGCGCCGGTCGGCGAGCCGTCCGATCAGCGGCGCCGCCAACACGGCCCCGATCATGTTGACCGACATGAAACTGTGAGTCCAGAACGACGACGCGCCGTACGGCAGCGCGACCAGCTCCTTGAGAGGCGCGACCAGCAACGTGACCGGGACCATGCAGAAGAAGGTCAACCCGGCCACCGTCCATGTCTGTCGGATGGCGCGTATGTCTCGGGGCACCTGCACCGGCGGCAACGCGATGCTGGAGGCATGAAGATCGGCCGGCCGCGTTTCCGCTCTCCGCATCGCAACCCCCGTCTGGAAGAGTCCGTGCTCTGGCGAGTCTGGTCCCCGCGGACCGTCGGCCGGGTCGCGACATGATGCGGGCGGATCCGCCGCGCGGCAAGGGGGTGCGCCGGTTCGGCCGGCCGCGTCGATGCTGCGCGTGCTTCAGGCGGGGATCAGGTAGAAATAGAGCGCGCTGAACGCAAGGCAGGCGAGGGTGAGGGGGCGCCCGCGAGGACCGGTCGTTTCCGGGGCGACCGCGAGCAACCAGACCGGAACAAAATCGAGGCTGTACCGATAATAGCCGTCGCCGTCCGCGCCGGTCGTGTGATAGCACAGGAGGAGGGCAATCACCGGCAGGGTGGAGAGCACCAGGGCGCGGCGTCGACTATCTCGCCACCAGCGCGGGAATGTCAGGGGCAATGCGAGCAGCAGGGGACTGGTGAGCCACACGCTCGATCCGACCGTGTTCGAGGTGTCCGCGAACAGGGCGCCCTGTCTGATGTCCCATGCGGGAAAGGCCGTGTTCATCGCCCGCGCCTGCATGGGCACGTAGCGGAGCCCGACCAACTGTTCTTGTGCGCGCCGCCCGATCGGATCGGTGCGGCCCTTGTAGAGAAACGCGTAACCGGTTTCGAGCGGGTTCCCAAACTTGATTGCATTGAGAGTCGCCGGCACAAGGATGGCGAGGCCGACGCCGATCGCCGCCCGCCACAGTGCCCTCCTTCGCCGTCGGTTCGGATCGGCCGGCGGTTGCGCAGGGTCCGTTCCGGGCTCGCGCGTTGATTCTTCGTGTGCAGGCCATCGCCAGGCGATCCACAGAAGCGGCAGCGCGTAGAGGCCGGTGGTTTGACGCGACCAGGCCGCGAGGCAAAGACCGATCGCGGCCGGCCAGATCCGCCGTCGTCCGAGGAGATCGCCGGCCAGGAGCAGGAGCCCGCTGACCGCGAGGGCATGGTTGATGTAGTAGATGCTGCCGGTGCGGCATGTTGTGAGGACGGGCGCGAGGCTGGTGCCCACGAGGAGATACGCCGCCAGAACCGCAGCCCAGGGCGGCGGGCTGCCGACCTGACGAAACGCCCAGTAGCCGAGCAGCGGCAGGGGGGCCGCGACGAACAGGACATACAACGCGGGATCGAACGCGTCGACGGAGGCGGGCATCCAGCCGGTCAGCGTGGTGCCGACGAGCGAGATCAGGACGAAGGCGAGACCGACGACGTTGTAGTGTTTTCCGTCGAACTCCGCGTCTTCGTAGAAATCACGGGAGAGTTCGAGCGTGCCCTTCTTCCATTGCAGCGCCTCGTCGAGGGCGGTGTTGTTCTCACGCGGCACGCGCCACTCGGAGAGCCCAAGGCGCGGACCCAGCACCAGGTACAGCCCGACCAGCAGCAGGAGCA
Organism: Phycisphaerae bacterium; assembly: GCA_046753965.1. Taxonomy (GTDB): domain Bacteria; phylum Planctomycetota; class Phycisphaerae; order UBA1845; family UTPLA1; genus JBHHUY01. Next base: position 2,022 of record JBHHUY010000038.1, read on the forward strand.
GGCAGCCATCGTCCGCCGCGCGCGGTCGGCGCTGGGCGAGCGCGTTATGTACGGTCGCATGGGCGACCGGTTGCGGCGGTGGATCGCCGTCGGATCGCTCGTCCGCAGGGTTCACGGCGTCACTTGCAGGTGCAGATAATGGTCTTCATTTTCTGATCTTCGATTTCGAGCTCGAAACCGTCGAAGGTGACCTCGACGAGCTTCTCGACGAATTCCTCGGCGCCCATGGGCGTGACGACGGTGAACTTCACCGTTCCCTTGGCGCCGTCCCGCTGCACCTCCTCGACGCCTTGGATGGCGGCGAGGGCCTTCTTGATCTTGATGGCGTTCCTGATCGAGTTGATGCCGCGCACCTCGACGATCACGTCGCCGACCCCGCCCGCCGTGCCGCGCGTCCAGGCCTCGAGCAGGTCATAGATGCTGGCGTCGGCGAGCTTCTTTCCCGATTTCTGAAGTGCCTGACGGCCGCCGGGAGGCCCGGCCACACGGGAGCCGCCCCGCGTGCCGACGACCGTGTTCGAGAAGATCATGTCGCCGGTTTCGGTCCAGAAACCCTCGATCGTGACGTCGGTTTCCCACATGTTGAGGACGCCGGCGGGTGTCTTGCTTTTCTGGGGTCCCGACGCGCGCGAGGTGCCGCGAATGTAGATCGCCGCGCCGTAACTGCTCGCGATGGCCTTCAGCGTCGCGGTGTCGTCTTCGGCGGCCGCGAGTTCGGCCTTCTTTCGATCGATCTCCTTGATCTGTCGTGCGTTGACCAGCTTGAAGCCCAGCTTCAGGAGCTTACGCTCCAGCGCCTTGCCGAGGATGCTGTCGCGCTGGACGATCTCCCGGCTGCCTTCGGGCCGTTCGAGATCGTGGATGACCTCGGTGAACATGACCATGATCTTGGGGCGCCCGAGCTTCTTGAGTTCGATGGCCACGTCGGCCCACGTGGCGTCGATCAGCTTCTTGCTGACCTTGGCCTCGATCTCGACCGTGACCAGGCCGTTGCTCTCGCGCGTGGAGAGGATCTTGTGATCCTTGACCAGGCCCGAGGCTCGCGCGAGGACAATGTCATACTCGAGGGCGAAATCCTTGGTCTTGGATCGGCTGGCGATTTCGTTCTGGCCGCCTTGTTCGACCGCCTTCCGCAGGGCGTCCTTGACCGCGCCCGCCTGGTCTACACCCTGGCCTCGGACTCGGACGGTCACGATGTCTTCAGCTGCGGCCGGGGCGGCCGCCCCCCAGGCAAAGGCGGCGGCCAGCGCGCAGACTGCAACGTGCGTTTGTCGGCTCATCCTCTGTGTCATGCCTCGATCTCCGTTGGCTTGCGGACCCATCTCTCCGGCCACGTGGAGCCCGATTCTGGGCTCGGGGTCCGGCCGGGTCAAGCCCGGCGGTGTGAATCTGTTCGGATTCCGAGTTAGAATGCCGATCCTGAGAAAACCGGAGGACCAGACCATGCCGTTGGACGAGATCGAACTGGAAACCGAGGAGGCCATGGAAAAGGCCGTGGCGTTCTTGAAAGCAGAGTATCGCGGCGTCCGGACCGGCCGGGCCTCGCCGGGACTGGTGGATCAGATCAAGGTGAAGGTCGCGGCCTACGGGGATGCGCCGATGGAGTTGAAGGCCCTGGCGACGATCAGCTCGCCGGACGCGAGCCTGTTGTTGGTCAAACCGTTCGATCCGAGCACGCTCAAGGACATCGAGCGGGCGTTGCAGGAGGCCGACATCGGTATTAATCCTCAAAGTGACGGGAAGATGATCCGGTTGCCGGTTCCGCCGCTCTCCGGCGAACGCCGGGAACAGATTGCATCGCAGGTCAAGAAGCTGGCCGAGGCGCAGAAGGTCGTCTTGCGCAACGCCCGTCGAGAGGCGATTCAAAAGATCGACGCCAAGAAAAAGTCGGGCGAACTGCCCGAGGACGACGCGAAGCGCGGCCACGATCGCATCGACAAGCTGACGAAAAAGTACGCGGCGGCGCTGGACGGACTCATGGCGGCCAAGACGAAAGAAGTGACGGAACTCTGATTGCCGGCGCGTCCGATCGGGTCGGATGGAAACCGCGGGGGTCGCTGCCATGGTCGTGAATCATCCGAAGCCGCGCGTGACGTTGGAACTCTGTGACACCGGCACCTTCACGAAAACGATCACCGATCGCGACGTGTTCCGTTTCGCGGACGCCTCGGGCGACTACAACCCGCTCCATATCGACAACGATTACGCTCGGAGCACGCGCTACGGGCGGCGGGTGGCGCACGGCATTCTGACCGCCGGCATCATTTCGACCGTGCTGGGCAGCGAGATTCCCGGGCGGGGCACCATCTTCGCCCAACTCGAGATTCGGTTCCTCAGACCCGTCTTCATCAACGATACGATCACGGCGAAGGCCATGGTGGAACAGATCATCGGTCCGGAACGGGTGCGCATGCTGGTGGCCTGCGTGAATCAACACGGGGAGGATGTGGCGATCGGCAACGCCATCGTCGTGCCGCCCAAGGAAACGCGCGTCATTACGCCTTGAGAGGCCGAACACACGGATGAACCGCCGACAAGGACTGAATGCCTGTTTCGAGGCCGCCTTCGGAGCGCCATGGTCTTCAATTCCGACGGGCCGCGCTCATTCGTGCCGCCGGGGCCGGTCGGTTTCCCCACACGGGAGCTGACGACCCGATTGAAGCCTGGGACGGCTGCACTCCTCCCGCGGCGGACGGCGATCCGAAACGAACGCCTCCGTGCGTAGTTTTCCCCCGGACTGCGAGTTTTTCCGCATGCCGCCTCCGCGCATCCGGCGGTTGACTGGATGGGGGGGCCGGGGTGTGCGTCCCGCGGCGGGTGGGTGGTTTCTTGGCCGCCGATCAACAATGCTGGGGTGCCTCCAGGGGGATTCGATCGCGCGGGATGGCGCGAAGCGACCCACTCGAATCAGGCAGGATCGCCTCGGCCGGTCCGCTGCGATGCGCTGGCAACCCGGCATGGAGCTTGCTAGGTTTTCCGACCGCAGAGAGAAGCGGAATCCGTCTATCTTTACCATCACACATCTTGACGCCAAGATGGATTGCGTTCTCCGTACCCGCCCGCGTATGTTCTCGTCCGGGCGAGCGCGCCGCGGGCGGGGCGCGTGGCACCGGCGGATCGCGTCGATCCTGTGTGGGATGGAGTTGAATGGACAACTTCGATAGAATGTCGCGGGCCCCGGTCTTCGAGGGCATTGACCACGATGATATCGAGGCGCTCTGCGCGTGCGGGCGAGCGCTCTCGTTCGAGGCGGGCCATCGCCTGTTCGATCGCGGGCAGGATGCCCGTGAGTTGATGATTCTTCAGGAGGGCGCCGTCGACCTCCTGTTTCCCATTCAACTCCTCGGGGTGACCCGCGAGCTTACGATCGAAACGAAAGAGGTGGGGCGGGTTGTGGCGTGGTCGGCCCTCGTGCCGCCTTATCGGTTCACGCTCAGTGCTCGCTGCGCGAGTCGTTGCGTCTTGACCAGCATGAGCCGCGACGCGCTGGAAGGGTTCTTTTGGGAGCATTCGCGGGTGGGGCTCCTGTTCATGCGGAATCTGGCCAGTGTCATCGGACAGCGGCTTTATGCCATGCAATCCATGTGGTTGAGTGATTTACAATCCGGCGCGAGGCAACGACTGGGTTAGCGAGGGGGCCCCGGCTTGAGCAGCGCGCGTGGCGGAGCGGCGCGCCGGCGGCACAGAGGGAGACGCGCGATGGATACCAGCGTGGAAGGACGAACGCGGCGCCGTCGGGCGCGGTTGTTCGGCCGTATCCTGGTTGTCGGTGGGGGCGTGTTGCTTTCCGGAGGGGTCGGCGGTGGCCGCGGGGCCATCGCCCAGTTGCCGAAGATCAACCCGGACGGGTTGACTTCTTCGGCTGTCTGTGGGGAGTGCCACCAGGCGATCCACGCCGTCTGGCAAGGCTCCCTGCACGCGAGCGCATGGTCGAACAACATCTTCCAGGCCGGCTATCATCGTGCGGTGGAGGCCGCCGGAGAGAAGGCCGCCCGCGTCTGCCTTTCGTGTCACGCGCCCACCGTGCGCCACACCGGGGATTATGCGGTCCGCCAGCCGATCACCGCCGAGGGCATCACCTGTGATTTCTGCCACAGCGTGCGGGACGTCGACTTGACCGACCCGCGTGATCCGGTGCGCCTCGTGGTGGGCAAGACGAAGTACGGTCCACTGCGGCATGCCCAGTCGCCCGCGCACGAGATCGTCAATTCTCCGTTGCACACGAGATCGGAGTTCTGCGCGGCCTGCCACGAGTATCGCAACCCCAACGGTGTCCTGGTGCTGGGAACCTACAGCGAGTGGAAGGCCGGGCCCTATGCCAAGCGGGGCAAGCAGTGCCAGGATTGTCACATGCCGCTCGTCTCGGGGCGCGTGGTGGCGGTGAAGATCAAGGAAGATGCCCCGAAATCGGTCAACCTCCACGATATCTCCGGCTCGCATGATCTCGAGCGCGTTCGCAAGGCGGTGAAGCTGAAGCTCGAGGGCACCGAGTGGTTCGGCAAGCGGGTCTGGGTGCACCTCAAAGTCGCCAACGAGGGAAGCGGCCACTGCTTTCCAACCGGGCTTCCCATGCATCGTGCGTTCCTCGAGGTCGTCCTTCGCGAAGGCAACAAACAGGTTGATCGCCGGGAGATTCCCTTCGAACTCGTCACGGTGGACACGAAGGGGCGCGTGATTCAACGGGAACACGACGTGTTTCTCAACGCCGCCAGGATCCGGAGCGATACGCGCCTCCGGCCCGAGGAGACGCGCGAGGTGGAGGTCGCCTTTCGAGACATCTCGGCGGCGAAGCTCCAGGTCAGCGCGTCTTTGTATTACGCCTACACGACCGAGACCCTCGTGATCCAGCGCGGAGAAAAGCGTTTCGAGCCCGCCGAGATGAAGTTCTTGGTGGCTTCCGTCAAGAAAACCCTCAGAAAACCAGGACGATAGCGACCGGCGGGGCCTGCCGAGGTCGCGCCCGTATTCGCCCGGGGGGATCGCGCGGAAAGCCGTCATGCCGATTGAGATATCGAGAGTATCCCACGTTTCCCGGGAGGCCGTATGAAGGATTGGCTGGAGTTAAACCGCAGGGAGTTTCTGGCCGCTCTCGGGGCGACATACGGCAGCGTCGCCTGCGCGTGGGCGGCACCGCGTTCCCAGTTCATCAACTACGCGCGCGGGGAAGACGGACCCGGCATTGAACGATTCGTCAACACCCTGTGCCCGATGTGTCCCGGCGGCTGCGGATTGCGCGTTCGCGTGGTCCACGGTTGTGCCGTGGGCGTGCGCGGCAATAAGTCGCATCCGATCAACCGGGGGGGGATCTGCTCGCGCGCCTCGGCGGTTCTCCAGGATCTGTATAACCCCGATCGGTTGCACCAGCCTCTGAAGCGGGTCGGGCCCCGCGGCTCGGGGCAGTGGCAGGAGATTGGCTGGGACGAGGCTGTGGCGACGGTCGCCGAGCGACTGGGCGACATCCGAGAATCGGGCGGGCCGCGCGGGCTCTGCGTTGTCATGGGGCGCGATCGCGGCGTGATGCGGACGGCATGGCGCCGGTTTGTCCGCGCCTACGGGTCACCGAATTGGGTCGACGCCTTTCCGGAGGACAATCTGGGTCCCCTGCCGGCGGTTCTGGCGACCCATGGCGTACGGCAACGGTTGGGTTACGACCTGTCGCGATCGGCGTTCGTGCTCTCGTTCTCCTCCCAATGGCTCGATGCGCACTGGTCCATCGAGCAGGCCGCGAAAGCCTTCGCTGATTTTCGGCGCGGGCGTCCCGGCTATCGACCCCGGTGGGTGCATCTCGGTCCGCGTTATTCCCTGACGGCGACGAAGGCCGATGAATGGGTGCCGATGCGGCCCGGCAGCGAGGGGATTCTCGCGCTCGGAATCGCGCACGTGATGATTCGCGAGGGTCTCTACGATCGCCGATTCGTCGAGCGGCACGGCTTCGGATTCGATGACTGGGACGGCGCGGCCTCGGATTCGGGGGCCGGTCGCGAAGATGGAAAAGACAGCGGTGCCCATCTCGGGTTTCGCCGGATGGTTCTCCAGGACTACACGCCGGCGAAGGTGAGCGCCGCGACCGGCGTTTCCGAGGGAGACATCTTTCGATTGGGGAGAGAGTTCGGCACCCACCGGCCCGCCGTTGCAATCGGGTTTGACGGGGGCGGCTGCGGCGCCCAGGCGACCTACACCCGGATGGCGATCCATTGCCTGAATGCCCTGGCCGGCAGCATCGATGTTCCCGGCGGCATTACGGTGTTTCAAGAGCTCACCCTTCTGGAGAAGGACTTCGATCTCGACAAGGTCGCCGGCCTGGGGCTGGCGAATCGGCGGCTGGATGGAACCGCCGCCGACCATCGGTTGTCCGACGGCGCCATCGACCTGCTGGCCGACGCCATCACGACCGGGCGACCTTACTCCACCGAGGCGCTGTTCCTGGTTGATGCGGACCCGGTGTTCTCGCTCGCGGAGGGCGCCCGGTTCGCGGCCGCCCTGTCGGCGGTGCCCTTCGTGGTGGCACACACCGCGTACCACAACGACAGCAGTCGCCATGCCGATCTGGTGCTGCCGCTGCTGCACGGGTTGCATCGATGGGATTACAACGTCGCACACACCCTGACCGGCCATCCGGTGGTCACGGTCTCCTTCCCGGTCTTACCGCCACTGGCCGGCATGCGGGATCCGTACGAATTCGTTCATGCCGTCGCCGGCAAGCTCGGCGGTTCGATCGCCGCGGCCCTGCCCTGGGCGGACGGGAAGGCCGTCGTCGAGGCGGTCTGCCGCGAGTTGCACCAGGTCGCTCGCGGCGCGCCGTTTGGCCCGGCCAATGAGGAGAGCTGGGCGCAATTGCTGGAAAGTCGCGGCTGGCGCGCGCCGTTCGCGGAGGACTATCAGGGATTCAAACGCGGCGTTCTGGCCGGCGGCGGATGGACCGATCCGATCTACTTCCATCGCGAGTGGGACCGGGTCTTCAGAAAGCCGGCGCGGAGATTCGCCTTCAGTTCCGCCTACCTGGCGAGGTCTTTCGAGGCCCTCCCCGTCTCCGCCGATCATCCTGACGGCCGCGCACCGAGCGAACAACGCGATCGTCTCTGCCTGCCGGATTGCAGGGTCGAACCGCGGCGGCCGGATACCACCTATCCGTTCGACCTGTATGTCTACGCCCTGCCGAATCTGGTCGGCGTTTCCAGTCCGAACCTGCCCTGGTTGAACGACATCGCCGGCGCTTACATGTTCGAGAAGTGGCGAAGTTGGGTTGAGATCCACCCGAGAACGGCGGAGCGCCTTGGAATCGAGGACGGCGAACGCGTCGTTGTGCGGACCCCCCGAGGCGAGCTGACGCTTCCCGCGAAGATCTTCAAAGGGCTCCTGCCGGAGGTCATCGCCATTCCTTTCGGATTCGGGCGCAAGTCGGGCGGGCGCTGGTGTAAGGGAGTGGGCGAAAACCCCGCGGCGCTGGTCGATGCGCAGCGCGATCCGCTGACAGGCACCGCGCTGTGGCACTCGACCCGCGCGACGCTTCGAAAGGTCTGAGCGCGCGGCCGAGTTGCGCTCGAAGGAGGAGGACGTTCATTGCCAAGATGGGGCATGGTCATCGACCTCGATCGGTGCACGGCCTGCCAGGCGTGTGTCACCGCGTGCCAGTCGGAGAACAACCTGCCGCCGGTCGGTCCGGAGGAAAGCGGTCTGGGCAGGGCGTTCACGTGGATGCAGATGATTCCCTTCCTCGGGGAGGGCGAGCAACCCAAGGCCGTGGAACGATTGCTCCCGCGCCCCTGCCTGCACTGTGATGATCCGCCGTGCGTGAAGGTCTGCCCGGTGGGGGCGACCTTTCTCAGCGAAGAGGGGATCGTCGGGCAGATCTTCAGCCGGTGCATCGGGTGTCGTTATTGTACGACCGCCTGTCCCTACACGGCGCGGTACTTCAACTGGCAGACACCGTCCTGGCCGGAATCCTTGAGCAAGCACATCAATCCCGATGTTTCGGTGCGGCCGAAGGGAGTCGTGGAGAAGTGTACGTTCTGCCACCATCGCCTTCAGAATGCGCGGGACCAGGCCCGCGCCGAAGACCGGCCGCTCGCTCCGGGTGAATACACGCCGGCATGTGTCGAATCGTGCCCCGCCAAGGCGATGGCCTTCGGAGATCTCTCGAATCCGGAGAGCGAGGTGGCGAGGCTCGCCGAAAGCCGAAGGGCGTTCAAACTGCTCGAGGACCTGGGAACCAACCCGAAGGTCATCTACTTGCGTGAAGGGGAGTAACGTGGCGGCGCCGACCGACGACCAAGGCGGCGGACATCCGAGTCCGACCGCGTTGGCAGAAGACGCGATCCTCCTGGAGCCCATTCTCAAAACCGGGCGAAAGTTCTACATCACCGTGGCCGTATTGCTCAGCGTGATCGCGCTGGCGGCATACGCATACCTCACGCAGTTGCGCGGGGGGCTGGGCGTCACCGGCCTGGGCCGGCCGGTTTATTGGGGGATCTACATCACCAACTTCGTCTTCTTCATCGGGATCAGCCACGCGGGCACCCTGATTTCGGCGATTCTGCGCATCGTCGGCGCCGAGTGGCGGCGGACCATCACGCGTTCCGCCGAAGTCATCACGGTCATGGTCATCCTCTTCGGCGTGGGCAACATCCTCGTCGATCTGGGCCGACCCGATCGGATGCTGAACATGGTCAAGCACGGCCGCCTCCAATCGCCGCTCCTCTGGGACATGTGCAGCATCACGATCTATCTGACGGGCAGCACGCTGTATCTGTACTTGCCGTTGATCCCCGACATCGCCCTCCTCCGCGACCACACGAACAAGCGCCGATGGTTCTATCGAATCCTCGCGCTGGGCTGGACAGGCACGCCGAAGCAGCACCGCATCCTGGAGATCCTCATCGGCATCATGGCCATCCTGGTCATCCCCATCGCCGTCTCGGTGCATACCGTGGTCAGCTTTGTCTTCGCCATGACCATCCAGCCGATGTGGCACAGCGCCATCTTCGGCCCCTACTTCGTCGTCGGCGCGATCTTCTCGGGCATCGCCGCGCTCATCTGTGCGATGGCCCTGATCCGTTGGGTCTATGGGTTGGGTGAATACCTGAAGGATGTTCACTTCAACAACCTCGGTCTTCTGCTGCTGGTCATGTCGCTCTTCTGGCTCTATTTCACCGCTTCGGAGTTTCTCACGACCTTCTACGGCAACGAGCCGGCCCACATGGGCATCTTCTGGATGAAGATCAACGGGCCTTACGCGCCGCACTTCTGGACGATGGTGGCCACCTGCTTTGTTATTCCGTTCGCGATCCTCTGCAATCGAAAGACGCGGACCATTCGGGGGACGGTCATCGCCTCGGTTTGCGTCAACATCGGCATGTACATCGAGCGATTCATCATCGTCGTGCCGTCGCTCTCGCAGCCGCGTCTGCCCCATGCCGAGCACATCGTCTATACACCCACATGGGTGGAATGGAGCATCCTCGCCGGCTCGTTTGCCGCCTTCATCCTGCTGTACGTGTTGTTCACCAAGCTCTTCCCGATTGTTTCGATCTGGGAGGTACAGGAAGGGCGCGAGAAATCCATCGCCGAGGTGACCGAGCGGCTCAAGGCCTATCTACCGGCCACGCGAGCCCAGGCGGCAGCCCGACGAGAGACCGTGGGAGCGACCGAATGAACATCATCACAACGCGATCGGGCCGACACCGCGCGGCACCGGTCTTGGCGGTTGCCGTTGGGTTCGGCATGTTCGGATCAGTCTTCGCCGCTCAGGGGGCGCCGCGCATTGCCAACGGCGATGTCACGCGCGGCTGGCGCGTCTTCAATCAGAAGCAATGTATCGATTGTCACGCCATCTGGGGACAGGGCGGAAACGTCGCGCCCGATCTCGGTCGGATTCGCCAGGGGCGACCGACAAGGGGGGAGCTGGCGGGCATCATGTGGAATCACATTCCCAGAATGCTGGCGCGCATGAAGCAGGCCGGCCAACCGCCGGTCCGGATGACGCCGGACGAGATGGCCGACGTCTTCGCGCTGATTAACTTCGCGCGGCAGCTCGACGAGCCCGGCGATCCTGCGCAAGGGGAAAAGATTCTCCGCACCAAGGGTTGCACGCAGTGCCACTCGATCGACATGGTCGGCGGAACCGTCGGTCCCGATCTTGCCAAGTGGGGGAGCTATGCGAATCCGATCATCTGGGCCCAGAGAATGTGGGAGCACGCCCCGATGATGGAAGAGACGATGCAGCGGTCCGAGATCCAATGGCCGAAGCTCGAGGGGAGCGACCTCGTCCATATCGTCGCCTATGTCCGCAGCGCCGGCCTGACGGGCAAGAAGACCTATCTCAGGCCCGGCTCCGTCGAGCGCGGCCGTCCTTTGTTCTCCGAGAAACGGTGCAACACCTGTCATCCCGGCGAGGGACCCGATCTGGCAGCCGTCTCGCTGCCGGACTCGCAGGCGGCCCTGGCCTCCCGGATGTGGAACCATTCGCCGGAGATGACTCGCGTGATGCGCGAGAAGGCGGTCGAACGCCAACCGCTGACGCCGCAGGAATTGGCGGACATCCTCAGCTACATCCTGATGCTCCAGCGGCAGGATCGCGACGCTGATCCCGTTCGCGGCAGAGTGGTGTTCGCGAAGAAGGGTTGCACCCAATGTCATGAAGGCGACGGCGTCGGTCCCGCGATGGCGAAGTTGGGCGAGGCGGCGGCGCCGGCCAAGATGGCCGCCGCCATGTGGAACCACGGCGAGTCGATGCTCGACCGCATGACGGAAGCCGGGATGACCTGGCCCGTCTTCAATGAACACGAAATGGTTGACCTGTTGGCCTACCTCCGGGCGCAGGGCGCGGACGGTCAGGGAAACCCCGATCAACCGGCCGATCGAGAGAATGCCGCAGCGAAGGAACCGTGACCGGCCGGGCCGGCGGTGCTCGGTTGTCGATCCTGCAGAAGGCGAGGGTTATTGCCATGCGATCCATTTGGATGGTTATCGTTGTCCTGGGGCTTGCGGTCGCGGTCGTCGCGGTCGCCCGCGCGGTCGGCGGGCCCTCCGAGACCGTGGTGCAACCCATTGCCTTCAATCACAAGATTCATCTGGAGGATGCTCAGCTTCAGTGTCTTCAGTGCCACACCGACGCCGCGACCCGCGTCTGGGCCGGCCTGCCGGGGAAAGAGGTCTGTCTGGACTGCCACGATCCGGACGACGATGAAACGGCCCAAGAACCCGAGAAGGCGAAACTGGTCGCCTTCGCCGACGCCGATCAGGACATTCCCTGGCGGCGGGTGGCCGTCCTGCGCCCGGACGTCTTTTTCTCCCACCGCCGGCACGTCACCTCCGCCGGAATCGACTGCCTGCGCTGTCATCCTGGGCAGCCCGCCCTGACCGAACCGCCTTCCACCGCGTCCCTCGTCATGCGCATGGACGACTGCATCGCCTGTCACGAGGCGAATGACATCAGCACCGATTGCCTAGCCTGTCATCGGTAGACCGGCCGGCCACCCAGGATCATTCACGCGGTCTGTGCCTCGTTCCTTCCGGATGCGCCGAGCGACTTGCCGCGTAGGCGCGATCAGCGCCGATCGCTACCATGCCCGCGATGTCGGCGTGGGTTGAATCAGACATCGGCCTGTTGGCCATCCTGCTGATTGTTCTCGGGGCGATCTTCGCCGCGCAGCAGCATCCGCGCCTGGGCCGAATCTTCACCGTCGTGCCGGCGCTGGTCTTCTGCTACTTCATCCCGACCACCTTGAGTGCCCTGCATGTCATTCCGCCCGAGGCGGCGCTCTATCGCTGGGTGAAGGAGTTCGTCCTGCCCGCCAGCCTGTTGCTGCTGACGCTGGCGCTGGATGTCCGCGGCATCATCCGGCTGGGGCCGAGGGCGGGGATCATGCTGCTGGCCGGGACGGTCGGGGTGATTCTGGGCGGGCCGATCGCCCTGTTCCTGTGGCAGAGCCAGGTGCCGGCCGACGGCTGGATGCCGCTGACCTATCTCGCGGGGAGTTGGATCGGCGGTGCGGCCAATGCCGTCGCAATCCAGAACGCCTTCGGCGTCTCGAACGCGGCGGTGGCTCCCGTTGTCGTCGTCGATGTGGCCGTCGCGAATACCTGGCTGGCCGCCGTGCTCATTCTCGCCGTGCGCCATGCCCGCGTCGACGCCTGGCTCGGCGGCGAGACGGCGGCCATCGAGGACCTGGAGCGGCGGATGGAGCGGTTTCAGGCTCGCGTCGCGCGATCCCCCACGATCGGCGATCTGATCATGATCCTGGCACTCGCGTTCGGGGCCACCTGGTTGGCCGATCTCGCAGCCGCCGAGATGGTCTCGAGGTCGCCATTCGTCGAGATGAAGGATTACGTCGGGCGATTCGCCTGGAAAGTGCTTCTTGTAACCGCCATCGGCGTCGGGCTCTCCTTCACGAAGGCGCGCAATCTGGAAGGTGCCGGCGCCTCCAAGATCGGCGGAGTGATGATCTATCTCCTCATCGCGTGCATCGGCGCTGGCGCGGACTTCCATCGACTGGGACAGGCCCAGGGCTATCTCCTCATCGGCGCGACGTGGATGTTGTTCGCGATCGCCTTCATGGTCTCGGTCGCCAGGCTGATCCGCGCCCCGTTCTTCTTCGTGGCGGTCGGCTCGATGGCGAACATCGGCGGCGCGGCCTCCGCGCCGGTCGCCGCCAGCGCGTTCAACCCCCTGCTGGCGCCGGTCGGAGCGCTGCTGGCCATCGCCGGCTATGTGCTCGGCACGGTCGGCGGGCTGGCATCGGTCTGGCTCTGCCGATGGGTTGTCGGGGCGAATTGAAAGGGCGGCGGCGCGCGGCCCAGGGGATCAATCGAATTCCAGATCGAACTCCGAGGCCGGTCGGCGGTGCGATTCCTCCGTGGCGCTGCGCGTATCCCTGCCGGCAATCTCCGGTTCGTCTGTCGATGATGCGGTCCGGATCAGGCCCTCAACGAAGCCGGCGACAATCCCCAGCTTGGACGAACACAAGCTGTAGAGCCGGCGCTGCCGGTCTCGGGACTCACGGATCAACCCGGCCCGCTTGAGGGTCGTCAAATGCTTGGAGATGGCGGGGCGCCGCTGCGGAAACCGAGCCGCAATCTCTCCGGCCGACATCGTCCGGTCGCCGAGCAGCGTGAGGATCGCCCGGCGGGTCGGCTCGGCAATCGCATCGTAGATGTCGCGTTGCTTGTGTGCCATTGCGTTTACGTAACTGTATCGGCACACAGGCCCTCGGTTCTTGAGCCGTGTCGAACCGCGCCGGGTTCCACCGGCCCGACCGCTTTCAAGCACGGGCCGGGCTGGATTGCTACAGCTTAAAGAGCTTGGAAACGCTCGTCTGGCGATGGATATTGCGGATGGCCTTGGCGAACAGGGCGGCGGTTGAGATGACCTTCACCTTGGCAGGCAACGGCTCGAATCGGTGCTCCAGGGTGTCCGTGATGATGAGCTGTCGGATCGGGCTGGCCTGGATGCGCCGGGCCGAGCCGGGCGTCATCACCCCGTGCGCCACGGCGGCGTAGATGTCCTTCGCCTGTTCCGCCTTGAGACGCTCGGCCGTGGCGACGAGGGTGCCGCCGGAGATGGTGAAGTCATCGACGATCAGGGCATGGTGCCCTGCGACGTGCCCGATGATGCGATTCACGGCGGCTTCCTCGCGCAGGCCGCTGCGGGTCTTCTCGGCGATGACGGTCTTGACGCCGAGCGCCCGCGCATAGCCGTTGGCCATCTTGGCCGCCCCGACGTCGGGTGCGACGACGACCCAGTTCCGCTTGACCTTGGGCCTGAAGTGGCCGGCAATGACCGGCAGGGCGTAGAGGTGGTCGACAGGGACGCGGAAGAATCCCTGAATCTGTGGGGCGTGCAGCTCCATCGTCACGATGCGGTCCACGCCCGCGGCCTCGAGGCAGTCCGCGACCACCCGGGCCCGGATCGACACCCGCGGCTCGTCCTTCTTGTCGCCCTTGCCGTAGCTGAAGAATGGAATGACGGCTGTCACGCTGTTCGCCGAGGCCCGTTTGAACGCGTCGATGTAGAACAGGGCCTCCATCAGGTGGTCGTTCACGGGATAGCTGAGCGACTGGACGAAGAAGACATCGCGGCCGCGGACGTTTTCTCCCACGCGCACAAACGTGTTGCCCTCCGAGAAATGCTTGGTGGCGCACTTGCCCGTCTTGACGCCGAGCTTCCGGCAGATGGCCGCGGTCAGCTTGCGGCTCCCTGAGCCGGGAAAGATCAGCAACTTGTTGTCACTCGGCATCCTTTGGTCCTCACTGGCCCGCGCCGCCTGCGCCGTGCTTCGACGAAGACGCATCATAGCACCACCGGCCGCCGGCACCAATCCGGCTGTGTGCCTGCGGTTGAGACGGCCGGCGCGAGCCCGGCTGAAGCCCGACCGGTGTGAGACCGGCCGCCTTCCGGGATGGATGATTGCTTCCCCGGCCATGTCGCCGACGCGTCGTGGATGCCGACGTTTGGGTCCATGACAGTTCAGGCGGCTCTCACGTAGCGGCCGCCCCCCGGGGCGGCCGTTGCGCGGCG
>JBHHUY010000039.1:0-16488 GCA_046753965.1 Phycisphaerae bacterium
GACGCTACGAAGAAGGACTGCGCTGCCATCCGCCTGAACTGTCATGGACCCCGGCAACGTGGGCGTTTCTCGCAAGGCGGCATCCCGCGACCGTCTCGGGCCTGCTTGCCGCGACTCAGAACCTACCCCCAAGCTGTGGCACCGGCGTCTCGCCGGTGTCGATTCACGGGCCAGAGGCCTGTGCCAAGAGAGGTCTTGGGGCAGGCTCCTGACCGGCGGGGTCTACGGTCCGGTCAACGGCGGGCCTTCGATCCATCCCTTCGTGAGGCGACGCTTGTATTGTTCTCTCAAGACGGGGTCCGTGATGCGCAACCGGGCGCGTGAGTAGAGTCGTTTTCCCAGCGCTTCGATCTGCCTGGCAAGCAGCCGGGCCTCCAGGGTGTGCGTCAGCGCGTCCTTCACCTCCCCAAACTCGACCGCTTGCGCGGGGATGCGGCGCTCGAGCTTGAGGACATGAAACGACCCTTCCGCCTCGATCGGGTTGGACACCTCGCCGGGCTTCAATTGAAACGCGACCTTGGCGAAGATGGCGGGCACGCCGGGATCATCGGCGCTGAAGGGCGGCAACAGCCCCCGGCGCTCGCGCGACAGATTATTCCGGCTGTAGTCCGCGACCAGGTCCTCAAACCGGTCGCCCCGCGCGAGACGACGCCGGATCTGGAGGAAGTCCCGCTCGGCCGCGAGTTGAATGTGACGGACCTCGACCTTCTCGCCATAGGTTCGCCGGTATTCATCTCGCAGCATCTCCTCGGTGATCTTGATCTGGGCCTTGGCCATCTTGCGCAGGCACGCCTGCCGCTCCACCATCACGGCCAACTCCTCACGGGGAACGCCCCGAGACCGCGTCCATTCCTCGATGATCTTCTCGCGGCGGGCGGGCGTCAGGGCCTCCGGTTGTTTCCCGTTAAACTGGGCGGCCTCGCAGGTCATCCGGTATTCCCGCTCGACATCGGCCTGTGTCACGGACACGCCCAGCCGCCGGGCCTCCTGATAGACCGCCTCGCGCTGCAACAGCAGTTGCAGCGCTTGCAACCCGCGGGCCTCCACAAGCAATCGCACGGGGGCCGGCCGACCCGCGCGGGGCCGGCCGCCCAACGGGCTGGGACGCCGCCGCGGCGCGGCGCGCCGGTTGCACCCGCGCGGCGGCGAGGCGCCGGGTCACGGATCGATCCGGCGCTTCGGCGTCGGGTGCGGGGCTGCCGAACAGTCCGCCGCATCCCGCGAGGTGCGCGACCTGGAGCGGGAGGAGAAGACGAATGATCGACCACTGCATGATCCGACCTGCAAAGGGCATGTGCTTGCGTTTCATGTGCCGGGCACCTGTATCAGACGGATGTGAAAGGGTCTCGATCCTTGCGGCTGACGGTGACGGCGAGGCCCGGCACCAGTCGGCGTAGACGTGCCGCCAGCGGCCTGAGCACGGGCCGCTCGCTGGCCCAGTGACCCAGGGCGATGACGGCGGCGCCGATTCGCTGATAGCGAAGCGCCTCATGGTGGCGGACTTCGCCGGTGAGCACCACGTCGCCCGGACCGCACGGGTCGCCGGGGACTTCCAGAGGCAACGAGCCGGCCGCGCCGACGCACACGAAGCCGCGCCGCAGCCTCTGCCCGGAACGGCCGACGATCGCGGCGTTCGCCGAACCGGTCTTGCGCACCAGATGCTGCGCGAGCGCGCCGAGACTGACGGGCTTCGGAAACCGGCCGATCCGCCCCTGCCCGGTGCCCCGGCGCGGCAACGGTTCGAGCGGGTAGATGTCGAAGGCGGGCTCCTCGTAGGGGTGCGCGCTCCGGACCGCGCGGGTCACTTCGGCGATCAACCCCCGCGGGAAGATGATTTCCAGTCGCGTTTCGCCGACCAGTTCCAGTTTGCCCCGTTCGCCGACGACGGGGTGCGTGCCCGCGGTTCCCCAGAAGGAGCCCTGTCCGGGCGTCCGAAAGCTGCAACATTTGTACTCGCCGATCCAGCCGCCGCCGGCATCGAACACGGCCTCGGCGACGCGCGAGACGGCCGCATCGGGCACGAAGACGACGAGCTTGCATTCCCGCTTCGGCCCGGCGGCGGCCTGGAAAGGCGTCGCGTCGCACAGACCCGCCAGCGCCGCGAGGGTGTCGTTCGTCCCACCGGGGGCGGCGTCCAAGGCCGTATGCGGCGAGTAGATCGCGATGCGATGCGCGAGCGCCGCGGCCGCGAGACCTTCCTGCACGGCGCGGTCCGGCGTCATCCGCTTGACAGCTCGGAAGATCGGCGGGTGATAAGCGAGGATCACGTCAAACCGCCCACCGATCGCCTCGTCCAAAACGGCGGGGGTCAGGTCGATCGTCAACAACGCGCGCCGCGCGGGCCGACTCCGCTCGCCCACCAGCAGCCCGACGTTGTCCCACTCGGCGGCCGCCCAGGTCGGCGCGACGGCGGCCTCCATCACCACGCACAGATCGCCGACGGTCGGTTGCCGTCCGGGCCGGCCTGTGGGTCGCTTCCTAACCGCCAAGTTCACACTCCTTCGCGACGAGTTCGGCATAGAGTCTGCGCAGGCGCTTCGTGATGTCTCCGGGCACGCCCTCGCCGACCCGGTGTTTCTCGATCGACGTGACCGGCATGATCTCCAGCACGCTTCCCGTCAGGAAAACCTCCCGGGCGCCGAGCAACGCGTCGATGTCGATCGCGCGCTGCTCGACGGGCAGTCCGTTCGCTTCCGCGAGTTCAATCACAGCGGAACGAACCGTCCCCGGCAAGATCGGCGTCTCAATCGGCGGCGTGGCGAGGGTGCCGTCGACCACGAGAAACACGTTGCGCGTCGACGCTTCGGCCAGCCGATTGTCGGTCGTGAACCAGAGCGCCTCGGCGCATCCGCGATCGGCCGCGTCCTTGATGGCCATCAGCCGCGGAAGATAGGCCAAGGTCTTGTGACCGGCGAGGGGATCGAGCGGGTTCTGCTTGTAGGGCGAGATACAGACGCGCATACCCTGTTCGTAGAGTTGCTCCGGGTAGGTCTGCACGGGGCCGGCGACGATGAGCAGGGTCGGCGTCGCCGGACCGTCTTCGGCCAGCCCCGGTCGATCCAACCGGCCGGGGGTCAGGACGATCCGGACCCGGGCATCGGCAAGCCGGTTCGCGCGGAGCACCCGGTCGATGCCGGTGAGGATGTCGGGCACGTCCGGCCGGATGGCCATGCCGAGCACGGCCGCGGAATCGGCGAGCCGCTGGAGGTGTTGCCGGGGGCGCATCGGGCGACCGCCGTAGATGCGGAGGGTCTCGAACAGCCCGGCGGCGTGGGTGAAACCGGGATCGAAGATCGAAATGCGCGCTTCGCTCGCGGGCAGGATGTTGCCGTTGAGATAGACGAACCCATCAGCCATCCGTGCGCTCTCCCGAGCCTCGGCTCTCAGCCGGCGCAGACAAGCGCAATAGGCCCGCGCCGGGAAGACACCGAGAGGCTCACGTCCTCAAACACGATCCGGCGGCGCGAGGCCCGCTTCGGTCGAATCGTTCTCGGCTGGCGGGGCGGCGGGCGGCGGAGCGCCCGCAACTTCCTCGTTCGCCACGGAGCCCAGGACGGCCTCGCGAAACGGCGCGCCCCATTCCTCGCCGACCTCGATCGGCTCGGCCGAGAGCAGTTCGATCCGAATCGCCTCCGCCGGCGACTCCTGCACGACGCGCACCCGGCTTTGGCGCATCAGCTCGAGCAGGGCGAGAAACAGGCCGATCATCTCGACCTTCGTTCGGCCGTCGAAGAGCGCGTCAAAGGTCAGCCCGCCGCCTTCGCGCTCGAGGCGATCGAGGATGTCCGCGGCGTGGAGCGAGATCGGCGTGTCGTCGAAGACGACATCGTGCGAGGCGGGCCCGGCACCGATCGCCGACATGATTTTATTGAACGCCGCGACGAGGTCCCAGATCTGCACGTCTTCCAGGTCGACCTCGGCCGCGGGCTTCGCCGACGGCCGGACCGGAACGCGGGGCCACCGCCGGGACTGGTCCTCGGCCGCGTGGGTCAACTCGAACGAGGCATCCTTGAACTTCTTGTACTCGAGCAGTTGGCGGACGAGTTCCAGCCGCGGATCGGCCAGGTCTTCGGGCTCATCCGCGTCGTCCGGCTGGCGCGGCAGCAGGATGCGAGACTTGAGTTCGAGCAGGACCGTCGCCATGACCAGGAAGTCACCGGCCACGTTCGGATCGATGACCCTGAGCATTTCGATGTATTCGCAGTATTGCTGCGTGATTCTCGCGACGGGGATGTCGTAGAGATCCACCTCGTCTCGCCTGATGAGATAGAGCAGCAACTCCATCGGGCCGCTGTACACGTCGGTCTGAACGCGGTAGTCGGACATGCCCGTAGGGTAACGGAAAGCAGCGCGGCAGGGAATCCGCACGGGCAGGGTCGCACGATGCGTCGGGCGGCCTGAGCCCTTTGGACCTGGGTGCGCGATTGCTTCCGGCGGTAAAAGTCGATCGATCGCACGCCGGGCCGTCGCAATCGAGCCCCCAAGTCTGAAGACTTGAAGATATATGAAGACGGGGCCACCCGCCCACGAACCACTACGAGCGATCCACGTCCTCCTCCCGTTCGGCGGTCGGATCGTTCGTGCCCAGGCGGATGCCGTCGGCGGCGATGACGAGCCGGTCGGCGATCGACGGGCGGAAGTAGACACCGCCGGCGGCGACCTCGCGAATCGCCGCCAGCACCTCGGCGAACGGCCGGGTCTTGCAGACCAGTCCGTGGGCCTTCATCGTCAGCACCGCCTCGATCCGGCGATCGGTCGGCCGGTCGCAGCAGAACAACAACCGGGTCCGATGGCTGATCGCTCGGATGACCGCGGCGGTTTGAAACGGGTCCGAACGCGGCGTGTTCGTATCCATCAGAACGAGATCCGGCCGGCGGCGGAGCACCTGGTGGAGCGCGGCGCAGTAGGTTCCGCACGCGCCGATCACCTCGAATCCCGGCTCGCGTTCGAGCCGCTCGATGAGGCGTTTTCCGTGATCGTCAACGCAACCCACGATGAGGATGCTCGTCTTGTCGTTGGCCGTCGCCATGCGATTCCCGCCCGGATCGGGCGACACCGGCGGCGCTAGCGCCTTGCCGCACCGTGAATCGCCACGACAGCCGGACCGCCTCCCCCCTTTGAATACAGCGCGGGCCCGACAGATCAGGTCGCGTGGCGGGGCTTTTTTTGGAAACCTCTCCGTCTTATGATGTGGTTCGGGCCGAGAGCACGGCGGTTTGGGCGTTCGTGGAGGGTTTCGCATGTCCCGGGGCGACCAACTCCTGCGGCAATGGAACCTGCTCAAGACTCTCCAGACACGGGGCGTGGGGATGACCCTGCGCGATCTGGCGAGCGAGTTCGAGGTCGCCGAGCGCACCATCCAGCGCGACTTCGAACTTCTCCAGGAATCGGGCTTCCCGATCGACTTCGAGCAGGACGAGACCGGCCGGCGCTACTGGCGATTGCCGCACGACTTCTTCCGCAGCGGACCGCTGGTCCTGAGCCTGACCGAGGCCGTCTCGCTTCACCTCGCGCACAACATGTTCACGTCGCTGGCCGGGACGCACTTCGCCGAAGGGCTCGAGAGCCTGCTCGCCAAGATCCGCGGCATTCTCCCGGCGCGGGTGATGGACCACTTCGCCGACCTGGATCAGTCGATCTATGTCCGCCGCGTCGGTCGGGCCGACTATTCCGACAAGGCGGGCATCATCCGCGCGCTCGCCGAGGCCGCGCGCGAACAGATCTCGGTTGAGATGACCTACCACGCGCTGTGGAGCGGCGAGCGGTACACGACGCGGACCGATCCGTATGGGCTCGTCTACTACAATGACGATCTCTTCTTCGTCGGATTCTCGCATCGGTCTCGGGATGTGCGCGTCTTCAAGGTGGCGCGGATCGATGCCGTCGAGAAGACGGAGCACCGTTTTCGGCGACCGGACGGTTTCAGCCTGGAAGGTTTCTTTCGCAACAGCTTCGGCATCGTCCAATCGTCGGCTGCGCCGGTCGACATCGCGGTGCGCTTCCGGGGCGCGGCCGCGACGCTGATCGAGGAGCGCGTCTGGCATCAGACACAGCGCCTGGCGTGGCTGAGCGCGGAAGACACGCTCTTCGAGCACGCCGACGGAGAACCCGAGGCCCTGGTGGCGACGTTTCGGCTTTCGAATGTCGTGGAGTTCAAGCGCTGGCTGCGCGGATTCGCCGACCAGGCCGAGGTGCTGCGGCCCGACTGGTTGCGCGCTGAAATGCGCGGCGAACTGTTGTCGGCCGCGCGGCAATACGATGGTTTTGATGCGGCTTGAGGCCGGGGCGGTTTGCGGGACGGCTTCCGCCTACCCTTTCACGTCGATCTCTCCGCCGAGCGAGCCCGCGGCTCCCGCCGCGCCGCTCGTGCTTTGGGCAGTCGCCTGATAGGAGGTGGTGCTGCTTTCCGAGATGGAGAGCGACACACTGGACGACTGTTGCTCGAAGTAGCCGAACCGGCTCTGCGTCTGGTTCATGGAGGACAACATCATCAAGCCCGCCAGCGCCTTGAGCGGATTGTCCTTGTCCTGATCTTCATCGTTCTTGCCGAGCAGGAACTGGGCGAGCAGCATCACCAACATCGCCAGCTTGTCGTCGCGGCTGTTCTGCTGCACGAACAGCGACGACGAACTCGACGACGAACTGGAAAGGTTCATCGTCCGGCTCGACGACGTCGAGGCGCTCACCTGAGCCGACTGCGTCGAATCCGACATCAAGTCCGCACTCGCTGTCGCCTCAACGCGCGGTGTGGACTGCGAGGAGAATCCACCCGCCGAAGCGGCCACGCCCGAAGTCTGCATCTCGCTCATGATCTTCTCTCCCAGTGTCCGCGCCACGCGACGGCACGCCTCGCTGCAACCGGCGGACCGGCGACGGCGCGCGCGGGACTTGGCAGCGAGCCGCCGATAAGAACGGTCGCCGCAAGGGCCCGGAAGGCATGCTCAAATGCGCGGGGGGATCGTAGGGATTGTGCCGGCGGCGCGCGGGTGTCGCGCGGGTCAATCAGCGCGGGCCACACGGCGAACCGCCGCGCGCCCGCAGGCGGCGAGTTCGCCTCGTCAATCGACCATGTGGTCTTGCTCGATCCCTAGCGGGCGCGGGCGAGTCGTCCGGCGCGCACCAAGGCGCCGATATTCCACGGGCGACCCAGGTGCCTGCCCGGATGCCCCCGGTCGGGGGCGCCGCGTTTGCGAGGGAGATGTTTCGGTCGGTGCGAGGCGATTGCGTCATCGTCCTCGGCGACGGCCAACAGCTTTCGATTGAAGAGCTCGCGCCGGGTGACGGCCTGAAGTGAAACGGCCAGTCCGACGATGGCGAACATCAGCTCCAGGTATTCCTCGTTGTGGAAGAACCCGTGGACACAGAAGGCGAGCATGCCCAGGAGCAGGCCGCGGGAGCAGTGATAAGTCCAGCGCAGGTCGGGCGGCAGCCGGCGGCACCGGCGCATGAACCGAAAGAGACTGATGAGGGTTCCCAGGACGATCGCCAGCCAGAGCGGATGGCCGAGAAACCCCAACTCCGCGAGATTCTGAAGGAAAATGTTGTGCGCGGCTTTCTTCCCGCCGACGTACCGGTCCTTGGCGATTTCGAAGTTGTTGAAGCCGATGCCAACGACCGGACTCTCCCGGAAGAGCGCTTCGGCCACCTCCCAGGTTCGGAAACGCGACTGGGCCGAGGGGTCCTGACGATAGGCCAGAATCGAATCGATCCGCTTTGAGACTTCAGCGCCGGACAGCGCCAGCGCGGTTCCCGCGATCAGGACCAGAGCCAAGACGGCTCGCAGGCGATAGCGGCTGCTCCAGGCCATGCACAGGAGCACTACACCGAAGGCCACAAACCCGGCACGAGACTGGGAACCGATGATGCCGAGGCAGATGAGCGCCGCGAAGATGAGCAAGAGCGTTCGCCACAAGACCCGTCGGACCGTCAGCGCGAAGTAAAACACCATCGGCAGGGCCATGACACTCATGAGCGCGAACAGGTTGTTGTCGTATGTCCTGCCGTAGACCTGGTGCGGACCGAGCAGCATCACCTTGAGCCCGCCCTTGATGGCCCAAAACTCGGTCGCCAGCGCCACGACCAGAAAAAGAATCCGGAACCGGCGTGAATCGGAGACGAGGCCCGTCATCAGTGTCACGACGAGGAGAATCTTGCAAAGTCCGCGAAACTGATCCGACGTGTGCTCCAGAGGAAACGGCGCGATCAATCTCGTGAAAGCCACATAGACGACGAGCAAGCCGGCCGTCAGGATCGGCCACGAGGGCTCGAACAACGGGCTGCGTTCGACCCGCCGATCCACGTTGACAATCCTGCCGTCGGCGCCTTTTCTTCTGGGAACAAGGTGTTCGCGCTTGACGCCGATGGCGATCGCGCCGATGACCAGTGGAACGCCGACCAGCAACGCATCCTGAAAGTCCCCCCGCCAGCACAGCAACTTCGGTTGCAGCAGCGACACGACGTAATACACACACAACCCGAAGAAAGGTCGCAGAAACACGAACGGGATGATCGCCACCAGGATGGACACATAAAGCAGGAATCGCATGGGAATCCTCTACGACGACGTCATCGCGGCGGTCATCGACTCCGCCGGGTCGTACTGCCGGGCCGCATCGACCGTCGCCCCGGCTTCCAACCGCCGCACCAGTTCGTTCAGTCGCGCGCCGGCGCCGGCCCACGCGAACCGTCCGACCACCCTTTGAGCGGCGCGCCGGCCGATCTCGCGACGTCGTTCGGGACGAGCCACCAGATCATCGAGGGTCGCCGCCAGTGCCCGGGGCTCGTCCGATTCGACGGACACGCCGCAGTCGGCGCCGCCGAAGATCTCCTCGGTCGCGGTGCAAACGCGCCGCCCGTCGCTCCGCAGGGCCACGCACGGCAGGCCGCACGCCATCGCCTCGACGAGGGCCGCGCCGAACGATTCGCTCCGCGATGGAAAAACAAACAGATCGGCCGCGTGAAGAAACGGTCTCACGTCCGTCGTCGCGCCGACGAACGAAACGACGTTGCTTACCCCTTCTCGGTCCGCGCGGGCGCGCAACGCATTCCGCAGCGGGCCGTCGCCGACCAACAACACGCGGGCAGGGGGGCGTTGGCACAATCGGAGCGATCGGATCAGGAGTTCGAGGTTCTTCTCCGGCGCGATGCGCCCGGTCCAGACCGCCACGACCTCGCCCGCCGAGAGCCCCAAGGCCGCGCGCGCCGCCGCGCGCGCGGCGGAAGAAGGCGGATGGAAACGCGCTGGATCCAACCCGCCGTGAACCGCGAAGCACTTCGAGGCGGGGATGCCGTAGGTCGCGATGACGGTTGCTCGTGTTGAGCGACTGTCGAACACGTTGATGTCGGCCGCCGCAAACGCCCCGGACTCGTTCTGGCGCTTCAGATGGCGGTCGATCGCAAAGGGCAGCCGCCTCGCCGCGCTTCGGCACGAGGAGGAAACCGCGTCGGCCGCATCGTGCAGCAAGGTTGCCCCCCCACAAACGAACACCAGCGGCCGATGCCGGAACCGCCGTCGATACGCCGAGACGACCTCGGGCTGGCAGGAAACCATCAGATCGTGCACATCACCCAGCCGCGCAACGAGCGACCGCGCCGCGCGCCGGCGGGCCGCCGCCTGAAGACTCCAGTGCCCGCTCCGACGTCTCACCGCCGCGACCTTTTCCAGGGGGATGTTCTCAATCCGGTCGTCGATGATGTCCGTCTTGTCCTCGGCCACCACAAACCGAACGCCATGCCCCTGCCTTCGCAGCTCGGAAGCGAGTCGCAGCGCCCGGGCCGAGAGCCCACACGTATGTCGCCGCAGGGTCGGCATGTGCCAGAGGATGTTCACGCCGCACCCCACATCGCTTCCGGCGCCGGAATCTGTCCCGGCGCCGCCGAGCCGATCGCACACGTCGAGAGAATCTGCGCATACTGCCGCGCCAGCCGGTCGCGACGGAATCGCGCGACCACATCGCGCGCGCGCGATTCATTCAGTTGCCCGCGCGACCACGCCGCATGGCACGCGACGATGGCTCGCTCGAGTCCGTCGGCTTCGCCATGCCGGACGAGCGTGACATTCCCGGCCTCGGCGAGAATCCGCTCCGTCGCCGAGTCGGCGTGCACCAGGGCGATGATGTGCGGGCCGAAAGCCAGGTACTCGAAGACCTTCGCCGGAATGCAGAATCGGCCGCGCGGGTCGGCCGGGGTCATCAGAAACAACGCGTCGGCGCGGGCCATCTCGACGACCGCCTCTCGATGCGTTCGGTAGCCCGCCAGTCGAAGAAAGGCGTCGTCGCTGTCGAGAAGGTGGCGCCGGTCCCGCGCCGAGACGCTGCCGACAACCCGCAGCTCGAACCGGCCGGCCGTCTCGGGTCGACGGGAAGTCACTCGTCGCACGGCTGTCAACACCTGGGCCATGCTTTGAGCGCGATAAAACGATCCGACGTGAGCCAACACGAACCGATCTCCGGTCGGCCGCGTCGGTCTCGGCTCCGGAGGCCGATCGGCCGGATCGTAACCGTTGGGAACAACCGAGCATTTCTCCGCGAGGGCGTCGCCGTAGCGGCGGTGGAGTGGATCGAGCCAATCGGGGCAACTCACGACCACGCGTGTCGCCTCATGGAGGGTCGCCGCTTCCAGTCGGCGCCAACGGCGGTCGGCGGAACCAGTGCGGGGGGCATAGGCGAAGTTGTCCAGGATGGGGTCGCGCAGATCGGCGATCCAGGGGATGCCGCATTGGCGATGGAGCCGGCGACCCACTTCCTGCACCGAATGCGGCGGCGAAGTCGTCACAACCGCGTCGATGTCGTGATCGAGGATGATCCGCCGCGCGGCCCGGACCGCCGACGGCATCCAGAGCCATTCCGGTTCCGGCAGGCGGAGGCGTTGCATCCATCGATCCAGACGCCAGTATAAACTGTTCTCCAGGCGGCCCGGCTCGGAAGCCGCGCGCCCGCGACGCGGCACCCACCCGCACAACCTGGCCGCCAGTGCGCCCGGTTCGAGGCCGCGCACACGGTGTACCATCACGCCCTCGGCGCGCTCCACAAGGCCGTCCGTGTCCAGAATCGGGAAGTGCGCGTGGCCCGCCGTCAGGACGTGCACCCGCCAGCCCGCCGCGGGCAGGTATCGCGCCAGTTTCTCCGCGCGCTGAACCCCGCTTCCGCCGACGGGCGGATAGTGGTAGCTCACCAACAAGAGCGTGCGCTGCTTCATCAGGTCCTCATCGGCGATCCGACGATCGACGTGTTGCCCGACCGATTCACCGACCCTCTCCCGGCGGCGCCAGGTGCGCGTTGACGGGCCAGTCCTCCATCATCTTCTCGAACGTCAACTGGCTGTCGTGCGGTGCGGGCTTTCGGCTCAGGTCCATTGGATCCACGACGCCGACGTTCATGCGTCGTCGCATGTCCAGCGCCGCCCGATGGCCCGTTTCCCGCGCGATGCGACGACTGGCCTCGTCGTATTGCCGCTTGAGTCCGAACGGATAGGCCAGCGCGACCGGCGGCCGACCGGCCAGATCGGTCAGCTTCCGGCGCGCCGTGGTGATTTCCAGGGCCTGTTGTTCCTCGCTCAAGGCCGAAAGCACGGGGTGGGTGTCGGTGTGGTTGCCGAAGGAAACGAATTCCGGGTCCGCCGTGGCGATCTCCTCGGGCTCGAGATAGGGCCGATGCTTCGCCGCCAGCGCCGCGCCGCTCTTGCCGACCGACCGAAGCACGGCTTCGAGCAGCTCCGGCAGGATCGGGCGATAGTGCTGCCGGACGTAGTCCTCGACCGAGCCGTCGGTTTCGTCATCGATGTCCCACCCTTCGGCCCGCAGCGCGTCCCACACCTTCTGCGTGTGGCCCTCGGCGACGAGCCAGGCCAGCTTGTGTTGCCACATCAGGTCGACGTTCCCGATCACCGATGTGACCGGGAAGATCGTCATCGGGATGCGCCAACGATAGAGAATCGCCAGGGCCCGGCGGATCGAATCCGCATAACCGTCGTCGAACGTCAACACGACCGATCGAGCGGGCTGACGGCCCTGTTCGAGCGACGACACGAGTTCCGGCAACCCGACGGGGCGATAGTGTTCCGAGAGGTACTCCATGTGTCGTTCGAGGGTGTGCGGATGGTGTCGCACACCGGTGCCGGCCGTAAAGACGTCCGGCTCCCGCGCAATGCTGTGATAGGTCAGCACCGTGATGCAGCGGTCGTTGTATCGCCGGCGAAGCCGACGCACGAGCCGCCCCGACCAGGTGTCGAACCGCGCGTTGGAGAGCAGCGTCGTCTTCACCGCACGCGCCCTCCCGCGATTCGACGCGCCGCCACGGCGGACAGACAGGCCGCGAGCCGGCCCGTCTGGTACTGCCGTGTCAACGGTGCCAGGTCCTCCGCCGGGCGCGACACCTCGACATCCCCCGACAACCAGCGGCCGTACCAATCCTTGATCGCATCCACCATCCCTCGAACATCGTCCGGGCCGCACAGGCTCACACCGTCAAACGGCCGCAACACGCGCGCCGCGGCGCCGTCCAGCGGGACCGCCGCCAGAATCGGCCGGCCGCTTCCTAGACATTCGTATATTTTCGTGGTCGTGTCGTTCTCGCTGCCGGGCACGTCCGGCAGGAGCACGACATTCAGATCGGCCGATGCCACGGCCTGAAGCGCCGCCGCGTGCGAACACAGGCCCAGATAACGCACCGTGCCGGCGTATTCGGACCCGGCCAGCTTCTCGAGGTGCGGCCCCGGCCGGCCCATGAAATCAAAACGCACGTGCGTCGCGCTGCCCGGCACCGTCTTCAGGAAGATGCGAAACGCTTCGAGCAGTTTGTCCGGGCTTCGCGCGCCGTAAAGCGAGCCGGCATAGAGCAGGTGAAATCGCGCGTTTGCCTGACGCGACCGAGCCGAACCGAAGTCGGCGGGATCGAATCCGTTGGGGATCGTCACGAACTTTGAAGCGGGCTCATCGCTGTAACGCACCATGAATCGCCGCGTCATCGACCCGTTCACACTGATCACGTGCGCGGCGCCGCGGATGACGGCCGCCTCCATCGCGCGGGTGCAGCGCCGACCCCGCGCGCTTTGCCATTGCGGCCAATGGATGTACTCAACCCACGGGTCGCGGAAATCCGCCAGCCACGGGCGGCGCAGCAGCCGGCGCACCGCCAGCCCGATGAGGTGATCGCTGAAGGGCATGCCCGTCGAGAAGATGGCGTCGAAGCGATACCGCCGGTGCAGCCGCGCGGCGAGCTTCACGGCGGACGGCAGATTCCAGACGCCCGCATCCGGCAGCGCGCAGCGGTCATGAACCCGCTGAAACCGCCATCGGAGCCCATCGCGGTACGACCGCGCGTCGCGCCCGAACGGACCTGCCGCCGCCGCGATCCACGCGCCAAGCGCGTCGCTCCACCGCTCGGGCCATCCCTCGGATGTCGCGCTCCATCGAAAGACGGGAAGACCGGCCGGCAGATCGGCCAGGCCCGTCGCATCCCTCGCGCGGCCGACGGAATGGTCCGTGCCGGATCCACGGGGCATCGCCGCGGTCATCACGACCGGTTGCCAGCCGAACCTTCCCAGGTACTTCACGAACTTGCCCGCGCGTATCGCGCCCACAGAGGCGACCGGCGGGAAGCGGCTGGCGATGAACAAGACCGTTCCGCGCGAGCCCCCCCCCGCGGCCTTGCGGGCTTCGAGGCCGGCCGACACCGCCCGCGACTCGCAGCGCCGGCCGGTCTGATCGTCGACGGCCGGCGCCGGAACGAGCGGCGCATTGATCGACTCGATGAGTTCAGTTTGGGGGCAATCCGACGCGCGCAGCGACATCTCCGGTGGCTCGCGGCGACACCCGCCGCGACCGCCGCGGTCCTCGGACCGTCTCATAAGATGTATCGAGCGAGGTCAAGGCCGACTGAAGTGATATCCGGGCCTCGGGTACCGCCGATAATCACTCAAACTGAGCGGTTTGTACTCGATTCGCAATACAACATCGGCGAGCCGCGAGCTTTAGCTCGCGCGGCCGTTTGATGGAGAGGAAGGCCGACCCCGGCTCGAGAGACCGCGCGGACTGAAGTCCGCGGCTCTCTTCGCGGAGATCGGGGCGCTCACGGGCAAGAAGCCGGGACGGCGGAATGCGCCTGCCAAAACGACTCATGGGGCGGTCGGCGCAGGCGGTGTTTGGACCGGACGGACGGCCCCTGCACGACGGCCCTGCGCTGCTTCGGAGCCGCCGGGAGGCGCATAGGTGAGACCGCGAATCCGATCTCGCACGACGGCGGACGGACGGCCGATCGCGGAAACCGGCAGTTTCCGCGCGGCCGGTCGCGATGGACCGAGGATCAGCCGTTCGTATCGCTGGAGCACCTCCGGCCAGCAATAGTGCGCCGCCACATGGCGATAGCCCGCCTCGGCGATTTCATCACACAGCGTTTCGAACCGGCAGAGGTCGACCACACGCATCCGGAATCGATCGGGCGCGTCCGCGACGAGAATGTTGTGCCGGTTCCGAACCCGCAGGCCGCCCGCCACGGCAGACGTCGCGACCACCGGCCGCCGACTCGCCATGGCCTCGAGCACCTTGTTCTGCATCCCGCGGGCGACATGCAGCGGCGCGACGACGACGCGGCACCGCGCGAGATACGCCCGGGCGTCTCGGACCGTGCCGGTCACCGTGACGCCCCGCGTCCGGGCCAGCCCGCGCACGCGGCGGGTCGGGTTTCTCCCGACGATCCACAGCCGGGCCTCCGGAAGTTCCCGCAGCACGCCCGGCCAGACGCGCCGCACGAACCAGTCGATCCCCTCGACGTTGGGCCGGTAGTCCATCGACCCAAGAAACCCGACGACCGGCCCGCGTTTCGAGGCGGGCGTGAACGGACCGCGGGGAAGATCGACGCCGTTGGGAATCACGTGGAGTCGGCCCATCGTTTCCGTCGGGTCGAGCAGCCGGCGTTCGCGCGGTGTGATCAGAATGGTCGCATCGAACCGTTCAAGGCAGGACTGCTCGAGCGCGCGCAACCGCCGGGCTTCGGAACGGCAGAGGGCCGACCAGCCGGGGCGGCCGGTTCGGGCGTAGTCGGACCATTTCTCGCTGTCGACGTCGCACATGTCCAGAACCCGGCGCGCGGCGGGAACCGCCAGGGCATACGGCGCCATGGTCGAGGAGAAGGCGACGACGGCGTCGAAGCGGATGCGCGCGGTCCACCGGGCCAGTCGATCGAACATGGTGCGGTCCCGGTAGGCCGCCGTCGTGATGGACCCGCCGCGCAGCCATCCTTGGGCGCCGCGGATGACAGCGGGCAACGGTTGCCAGCGCACCGCCGCCGCGGACCTGCACCGGCGATTCAACTCGGGAAGCAGCGCAAGGTCTTCCGCCGAATCCACGAAGCAGGCGCAACAGACATCATGCGACGCCGCCAGGTGTTCCAACTGGTGACAGGTTCGGATCTTGTCTCCCTTATCGGGAGGATAAGGAAGGCGATTTGTCAAGAAGAGGATGTTCCGGCGCCGGTTCATCGTTTCGTCTCCAGATTGTCTTCAGGCGCGGGGAGAACGCGGGACGCAGGGGCCGCCAAACGGCAAGCCGAACGTCGCCTTTCTCCAAGTCCGGGCGGCAAGTCGAGAATCGCGTTCTAGCCCGGGATCGATCTTGCGAGCCAGCCGCCCAGCGGCCGGGTAATCGGCAACGGCAGCCTCCGCCACAACCGCCGCGCGGCCGTCCATCGCGGGGAAGCGGGCGACAGGTCCGGCGCCGACCGCCCCGGCGGCACGTAGACCTGGTATTCCAACATCGTCGGCTCAAACCCACAGTGTTTCTTGAACGCGAACGGCCCGGCATTGTCCACGCGCGTGCGGCCGAAGTCGTAGATCCGGTAGCCGTGTTCGACGGCCCATCGCATCGACTGCCGATAGAGGTAGTGGCTCAGACCGTACACGTCGACGCGCTCGTCCAAGCCGATGAAGTAGGGCATCGCCGTCTCGCGATACAGCAGCGTCAGCAGCCCCGCGACCGGCCGACCTTCCCAGCGCACCACCTGCGCGACATGCCCGTCCGGCATCGCCTGCGCGAGCGACTCAAAGAAGCGATAGGGGTAGTTCGGAGACGCCAGCCGCCGCATCGACCGCGCGTAGAGCCGCCAGAGTTCGGGAAGCTGTTCGTCGCCGAAAGTCACCCTCAGGTCATACCGTTCCGACGCGCGGCGAGCCGCGGCTCTGGCCTTGCGTGGAAACAGGTCGATCACACGCTCCGGGTCGGCCGGCAGGCGCCGTTCAAAGGTGGCGTGGGTCCGGCGAATGTCCAGCTCGTCGAAGGCAGCCTTGCGCGATCGCAGTTCGATCGAACGCGCCTGGATGCGAGCGCCGAGCGACTTTGCCTCCTGAAACAATGCCGCGGCCGCGTCGTCATCCTCCGCGAGCACGCCGCCGTAGGTCGCATAGGGAACACTGACGAGCAGCCGACCGGCCAGGAAGCTGCGAATCTCAAACAGCGGCAACACCCCGACCACTCGGTCTCCGCGACAGGCCATCAGG
>JBHHUY010000040.1:0-16061 GCA_046753965.1 Phycisphaerae bacterium
GAGGTGACGTGCCTTCTCGGACCAAGAGTGTCCAGAGTCTCCGTCCGGGTGTTTCCCTCCCGGCCGGATTCCGCTACGCCCCATAGCTAAACCGCCACCGGGCCGTGGACCGATGTGTAGAACGGATCGTATGTTTGAGGGGAGATGGGCAGACCCTCCGGACGAGGGCTGTGTGGAGCGTCTGTGCCGGACGGCGCTCGATCGGTCGGCGATGTCACAGGCCGGCCGCAGATGCAGGCGCCCGGATTCGCTCATCGTACTCACAGGTAACCGTTGCCGGCCGGCGAATCGCCGGCTACCGAGGAGAAACCGATGAAATCGCGACGTAAGCCTTGGACCCTGAGAGCCGCCCGGTGGGCCCCGCTGCTGGCCGGCGGTGTGGCCTTGCAGTTCAACCTGTCGGGTTGCGATCCTCAGGTGAAGGACGCCATCCTCGGCGGCGTTCAAACCTCGCTGACCGGCATGGTCAGCAGCCTCACGGGCGTCATCACCAGCGTCATCAACGGCGTCTTCCTGTCGTTTCAGAACGGCGACTCGACGACGCAGGTGACAAGGGCGATCGTCGAGGCGACCTCAAGCTGGCTGGCTTGACCTCTCCGCACTCGGTCGGGTATCGTCCGTGACCGGCAGACGTGACGGACTCCGATCCGACTCAGGAGGGTGTCGCCAGGCATGTGCAAATCGCAGAGGAAACTGCTTCGCTGGGGCCCACTGTTACCGGTCCTCGTTCTTTACCAGACCCTCGGCTGTTTGCCCGACGACGCCTTCACGCGAGTGTTGGGCGAGAACATTGTTCTCACCTCGGCCATCGCGATCCAGTCGATCACGTCAATCATCTTCAACGGCCTCTTCGGATTCATCTAGGCGGGATCGGTATGGCGCGGAACTCCAGGCGCGGTCTACTTTTGAGAATCTGTCACCACCGGCGGCGAAAAGCGCTGTTGCTGGCGGTCGCCGCCTTGCCGCTCTTCCAAGCCACAGGCTGTTTCCCCGACCCGCTGGGCGCGCTCAACTTCGAACTGCAATCGCTGTTCAACACCGTGCTCATCAACGCGGTCAACACAATCGTCCAGAATCTCCTGGGCATCTGACCCGCACACCATCAGCCTCATCTCCTGCATCGGTGCCCCCGCGGCCTTGTCCACCACCGTGACCATCCTTCGAGCGCCGGGCGTGTCTTGACCTCGAGTGGTTTGCACGGCGCGCCCGTCCCGCGTAAAACACCGGGGTTTCGTCGGATCAGATCCGCGGCGGAACCTCCCGCCTCCAGGCGGTGGTTCGCCTCGGCGGCAGCGCGCCGCTCACGCCGCGACGTTCCAATCTCGAGGAGAGACGTCATGAGTACGCTGCTCGATCGCCTGTGTCGCTATGTTCAGGTCGAAACGACCGCTTCGGAGGAGTCCGACACCTATCCCAGCACCCCGGGGCAACTCGACCTCTCTCGAATGCTCGCCGACGAACTGAAGGCGCTGAAGCTCGGCGATGTCGAGATGGATCGGTTCGGCATCGTCATGGCGACGGTCCCCGGAAACGTCGACGGCGCTCCGACGACGGCCTGGGTCTCGCACGTCGATACGTCTCCCGAATACACCGGCAAGGACGTCAAGCCCGTGGTGCACCGGAACTATGACGGGGGCGATATCGAGTTGCCCGGCGACAAGACGAAGGTGATCCGGGTTTCGGAAACACCCACGCTCGCGGCGCTCAAGGGCAAGACGATCATCACGAGCGACGGCACTACGCTGCTCGGCGCCGATGACAAGGCCGGCCTCGCCGTCATCATGACGACGGTCGATTACCTGATGCGTCACCCCGAGATCAAACACGGGCCGATTCGCGTCGTGTTCACCTGCGACGAGGAGATCGGCCACGGCACCGACAAGCTCGATCTGAAAAAGATCGACGCGGCGGTGGCCTACACCCTCGACGGCGAGGACGAGGGGAACCTGGAGTGTGAGACGTTTTCGGCGGACCAGGCGATCATCTCGATCTGCGGCAAGAACATCCACCCCGGATTCGCCAAGGGCCGGATGGTCAACGCGCTCCGCGTGGCCGCGACCTTCCTCGCTGGGATGCCGTCGGACACGCTCGCGCCCGAGGCGACCGAGGGACGAGAAGGCTTTCTGCATCCCTACATCATCGAAGGCGGCGTGCCCGAGGTGAGAATCAAGTGTCTGCTGCGGAGCTTCGTCACGGCCGACCTGGCCGAACAGGCGGCGCTGCTGCGGAACATCGCCGAGAAGACGCAGGCCGCGCACCCCGGCTCCCAGATCAAGATCGACATTCAAAAGCAGTATCGCAACATGGCTGAGGCACTTGAGAAGGAACCCCGCGCCAACAAACTCGCGCAGGAGGCGATTCGCCGCGCGGGCCTGGAACCGCGGATTCAATCGATCCGCGGCGGCACCGACGGGTCTCGC
Organism: Phycisphaerae bacterium; assembly: GCA_046753965.1. Lineage (GTDB taxonomy): Bacteria > Planctomycetota > Phycisphaerae > UBA1845 > UTPLA1 > JBHHUY01. Next base: position 2,421 of record JBHHUY010000040.1, read on the forward strand.
CTCAGTGAGATGGGCCTGCCAACGCCGAACCTGTCGGTGGGGATGCACAACTTCCATTCGCCGCTGGAGTTCGCCTGCCTCGAGCAGATGGAGAACGCGGTGAAGGTGCTGATCGAACTGGCGCAACTGTGGGGAAAGGAGAAGTAGCCCCCGGCCGTGCCCCTTGAGCGTGCCGGCGGGGGCCGCCACGTCCTCGGAGCGCGCCGCGCGCCGTGATCGGTGTGTCTTCATGCGCGGCGCGCCGATCGACCATTCTTGTTCCGATCCAAGAGATTCACCGATCTGGAGACGCCTCATGTCCTCAGCCGATCCCGAATCGACATCGACCGCAACGGTTCCGGCAGATGTTGAATCGGCAGACGCGCAACCGAAGAGTCCACTTCGGGAGATCGTCCAGCCGTTCATCGACCTCGTACACGCGCCGCGCGCGCTGTGGGGGATCAACCTGGCCTACCTGATCGAGGGAATGGTCTATTTCGGGATGCTCACCTACCTGGCGATGTTCTTCAACAGCTACGTCGGCCTAAACGATCAGCAGGCCGGGTGGATGGTGGGGGTGCTGACGGCCGGTATCACCATTGCCATGTTTGTTCTGGGCGGCGTGCCGGACAAGTGGGGCGTCAGGCGCGCAATGCTCATCGCCTTCTGCTGCATGCTGGCCGGGCGATGTTTGATGTCACTGGGCCCGACCATCGGCCTGGAAGCGGGCGGATTGGGGTCGCCGATCCACGTGCTCGCGATGGCCGGAATCCTGCTTGTGGTGACCGGCTACGGCATGTATCAACCCGCGGCCTACGCGGCCGTCAGACAGTTCACAACGCCGAAGACCGCGGCCATGGGTTTTGCCATGCTGTATGCCCTGATGAACCTCGGCGGGTGGCTCCCCAGCTTCTTCGGTTTCGTCAGGCGGGCCGTCGGCATCTCGGGGGCGTTCTGGGTTTACACCGTTCTGACAGGGATCGCCCTGCTGGCCACGTTCCTGATTCTGTCGCGGCGAACCGTCCGGAAGGCCATTGCCGACGCGCTCGCCTCGCGCGGAGAGAAGCAGCAGATTGCCCTCGACGAGGAAGGGCGCATCACAGATGACCTGATCTGTCGCGGGTGCGAATACAACCTTCGGACGTTGCTCTGCGACGGTCTCTGCCCCGAATGCGGAAAGCCCGTCCGTGAAACAATCAAGGAGATGGGCGGCGAAGAGAAGCCGGCCGTGAGCAAGGAACCCTTCGACCTGGTGAAGTGGTTTTCCAATCATCCCTTGTCGGATGCGAAGTTCGCGTTCTTCATTTTCTGCCTCATTCCTGTCCAGACACTATTCGCACACAACTGGCTGACGCTGCCGATGTACGTCGAGCGGGCGTTCCGCGGTTCGGTGATCGGCGAGTACTTCGAGTTCGCGGTCAACCTGAACCCCCTGTTGATTTTCCTCTTTGTGCCCATTGTGACAGCGCTGACGCAGAAGGCCCGAGTCTACAAGATGATGATCATCGGCACCCTGGTGATGGCGGCGCCGACGTTCCTGTTGGCCCTCGGCCCGAAGCCGTGGACGCTGGGGCTCTACCTGCTCATCATGACGGTCGGCGAAGCCCTGTGGCAGCCACGGTTTCTTCAGTACGCAGCCGAGATCGCGCCTGAAGGGCGCACCGGTGCCTACATGGGTGTTGCGCAATTCCCCTGGTTCCTGACCAAGGTGATCGTCCCGCTCTACTCCGGCTGGTTTCTGGAGAAGTACTGCCCGGCGACGGGTACGCTCCACACGGAGTTCATGTGGTTCGTCTATGCCTGCATCGCGGTCACGTCGACCGTGCTGCTCGTTCTTGCCAGGGGTTGGATCGGCAAGGACTTCAAAACACAGGCTGCGTGATGAAGGCTGCGCGGTCGGGGAGGTTGGGTTCCAGTCGAGGCCGTCTGGAGCGGTTTCGGCGCGCCGGGCATTGGGTGATGGGTCGATCCGGCGCCCCGCGCCGAGAGCGCTTTCCCCGTGTGCCGCCTCGTGGTAACCTGCCCCTCGATGTCCGGCCGGCCGCTCGTTGGCGCGAGAGCGAAAGACCGGTCTTCCATTCAATCGTTATCCAGAGGGCATTCGCATGGACGATCCACGGATCCGTACGACACTTCCAGAAAACGCCTATCGCGAACTGAAACCCGGCGAGAAGTACGTTCCGATGGTCCCGCCGGACGTGACGGCGCCGGAGTTGACCGCCCGGTCGATCGTGTTCGGCATCGTGATGAACATCCTGTTTGCGATGGCGGCCACCTATCTGGCGCTGAAGGTCGGCCAGGGGATTGAAACGGCGATTCCGATCTCGATTCTGGCGGTCGGGCTTTCGGGTTTCCTCATGAAGATGGGGATGCGCCGCAGCACGATCATCGAGAACATCAACATTCTCGCGATCAGCACCACGTCGGGCATGGTGGCCGGCGGCACGGTGTTCACCATGCCGGCCATCTACCTGCTCAAGCTGAACGATAAGTTGGATCTCACCACGCCGATGATCTTTCTGCACATCGCGCTCGTCCCGTTTCTCGGGGCGATTCTCGGTGTGATCTTCCTCGTTCCGTTTCGCCGGTACTTCGTTAAGGAGATGCACGGCAAGCTGCCTTTCCCCGAGGGGACGGCGACCAATGAGATTCTCGTCACCGGCCAGAGCGGCGGAAGCAACGCCTTCATCCTGGTTTACTCCTTCATCATCGCCTCGCTGTATACGATCTGCACCGCGGTGTTGAAGCTGTGGCCCGAGGAATTCACGACGGGCGAGATTCATGTGGCCTGGAAGGAAAAGGCCCAGGCGGCGGGGGCGGCGGTGAAGGAGGCGGCTTCCGGAACCGTGGAGATCGTGGAGAAGTCCGTCAGCGCGCTGGCGTTCGACGGCCGGTTCTTTGAAACACTCACGACGAAGGTCAAAGCCATCTTTTCAATGGGCACGGGCGCGGAGTTTCTCGGCCTGGGCTTTATCATCGGCGTGCGCTACGCCTCGATCATCATGGCGGGTTCCTTCCTGTCTTACTTCGTGATTGTGCCGTTGCTGGCGCCGCTGAGCGTTGAGGCCCTGCAATCGATCAATCCCGTCATCCGGGATGCGTCGCCGGGGTCGATCTTCAACAATGTTCCGAAGAACATCGGAATCGGCTGCATCTTCACGGCCGGGCTGCTCTCGATTCTCAAAATGAGCAAGGTGATCGTGACGGCCCTCCGCGAAGCCCTGGGCAGCCTGTTCCGCAAGCACGGCATCGCGGCAAGCCACGATCGAACGGACGAAGACATCAGTTATCCCGCGCTGGGGGCCCTGGGTGTCGCAACGACCATCGCCATCGCCCTGTACTTTCGGTTCTTCGTGCTCAACACCATGGCGAATCCGAACTTCCTGACGCTGATGTCGGTTCTCCTGGCGCTGGTCGTGTCCTTTATATTCATCACCGTTTCGGCCTGGGCGATCGCGACGATTTCCGTGACGCCGATCTCAGGCATGACCGTGACGACGATCATCATTACGGCGGTCGTGCTCATGGCCTGTAAACTGCCCCGCGGACCGTCGGGCCAGCTCGCCGTGCTTCTGGTCGGTGGAGTGGTCGCGTCCTCCCTCTCGGTTGCGGGAACTCTTGTGACCGAGTTCAAGCTGGGCTATTGGGCAGGCTCGAGCCCCAGGCGGATTCAGTGGAGCTGCATCCTCGCCTGCCTGCTCGCATCCGTCGCGGTCACCGGCACGATCATGATGCTGGCGCATACGACGGGGTTTGACCCGGAGATCAATCCGAAGGCGCTTCAGGCGCCTCAAGCGAACCTGATGAAGAGCGCCCTCGACAGCTTCCTGGGAACCGGAGAGGTGCCGTGGCTGCCCTATGGCGTCGGGGTCGTGGTCGCCCTCCTCCTGGAACTGGTCGGTGTTTCTCCGCTTGCCTTCGGCCTGGGCATGTACCTGCCGATGTTTCTGAACGCGCCGATCCTGGTCGGCGCGTTGGTCGCGTCGGCAGTCAAGACGGGCAAGGCCGACAGCGCGACAAAGAAGGCCCGCAACGACAAGGGCATCATCATCGCATCGGGATTCATCGCCGGCGCGGCCATCATGGGCGTGGTTCTCAACGGTTTGAAGTCCTGGTCGCTCACAGCCGGATGGATGGGAGCGTTGGACATCCCGGCCGGGCTGATCGCCGGATCGGCCGACCCGGCGTCTTCGGCCGTGTCGCTCGGACGCATGTTCAACTGGTTCGGATTGGTGGCGTTTCTGGCACTTTGTGCTTTCATCTTCTGGGATTCGCGCCGCGCCGAACCGGAATCGGCCGAGGGAGAAACCGGCTAGGCGCCCGATATCCTGAACAAGTCCAACCTGTGCGCTGGGACGCCGTTCGTGAAGGAATACTCACCCACCTTCGAGAGGACGCGCGGACGAGAAGTCCGCGGCTCTTCTCGTGGAGAATCGCGCATCTTGAGGGTTGCCTGTTGAACCGATCCGTTTGACCGTATGATCCCCGCAGCAGACGCGGGACAGCGCGACGGCGGTGTCGCGCTTCTATCGCCGGTTCCAACCGGGATCAGCCGGTGGGCGCGTGTCATCGAACTCGGCCGGGCGCTTCTTCACGCGGGACGGTCTTGGGAGCGAGTCGAGATGAGTCGGCGAGGCATTTGCGGCGTTTCAATCCTGGCTGTGTTGAGCGTTTGTGCGCCGGCGCGATCGGCCCCGCCCGATCCGCCGCTTCCCGCAGGGCTCACACCGCACGTCCGAGGCGTCAACCAGGGGCAGGTCGATTGGGCCGGCGGCTTCATCATCGCCACCGGAACAGGAAAGGCGGAAGGCCGAACCGACCGTGACCGGCTGATGGCACGGCGTGCCGGGACCCTCGTCGCGGCACGAAACGCGCTGGCGATTGCCCTGGGTTTGCGCCTGGACGACAAGGGACGATTCGCGGACGTCCGCAACGGCGAGGTGCACTTGCGTGGTGTGCTGAAAAAGCACCGGCGTGTATCGTCGGATTGGCGGCCGGACAAGACGCCGCCCGAGTGCATCGTCAAACTCAAGGTGCCGATCTGGGGCGTCAAGGGGGTGGCCTCCGTCGTTTATGCGGGGCAGCGGCAGGCGGCTCTTGCCGGCGGGCGGAGGTTGGCCCTCTCCAGGGTGAAGCAAGACGTCTCGGGCGAGGTCCTGGTGATCGACGCGCGCGGCACGGGACTTGAGCCCTGCCTCTTCCCCAGCGTGACGACGGAACGCGGCGGCTTGATCTACGACGTCGCAACCCTTTCCGCGCCGCGGGAGCCGGCCGCCCCTGTGGTGCGCTATGTCGAGACGGCGATGACCCTTGAAGAGTTGCGTGCGCGAGCAAGCCACAGTCGAGATGGACGCGGGGCCATGGCGCCCGGCGGCCCGGAGGCGGTATTGGTCGCAGCGCGCCCGCTGCCAACGAACCGATTGGCGTTCCCGCGACCGGCCTTGCTGTGCGCGTCGGCACCGGCGGGGCCGCAATCGGCCAGTTCACGGCCGACGAGCCGGCCGACCACACAGCCGACGACGAAGCCGGTCCGCCGCAGGCGCCGCCGAGTCGTCCGGGCGGTCAAGGCGTCCGGTCACAACAAGACGCGCATCGTGCTGACGAAAGAGGACGCCGACAGGCTGCGGCGAAGCCCCGAAGGCGCGAGTCTGCTGCGTAGCGGCCGGGTGGTCGTGGTCGTGGATTCCGTCGCGGCGGGCATCGAAGGCAGGCGGCCTGCCGAGGAGCGGGACGGCGCGCTGGCACTGGCCAGGTGAACATGGCGACCCCCGATGACAGCCCCACGGCGTATCTGGCGGATCGGCCGGTACTGTCGCGGCGGCAGGCCCGAATCCTCGGCGTCGCGGCACCGTTGCTGTTGGCGGCGGTGGGGGCGTGGATCGGCGGCCACGTGTGGCTCGACCGGCCCGAAGGGCTGACCATCGACTGGCGCTTCCGGGCCCGGGGCCCGCGGCAGCCTCCCAGGAACATCATCATCGTCGAGATCGACGAGACGAGCCGGCGAAGCCTGCAACGCGGCGGGCGGCGGTTCAACCTGCGCGAGCACCTGGCGCCGGCCGTGGATCATCTGGCGGAAGCCGGAGCCCTGGTGGTCGGGCTGGACGTCTGGTTGACCGACCTGACGACGCCGGAGATCGACGGGCGGCTCGCAGAAGTGATCCGAAATAGCAACGTCGTCCTGGCGGTGACGCACACCGACGGCGTGTTGAAGCGGGCGGCGAGCCCGTTCCGCGCCTCAGCCCCACATGAAGGGGTCATTACGGTCTATCCGGATGTGGGAAACGTGCTTCGCCGCCTCCCGGAACGGCTCTATCTGGATGTCTTGGGACCGAGCGGCGACCCGGACGATCTCACGACGATTCTGCACTTCCCGCTGGCGCTGGCGTGGTTCGCGGCCCTGGAAGAAGATCCCGGCGCGAAGATCGTGCTGGAAAACGACAGCATTCGGATCGGCCGTTTCGCGGCCTACGCTCGAGAGTGGATCGATGTTGCGGCCCTGCCCGGCTCGGCGAAAAGCGCGGCCGGGTCGCGTTGGCGAACGCTGCGATTCGATGACGTTGTTCGCGGCGCGTTCGACGCGGCGCCGGTGGACGGCGCGATCGTGCTTCTCGGCGAGTCCCGGAAGATCACGGACTCGCACGTCATGTCACTCTCCGATGAGCTGGTGCCGGGGATCTATTACCACGCCAATGCGCTGGCGCACATTCTTGAAGGGCGCCATTTCAACGCGGCCTGGGCGAGCGGCCTTCGCCGGCGGGGATTGACGGCGTTTCTGGTGCTCGCGGCCGGGCTGTTCGCCTGGAATCAGCGGGAGTGGTGGCGGCACCGGCGAAGCGCCTGGCTGCTGATCGGCTATCTGCTCATTGGCGTCGCGGTGTTCCCGGGCGGGTGGGCGACCACCGCGTTTGTGCTGTTCAAGAGCGGTGTCCTGCTGCCCGTGACCGGCCCCATCCTGGGGATGGGGCTGGCCCTGGCGTCGGGATTCGCCTGTCAGTGGGTGATCCTGGGCGAAAACGCCAGGCGACTGGACCGGCGGGCGCGGCGAATCGAAACCCTCTTCGGGCAGTCCGTCTCCGACAGCGTCCTGGAGGCGCTGCGACAACATCCGGAGCGGATTCAACACACGCAGACACGAGACGTGTCGGTGTTGTTCTGCGACCTGAGGGGCTTTACCGCCCGGACGGAGGAGATGGCGCCAGCCGACGTAGCAGAGATGTTGAACGAGTACTTCAACTACATCACGGACGCAGTCTTCGAGCAGGACGGGTTCATCGACAAGTTCGTGGGGGATGAGGTCATGGCGGTTTTTTCGGTCCCCTTCGAGCAGAAGGACCATCCACTGCGTGCGGTGCGCGCGGCGATGGCGATCAAGCGTCGTCTGGCCGAGTTGAATCGGCTGCGGACGGCTCGGGGTGATGCGCCGCTGAGCTGCGGTCTGGGGCTGCACTGCGGACTGGCAGCGGCGGGTCACATCGGCTCGCGGCAACGCTCGAACTACACCGTGGTCGGCACGACCGTGAATCTGGCGGCCCGGATCGAACAATTCACAAGCGGCGGTGAAATCCTGGTGAGCGAGGCGCTGCGGCGCCGGCTGCCGCCGGAGATTCGCCTCCGGCAATGGGGCACGCGGGAGATCCGCGGTTCGAGCGGCCCGCATACGCTGTACGAAGTCGAGATGGAGCCGTCGGATACGTGAGCGCGCGATCGGACCGAGCGTGCGTCCTGAAACCTCTGTGGCAGTCTCTGTGACAGTCTCTGTGGCAGTCTCTGTGACAGTCTCTGTGGCACGGGCGTCCCGCCCGTGGGCGCGCTGCCGAGACGGCGGTGCCAGCGAACAGGATCAGGGCGCACCCTGAGCGCCGTTCTCGCCGTCTTCCGGCACGAGCGAAAGGTTGTTGGGCGGCGGTTCCCCGGAGGCGGGTTGTTCCTCGGCAGCCGATGCATCGGACGTCTCCGCGGGTGTCCGGCTCTCCGCCGGCGCCGAACGCTTGAACGCCTCGACCTGCGGCAGGTCCTCCAGCGACGGTAGCCCGAAGGTTTCCAGAAAGTGTTTCGTTGTGCCGTAGAGCATCGGCCGGCCGAGGTCCTCCGCCCGGCCGACGATCTTGACCAGATTCATCTCACGGAGGCGCGCCAGCATGTCGCCGGCCGCCACCCCGCGAATCGCCTCGACGTCCGCTCGCGTGCACGGCTGCTTGTAGGCGACGATGGCAAGGGTCTCCATCGCGGCGGGCGAGAGCTTGGTCTCGCGCCGCGTCTGGAGCGTCTTCGTAAGCCAGGTGTTGTAGGCGGGCAGCGTCAGGATTTGATAGCCGCCCGCGAGATGCTGGATTCTGAACGACAGCCCGTGCGCTTCGTATTCCTGGTTCAGGGTTTCGACGTGCTTCTTGACGTCTCGTGCCGTGCCGACATCGAGGATGGCCGCGATCTTGGCGGCTGACAGCGGCGAATCCGTGGTCATGAGGATCGCTTCCACCACGCGGTGCGGGTGGATTTCGGCCGGCGCGTCCGGGTCCGCATTCGGAATCGGGTGCTCGGTGTCACGGCCGGCCACTTCCTCCGCCGGCGGTGGGGCCGGTGGGATTGGCGTGGCGTCCTGGCTCGGCACTGGCTCGGCCTGATCGGGCATCGGGTCCATTGTGCTGGAAGTGCCGTCCATAGCAAGGCGCTCCTCGGGTTGATCGCGTCGGATCCAGCCGTCCTCAGAGCCTTGTGGCACCGCCGTCTCGGCGGTGCGTCCACGGGCGGGACGCCCGTGCCACAGAGGCCGTCACGGAGGCTCCAGGACGCATCTTACTGTAACCCGCCAGGCGAGGGTTTGCCATAGGCAGGGCACGAAGACCGCCCGGGGGGCGCAGATCAGCCGTGCTGACGCAACATGAGGCAAACCGCCGCGCCGAGGGCCGCGGCAAGAGGCAAGGTAGTGACCCATGCCAGCGCGATGACGCCGATGGTCCTCCACTTGGCCTGGCGCGTGACGGCCCCGATGCCGAACAGGGCGCCGCACGAGACGTGCGTCGTCGAAACAGGCATGCCAAAGCGGCTGGCGATCAGGACAAGGAATGCCGTCACGAGGTTGGCGGTGAGCCCCTGGCCCACGTTCATGGAGGTGATGTCGCGGCTCATGGTCCGTGCGACCTTGGCCGCGCTGAGCAGACCGCCGACGGCGATGCAGACGGTCACGAGGACAAAACCGTAGCGCGGCGTGAACCACCCCGTGGCGGCTGCCAGGGCCTGGCTCGACAGGAGCAGGGCGACGATCTTGGGCGTATCGTTCAGGCCGCGCGCGAAGCTGACGGCCCCGGCGCTCAGATAGTGCACGCGGTCCACCACGGCCGCCGCCGATACCCCCATGACCTCGCCGGCGTATCGTTCGACGCAGCGCGACGCGTCATCCACGATGATCGGGTTCTCCTCGGCCAACGCCGTGACCGCCGTCGCTCCGCTTCGTGCGGTAATCGGCACGTAGCGGCCCGGACTGACGCAGACGCAGGTGTTGCTGGTCACGTTCAGCCTGCGTCGAGACCACCGAAGCGGGGGGTAGGCGATCAGCGCGAGAAGGATGGCCAAAAAGGGGCTGACCAGCAGCGGGATCACGAAGCTGCCGCTGAGTCCCGTCCAGGCGATCGATCCTCCGGAGACAACCAGCCCGGAGCCGACCAGAGCGCCAAGCAGGGCGTGCGTGGTCGAAACCGGGAGTCCGAGCCGGGTGGCGACCATCACGGTGAGGGCGGCGCCCAGGGCGACGGCGGTGAGGAAGACCGGGTCGCCCACGACCGTGTTTGCGACGAGGCCCTTGCCGCTGAACGTCTGGAGCAGTCGGTCCGCCCAGAAGACCGCGAAGACGCCGCCCGCCATGGTGCAGGCCGTGGCCCAGATCAGGGCCCGACGGACAGTCGTTGTGCCGCTACCGGCCAGGGTGGCGACGCCTTTGAAGTTATCGTTGGCCCCATTGGCATAGGCCAGGAAGATCGTCCCGGCCAGCAACAACAGCAAGACCATCATCGTCCACTTCCGTTTCATTCAGTATGGGATCGGCACACCCCTGCCGCGGATCGCGCTACAGCGTGTTATATTGCCGGTCGGCCGGGATTCCATGCACGTTTCGCCGCCGCGGCTGTCGCCGATGGCTCCGATCCGGCGGCGAGCCTGTTCTGAACCCCCGAACAGGTCGCGGCTACCTCCCGGCAGAGGCCCCGCCATAAGCCGCCTAGGTCCAATCGACGACCAGCCGGCCCTCCTTGTCGGTGAAGCCCCCGACGAGAATCAGGATCAGGTCGATCAGCCACCAGAGGCCGAGGCCGCCGACGGTCAGGACGAAGAGCAGGCCCGTGCCGATCTTGCCGACAACGAACCGGTGAACGCCGAAATAGCCCAGGAAGAAGAGCAGGAGGAACAACACCAACCGCTTGTGGGGGGAGACCTCACGCATGCGTCGCCTCGCTTTCTCGCGAACCCGCGCGGAACACCAAGTCCTGTCCGATCCCGACCTGAGGAGCGGCCGACTCCAGAAACACGATATGGGCACGGCGGGGGCGGGGCAATTCCAATCCACCCGTGCGATTAGAACGCGCCGGGCTCATGTGCTCGGGTGATCGCACGAGATCAAGTTGAGAACAGGTCTCAACCCGCAGCCGCTGATCGGAAACCGCAAGCAGCCCGCCCGTGTTGCCTCTCTGTCCGCGCGCGGGCTATCATCCGGTTCACGGTCCGGTTCGACCGCGTGAAACGGGGATTCCTTCGAGAAAGGTATTGCACGATGATGATTTCGGAAGAGATGAACCAGGCCCTCAACCGGCAGATCACCAATGAGCTTAATGCCGCGTATGACTATCAGGCGATGGCGTTTGGCTTTCACGAGAAAGGCCTCAGAGTCTTCGGCGCGCGCTTCAAGGCTCAGGCGGACGAAGAGCATGGTCACGCCATGAAGATCGCCAAGTTTATCCAGGATGTCGGTGGCCACGTCGTCTTCGAAGCGCTGGCGAAGCCGCGGGCGGATCACGCGTCGGCTCAATCCATGGTCGAGGCCGCCCTCGACAACGAGCTGCGGGTGACGAAACAAGTCAATGAGCTGGTCGCGCAGGCGGAGCGTGAGAACGATTACGCGACCCGGAGCTTTCTCCAGTGGTTCGTCGACGAGCAGGTCGAGGAGGTCTCCGCCATGTCCGAGTTGCTCCAGTTGGTCAAGACGGCGGGCGAGGCCAACCTGTTCTTCGTCGAAAACCGCCTGTCGAAGATGATGGCCGCCGGCTAGAAGCGCAGATTGTGGTGCGTGGTTCCTCTCGCGCCGGCCCGCGCCGAGGCCCCGGACGGCATCCGATCGGGCCGGCGTCCGCTGCCTTGATGCGAAGAGCGCTGGCCGGGGCAACACCTTGCAATCCCGAGCGGAATCGCTATGCTGAACGACCCCGACCGGTCGAGGAGATTCGGCGGAGTCGTGAGCGATACATCGCCCCTCGCCGAGGCGAGAGGGAGGCTCAGGTCCGCCGAGACGGCGAGCCGGGGGCTTTGGCCCGTTCGGCGCCCATGAAGCGCCGAGGCACGAAGACGGGGTTTTGTCAGCAGAAGTATGGGCTCGTGTGTAGGGGCTGCACCACATGCGGAACCGACCAAGTCTCTTCGAAGTCATCAGCAAGGCGCCGCAGGTTCATGACTCGCAGCGTTCCGAGGGGCTCTCCTGGTTCAAGCGTCGCTCCGATTCGGCGCAGCCAGTCCAGGTCGTGGCCGAGGCGTTGACAGAGGAGGAGGCAGCGGCCGAACTCGCGGCGCAGCAGGCGGCCGCGGAAGAAGCGGCCCGCCGGAAACGGGAGAAACTCGAAGCCCGTCGGGCCCGAAAGGCGGAACGGCGAGCCGCCCGTGAGGCGTCGAGGAAGGCCCGGGTGGAGTCCGTGGCACGCAGCGGCGCATCCGTCATGGGGCTCCTGGGCGTCCGGGTTTCCCAGGGACGCCTCGAGGTTTCTCTCAATACCACTTCCTGCATTGTCTCTGCGGCGGTGTTCTGCGTCCTGCTGCTCGGCGCGTTCTCGCTCGGCCGGCGGTCCGCCGGAAAGGGCCTTGAGAACGGCCTCGCGAAAGCCGCCGCTCTGACGGGTGCCAAGTCGGCCGGACATCCTGCTGAGGACGCCATGTTCGGCCTGGAGGACGCCGCCGACGGCGTCTCCGGGATGGCAGCAGCCGGCAGCGATTCACAGAACCCCGACTTGTCGCATCTGCTGAAACCAACGGATCCCCAGCCGGCGGCGGCCAAGGCGAACCGGCCTGCGAAAGTCTCGCCCGGCGCTGCCAGTGCGACACCCGGCGCGAAAAAGCTGAACTACCTGGAGATTCAATACTTCAGAATCACGGTCGAAATGAGCAGTGAGGATCTCCGGCGCGATCTGGATGACGTGCGCCGGTTTCTTTCCGAGCACGGCATCGCGACGTTTGCCCGGCGTCACCCCAAGGGGTTCGTGCTTTATGCGGCGAAGGGTTTCCCTTTGTCGTCGAACTATCGGGCACAACGCGACGCGTTTCGCAGAAGAGTCGAGCAGTTAGGCCGGACCTACCGGCGGTCCGGCGGGCGATATGAGTTCAAGGGTTGCTACTTCGTGAACTACCGACGGGCCACGTCGGGCGATCCGGTTTGAACCCTAAGGAGTTTTCTGGCATGTCCATGGATCGCTCTCTGAAAATCAAAGGGTCTCTCGCGCGGCATCGGAATGTCCTGACCCGCGCAGAACGGATCAAGATGCTGGCCGATCAGGAATCGTTTGACCCGGAGAAGGACCGACCGATCGGCCTGCCGAAAGTTGCCCACCGAAAGGCGCCGGTCGGCGGCAAGAGCAAGAAGAGCAAGGCGGCCCCGGAAGGCGAGGAGTCGCAGGAACAGAAGTGATTCGTTCTTCCCCCGTTCGCGAGAGATCGCCGGGTCCGCGGGCGGTCTGGTGTATGCGAGACGCCGGTTGATCTCACAGGCCTGCCATGGACCCGAGCAAGCTCTTTGCCGACCGAACGCGCAAGGTGGAGTATTCCGGCATCCGCAAGTTCTTCGAGATCGCGGGCCGGATGCGCGATCCCTGCGACCTCTCCATCGGCCAGCCGGACTACGACGCCCCCGAGCCGGTCAAGCGCGCCGCGATTCAGGCGATTCAAGATGGCAAGAATCGCTACACGCCCAGCGCCGGTATTCCCGAGTTGAGGAACCGCATCGCGGCGGAGTTGAAGGCCGCCTGCGGGCATGACCCCGCCGTGCTCATCACCTCGGGGGTCTCCGGCGGGCTGACGCTTGCCCTGTTGACCGTCGTCGGCCCCAGCGACGAGGTCGTGTTTCTCGACCCCTACTTCGTCTCCTACATCCATCTCGTCAACATGGTGGGGGGGACACCGGTGCCGGTCGATTCCTACCCCGATTTCTCTTTCCGGCCCGAGGCGGTCGAGGCGGCCGTCACCCCGCGGACGAAAGTGCTCTTGATCAACTCTCCCGGCAATCCGACCGGTCGCGTCATGACCGCGGCCGAAGCCGCGGCCGCCGCGCGGATCGCCTGGGACCACGATCTGCTGCTGATTGCCGATGAGATCTACGATCGTCTGAGCTACGACGCCGCGAATCCTTGTCCTTTGCCCGATGCGCCGGAGAACACCTTGCTTCTCCGCGGCTACGGCAAGACGTTCGGCGTCACCGGC
>JBHHUY010000041.1:0-16054 GCA_046753965.1 Phycisphaerae bacterium
CCCCGACGTCCGCCACCTGGGGCGTACGTTACACAGACGGCCTGCCCCAACGTCCGCCTGAACTGTCATGGCCCCCTCTCGGGGATACGAGCGTCCTCACAGTACCATTGCGGGCCTCTTGACGCTAGACTGGCAGGAGAGCCGATTGCCCAGCGCCTGCCGCGCGAACGCGGCCGGGCGCTCACCGCCGGAGGGCGTTTGATGCAGCGGTGGTCACGGCCTGCGAACCTGCTGTCCGTGCTTCTCTCAGGCGTGATCGGCTGCGCCGCACCCGAGCGCGGCCCGGCCGCACAGCCGAATGCCCCGTCAGTTTCATCGGCCGCCTCGCGCCCCTTGCGGTCGCCGGCTGCCGCGGAACCGACGGCATCGGAGAAACCAACAGCGACCGCTTCCGGCCCCCGCCGGTCACCAGGCGGGACGGCTGAAGCAGAGCGGCCTGGGCCGAAGCGACCGAAGCCGACCTGGGTTGTCTTTCGCGAAGCGTTTCGGGAAGAAGCGGACGCCGCGATCGACTCGAAATGGCTCGGCGGCAACCGCTTCGAGATCAAGACGAAGAACGTGCGGCGCATGACGATCGACATGTTGCGGCCGCCCGCTGGCGCGCCCGATCACGGGCCCTGGGTGCTCAACATCGACGGCCAGGGGCTCGAGATGACGGGATTCAAACCGCGGAAGCCGGGTTACACCGGCCGCAAGCGCGACCTGATCCGATCCAGAAACGGCAAGTGGACTTTCGACCGAAAGAAGTTCTATCGCGTGGGAGATTAGGCCATGAACGCACGGATGCCGGCCCTCCTGATCCTCGTCCTCCTGTGGCCTGCCGCGCTCGCCGTCGAACCGCCCGCATCGGATCGCCGCACGGACGCCGGCAAGTCGAAGCGGGTCGCGCGCCGGTCTGCCGGCCGCGCAGAGAATCGTCACCGTAACCGGGATCGACGCGCGGCCGCGCGGCTGCCGAGAAACCTGGCCGTCAAGGCGATGAAGCAGATCGTAGCCGACGCGGAGTTTCGCGACCTGACCTTCGAAGAGTTTGCAGAGTGGCTCGGCCGGGAAACCGGCGCCAATGTGGTCGTCCGATGGCGCGTTCTTGAAGCGTCGGGTGTCGAACGCGATTACCCGATTGCGCTCAAGAAGAAGAATATCGCGGTGCGCAAGTTGTTGATCCTGGTCTTCAGGCAGGTGACCGAGGATTTGCCGTCGGTGACGTTGGCCGCGAAGGCGGACGGGAATACCCTGATCATCTCGACGCGAAAGAACCTGAACGCGAAGCGCCTCACACGGGTCTATGACGTTCGCGACCTGCTGATCCGTATCCCCAACTTTTCGGGAACGCGGATCGGGAACCTGGGGCTGGGCGGCGGTGGGCGCTTTCGTCTCGACCACGCCCGGCCTGTCGAGATCGATCCAACGGTGCGCGATCCGGAGGTCCGCCGCCTCATCCATCTGATCACGACGCACATCCAGCCGCTCTCATGGAAGGTGCACGGCGGCAAGGGGACGATCCGATACCTTCGCGGGCGCCTCATCATCTATAACAACATCGAGGTTCACCAGCGGCTGGCGGGCATCGTCTCGGTGCGTGAGGCGGCCGACGAGTAGCGCCGCGGTCGGCTTCCACCGATCCCCCTGTCCATGCTCGACTCGCGACAACGAGGCGTTTCCCCGGTCGGCGGTGGCTCAGGCGTCTTTCGGCAGTTCCGCTCGGTATCGCGCCAGGGTGTTCTTCAAATCACCCATCATCTTGGGGTCTTTGCAGATCTCGATCGCTTTCTTTTGGTATTCCACCGCGCCGCGGACGTCGCCGCTGTCAAACAGGGCCCGGGCATAGGTGTCGATGATCGCGGGGTCCCGGCCCTCGGAGGCGTCGTAGGCCGCCTTGGCCGCCTTCTTGGCGAGCTTCACATCGCGGTAGGCGATCCTTGGATGGGTGAGGATGGTCCAGGCGAACTCATTCATCATTGTTGCGTCCTGGCGGCCATACTTGAGAATCTTCTTTCCGGTCTTCCTCAACTTCTTTGTCTTCTTCCCCTTCGAGGCCATCTCGTAATACTTGGGAATCAGCCTGCGGACCTTATCCGCGCGCTGGGCGGCCTGGATGTCCCACTCGCCGGCGAGGATCTTCTCCAGCGCCGATTCCAGGCCGCTCATCGGATGGCCGTGCCAGGCGATGACGCCGGCCTTGTCCACGATGAAGGCGTGGGGGATGCCGCCGATCCCAAAGGCGCGCATGTAGGCTTTGTTGGTCGAGCGGCCGTCATCCACGGCGACCGTGTAGGCCATCTTATCGCCCTGTTGCTTGACGAAGGGCTTGACCTTGCCGACGTTTTCGTCGCTGATGCCGATGAAGACGACCCCCTGCTTCTTGAACTTCTTCTGCATCTCCGTCAGATGGGGAATGCTTGCGCGACAGGGGGGGCACCACGTCGCCCAGAACTCAACGACATAGACATGCTTTCCTTTGCCCTTCTCCAGGTCGACCGGACTGCCGCGGACCCACTCCTTGATCTTCAGCGCGGGCGCCGCGTCTCCGAGCTCGGCGGCGAGCGCGGGCACGGCCAGCAGGCTGAGCCCCAGCGCGATTGCAACCGTCCTTCGATACGCTGCCATGATCGTTCCTTTCAAAACGGAGGTCTCCGGTCGGTGGCCGCTGTCCGACCACCGGCGTCGCTCGCCCGGCCCGGGTGCGCATCATACCACGAATCGGGTTTCGTCAAGCACGCAGGCGGGGGAGTGTGGCTGCCGTGGGCGGAGAAAACCTCGGCCTTCCATGCCGGCAAGATGCCCGAACGCTCCTCTCACCTGGGCCACCCGGCGAAACGAGACGTCCGCGGCGGCGAAGTGTCGGTCGCCATCGAAGGTTTTGGATACGTGCTTCAGGGAGATCGTTGGGCCACGACTTCTCCACCGGATCAACGGCGAATGTAGGCAGCCACCTCGGATTCGCTATCGCGCTCTGAGCGTGTCGCGATCATGCGGTCAAGCAAGAGCGAGAACTGCCGCGGGGGTGCTGCGACGAACAGATCGGCGTAGCACTTACCGCGATCCTCCCAGTCGCTGGTGTCGAGGCCGCGATCGTGAAGGAGGGCGAGCACACTCCGACGCTCCTCCGGATCAGTGAACCGCCTCTGGGGTAGCCTGAGGCCCGGAACCGATCCGAAGGAGAAGCCGTGTTTCTCGAAAACGCTCTTGATCGGCGAGAGGTTGAACATGCGCAGAATCGTGACTACGGCGAACGGGCCGAATTCGCTGGGATGGTCCTTGCCCAGGTTTCGCAGCACGACATCGAGGGTGCGCTCGCTCACATACCCGATCGCCCCCGTGCTGATCAGCAGGTTGCAGCTGCGGAACCAGGTGCGCTCCTCCTTGGTTGGGACGGCGTGCGGTTGCTCGAAATCCCGCGCGATGCCGCCGTCCAATAGTCCCGCGTCTACGGCAAAGCGGATCGCCGGCTTGGAGCTGTCGAGTCCCACCGCGCGGACATCGCACGCTGGTGGTGCGATGTTGAGCCACATCCGCGTGGCCTCACATGCCGCGTGGTACTCCCGGGGCGCCCGCGACGAGAAGAAGGCGACCATTTCGTCGAACGAACAGCCGTACTTCACGAAGGCCGACCCTATCCCGTACGAACAGCCGACATCGAGCATGTGGACCGGCCAGGCATCACCGTTGTGCTCTCGCAGGAGTTCCGCTGCAGCTGCGCAGTAGGGCCGCGCCCGCTCGCCAATCTCGTAGCCGTTCTTCGCCATCGACTTGATATAGCCGTGCGGTGTGGGCGCTGTGTAGACGTCGTCGAAACTGGCCTTTGCCTCGTTCGCGTTTTCGTAACTCATCGCATCACCCTAAGGAATCCTGCGAAGACCGAATGACGGGGGCCAGGACTCGTGTACCTAGCCTCCGGACGCCCCGTCCCCCGGCGGCTCGACCGCCTTGGCCGCTCCGGCCGCAGGGAGTATCGGTCCGGTCTCGAGGATCGGCGCGGCGTCGATGTGCCGCACCTCCATCATCTCGACGATCCGATCGAGAGACTCGGCGATCGTCGCCAGCTCCAGCTCCGGCAGTCGGTTCATCGCCTCCGCAAGCGTGTCCTGCAATGGAGAGGGAGCACTTACGCCAAGCGCCTTTCCCTGCTCGGTGAGCGTCACATGGACGAGCCGGCGGTCTTTCAGAACACGCTCTCGCCGGACGAGCCCCTTGGCCTCGAGGCGATCGAGAATCCCGATCACGGTACTCGGACTGAGATGAACCTGACGTGCGATTGAGCTCGCCGTCACCGGCTGGTGTTCCTCAACAGCCAATAGGCAGACCAGCTGGGGCCCGGTGACGTTGTGCTGAGCGGAGAGCTTGCGGGAATGCAGATCGACTGCGCGGATGATTCGCCGAAGGGCTTGGAGTACCCGGAAGTCATAGCGAGTGGTGGGGGATTGCGCTGGCGAAGCTGCGGGGGCGAGTGATTGCGCACCAATCTCCCGCACCGCGACCGCCTCCGGCAGGCCCACAGGCGAATCCGTTAGTGGCCTCCCTACTGTGGGCCCTTCTCTTGGCGTGTTGCCGGTCACCCTGGCACTTTCCGATCATTTCTGCCGTAATCGTTCGTATTGAAATGATCAGTATAGCAATGATCCTCAACATGGTCAAGAAGGCGAAATCCTCACCTTGAACGCCACAAAATGCTATTATTACAGAAGTTACGTTCGATTCGTCGAAACGGTGCTGCCGGCCGTTGCGGAGAAATCCCTGGTGTTCCACCTTTGTCGTCGTGTCTCAAGTCCACCTGCGAGCGGGCACCTGTCAGGATCGAGATGAGAACTGTCCTGATCATCGGCCGAGCCGCGCGGCTTGGGGTTCATACGTGTTTGGCGTGCTGCCAATACTGGCAACGGCGAGAACTGAAGGATTAACACCTCAAACTGACCGGTTTCCGCGAAGAAGCGCTGCGGACTTCAGTCCGCGCGGTCTTTCGAGCCGGGGTCGGCCTTCCTCTCCATCAAACGGCCGCGCGAGCGAAAGCTCGCGGCTCGCCAATGTTGTACTGCAAACCGAGTACAAACGGCTCAGTTCGAGCTAAGACGACGCCGGGTTACGTCGGGGTCCTGGGAACGCGGATGCCTCGGCAAGAGCCCCTGCGCGCGATACGGACACGCGCAAGAGACGTACAGGTCGTCAGATTCGGGGTCTCGATTCGGTCGGGACACCGCGGCCCCCCCTCAGCCCGGCCTCCCCGCGTCAAGCAATCGGGCCCCCAAGTCCACAGGACTTGGGCCATTCGGCCTGTTTCGACCGGGCTCGACGGATTCCTCGGCCTGAGTTACAATAAGAGGCACGGGTCGTGCGATCCAAGTCGGTCGACCTGGCCGGGCGGCGGCAGCGAGATAACGGTATCGGGATTCCGAGCCCCAAGGCTCAGGCGACCCGTCCCGGTCCCAGAGCTAAGGAACCAAAGATCAGGCTGATTCCAATGGGCTCTTGGCGACCGTGGATTGTGCTCGTTCTTATCGTCGCAACGGGATTCCTGCTCGTTCACGTCCATTCTGATGTCGCCGCTGATAACTGTCCGGCGTGCCAGGCTCGGCAGATAGGATTGGGGATTCTTCCCGGCCAAGCCGACGTTCTTGAGTCGAACGTGGCGTCGGTTCACGTCGCAGAGGCGGAGCCGTGGTTCGCTTCTCTCACCCTCGCGTGCTTTCAGCAGAGGGGCCCGCCCACAACTTCCTGAACGGCGATCTGCGGATACGTCTTCCGAGGATTCGTCCATCCTCTGGTATGGCAACGCTCTGTGTTGTCATGCCGTGACGTGGAGGACCGTCCGCCCCGGCGGGGTCGCGGGCGATGGTCACGGGTTCCGCTTCGCTCCACCCGTGGCGACCGTCCTCTGCCCGTCGGGGCAGCGAAAATCGCAGCGCTGCCGCCATGCCTGTGACAGCGCTGGAAACGACGAAACCGCCCAGCCGAAGCCCATGAACGGCGGTCCATGGGCCGGGCGAACCACGGCCAAAGGTCTCAGGGGACGCCGCGCCGGTCGATCCGGCGCCGTCATGTTAGGGAGGTGTCCAATGCGCATGCAAACAGCTTCGCGCGCTCACCGGGCGTTTACGCTCATCGAGCTACTGGTTGTGATTTCCATTATCTTGCTATTGGTTTCTGTTCTACTGCCGTCACTTTCCAGCGCCCGTATACAGGCCAAGCGCACCGTGACGCTCGCCCACCTGCGCGGCATCGGGATTGCGATGACAGCCTACCAGAACGATAACAACGACGCGTATCCGGCGATGGTCGATCGCGCGGAGAAGGCGTTTCTGGGACTCAGCCTGCTCGCCAGCCAGCATAATCTTGACCCGCGCCTGCTGATCAACCCGAACACACTGGATACACATGCGGCCGCTCGTTCAGAAGACGGGCGTCCCATTCTCGCCGATCTCGGAGGGGTGGCAATCACGAGCGACACGCCCATCAACACATCGAACATCGGACAAGTGCGTTTCCATTGTTCCTACTCATATGACAATGATGTGAAAGAGAAGTTCGGAAACACTGGCCGGTCCATTGTCTACCTTGGCGATCGGGCGGATTATGAGAACGGCAGGACGTTCTCGGCGAACTGGGGAGGCGAGGGCATGGGGCTCCTGTGGACGGATGGACACGGTGAGTTTCGCAGGAAGAAATCGCTTCGGGAGCAGTCGGATCCGAACATATACCATCACAATGAATGGATGGGCGAGGGCGGGGCGGAAGTGGTCGATGGTGTGTCGGTTACGAAACGGACGCTCGATACGCATCTACGCTTCTTCTCTGAAGAGGAAGATGATGCGCTGCTGCCGGATTGATGGAGCAGACGCGCGGCCCAAATCTTCGCTCGCCCGGGCCGCGCACAACTGTCTCCGCGAGAGGGCTGGGTCAGTGCAGAACGGTCGGCAGCGGCCGCGGATCAGGCGGTCCAGCGCCTTCGGCTGATGAACATCAAAAGGCCGACCGGCAGAAGCGCCGCGGGCAGGCCGCCCATCGCGCCGCAGATGTCCAGCATCCGAAGGAGCCCCATCATGCTGTTCGGTGAGACCTCAAACGGGCCCGGCTCGATGGGAAAACCGATCCCGCATTCCTCGAAGAGCGGCATCTCCGCTTCGCTGAAGAAGTCCGCGCGGCCGGTGGCTTTCGGTTGATCGCGATCGGTGATGTCCACGGTCTGGAGACTGACCTGGGACAGCGCAAACACCCGATCACCGATGACGCCCACGCGCCGGACCCGGCCCTCGTTCTCGAACCAGCCGCGCTGCGTCAGGGCCTGGTCATTGAAGTCAACGAGCTGGACGCCGTTCATGCAGACGGGCGGTGTGGGCGGCGCGATATCGTTGGCGGCGGGGCCGCCGGCCATCATGGGCGGTCCGCCTTCGAAGAACACGATGTCGTCATCAAACTCGACGTGCCGAAAGGGAATGACGATCAGGCCGAGCTCGTCGACGATCTTGAAGGCCTTCTCGTCATAGGTCGCCTCGGAGGACGTGAACGAGCCGGGCGGCCCGAGCAGGACGCGGCCGAGCTCTCGGGGATTCGCCGGGTCCGAGACGTCGTAATAGGAGACCGCGGGCCGCCGTCCGTCCGTGTCGTCGACGCCGACGGCGATAAGGCGGTCGCCCCGGGGCTCGATGTGCGTGGAGAAGCCGGGCACCTGGAGTTCGCCGTTGACGGTCGGGTTCGCCGGGTCGCGCAGATCGACCACGAAGAGCGGATCGACCTGGAAGAACGTGACGACATAGCCCCGCGGGCCGTCGAACCGGACGGCGCGAA
Organism: Phycisphaerae bacterium; assembly: GCA_046753965.1. Taxonomy (GTDB): domain Bacteria; phylum Planctomycetota; class Phycisphaerae; order UBA1845; family UTPLA1; genus JBHHUY01. Next base: position 7,780 of record JBHHUY010000041.1, read on the forward strand.
GCGACTCATTCTCGACGAGCGTGGTCTGGCCGAGGGCGGTCACTTGATCGAGATCGGCAAGGCTGTAGGTCCACACGCGGACTTCGCGCAGCCCGAACCCGAACGATTCAGTCGCGATTCGGAACACGCCCTCAAAGGCGTCCATGTAGAAGCGATTGCGAATGCTGCCGGGGACGGTGAAGGCGTCGCGCAGGACGATGGCGCCGGCCGGGTCGGAGATGTCCACCACCTGGATGTCCGTAAGGGTCTCGCTGCTATCGAAGTCGAATGCGCGGCTGGCGGCGAAGATGGCCGTGTCCGACACGTGCATCATCAGGGCGTCGCCCGAGAGGTTCTTCCGTTCGACCGGGACGAGGCTCGTCGGGTCGCCCACGTCGATCGAGGCCACAAAGCCCTCGCCGGCGCCGGCCGCATCGCCGCTGTTGTCGGCGAAGAACGGCCCGAAGGACGAGCCGATCACGTAGAGAATGTCGCCGACGCGGCGACTCTCGTTGGCGAACCCGGCCAGGTTGATCTTGCCCTCGAGCGCCGGATGGGCGGCATCGGAGACGTCAATCACGGCGATCTGGCTGCCGTCGAAGTCGGGCGGCGGGGGCGTCGGGCCGTCCGGCACGATGCCCTGCGCCGCGGGCCCGCCGACCGGGGGCATGTCGTTCATGAAGAAAAAGAAGTCCGCGCTGAGCAGGGCATAGACGCGATTGCCAATCACGTACATCTCGACCCCGCGGCCGCGGAGGTCGAAGCTGCCGAGCAGTCGGGGGTTGTCGGGATCGGCCACGTCGATGACGAGCAGGCCTTTGTAACGGTTCAGGGCGTACAGCTTGTCGGCGACGATCTTGACGACGTCCGCCTCTTCGATGTCGCGCGCGACCGCGTCCGGCGCCGGGAGACCGTCGGCCTCGGGTGATGTCGCGTCCATCGGCGCCGCGCCGGCGGGCGGAGCCGAACCGGACAGGGCGTCGAGGCCCGTGCCGGTGTCGCATCCGAGGCCGAGGAAGACCAGCAGGCCGGCGAGACACAGCGCAGGGCGTCTGCGCGCACGGTTCAACACGAGGGTCCGAAGCGGGTTTGGGGAGAACATGGCTCTGTCATCCTGGGCGAGGCGAGTGACCTGTGAGACGCCGCGCGGCAAGCCGCGATCGGTCGTGCGTGGTGTCGGCCGGCGGTCCATGCCGATTCTACGCCGACCGGCGACCGCCTTCAAATAGGTTCTAGGGGGTGCCGCAGTGTCCGGGAAGGCCCGTCTCAGACCCGTCCCCAGCGGTCAGATACTGCACGCTGAAGAGCCGGCGGTCGTCGAGCCAGACTTTTCGGACCCGCAGACCGGCTGTCCGGGCGACTTGCTCGAATTCCGCAAGGCTGAACTTGTGCGAGTTCTCCGTGTGAATTGTCTCTCCACGCCGGAAGGAGAAGGTCTCGCCGTTGAGGGCGACGGTCTGGGCGACCCGGCTGACGAGGTGCATTTCCACGCGCCCGAACCGGGGATTGTAGATGGCCCGGTGCTCAAACCGATCCACGGGAAAATCGGCCCGGAGTTCGCGATTGATGTGTTCGAGGAGATTGAGGTTGAACGCCGCGGTGAGGCCCTGGCTGTCGTTGTAGGCGCGGCGGAGCAAATCGGGGTCCTTCTTCAGGTCCACGCCGATGAGGAGCCCGCCGCCTTGCGTGAGGGCCGCCACGCCCCGGAGCAAATCGGCGGCTTGGTCGGGCGTGAGGTTGCCGATCGTCGAGCCTGGGAAGTAGACGATCCGTGCTCGGACCGGGCCCGGGCAGTCCGGCAGTTCGATTCGACGCGTGAAATCGGCGCAGATCGGCAGGATGCGCAGCCGGGGATACTCGCGCCGGAGCTTCTCGACCGCGCGGAGCAGGTGTTCTTTCGAGATGTCGACCGGCACATAGGCCGCCGGATCATCCAGTCGATCGAGGAGCAACCGGGTCTTCAAGCTGCTGCCGCTGCCGTATTCGATCAGCATCGCCCGTGGGCCGACAGCCCGGGCCATCTCGTCGGCATGCTGCCGCATGATGGCGAGTTCCGTCCGCGTGGGGTAATACTCATCGAGTTCACAGATGCGATCGAAGAGTTCCGAACCGCGCCGGTCGTAGAGATACTTGCTGGGAATCGACTTCTGCGACCGGCCCAGACCGATCAAGACGTCGTTTTGAAAAGCGCGCCTGCGGCGTTGAGCTTCGTCCGGCGGTGTCTGACAGACGTCGGTTGTTGGCATGGGGTGCTCCGGCGTTTCAAGGTGGGTTTCCGCGGGCGGACGGTGCCGGCGCGAGAGAAGCGGCCCGCAGGGCTTCATCCGGCAGCGAATTGAGGACACAAAAAATGCCGGCGGAGCCCACGGCGTCGCCGGGCTTGAAGGTTCTGGCAGACTGCATCAACGGTCCGTATCCTCGCTGTGCCCTGTACGACCAACGTCGAGAATCCTCGCGTCTTGCGAAGAAGCCCGTGGCACCGGCGTCTCGCCGGTGGAGCCACGGGCGGGACGCCGGCGACACGGTTTGGCCGCGGTCGAGGGCCGCGCTGGGATCCCTACGCGAAATCAGCCGGTAGTGTCGCTCAATCTCGCATGTGTGTCAAACGTGAGCCCATCCGACGCATCGATGCGGGCGACAGCGGTCTCGGCGGGCGAACAGCCGGGGCCTTGTTCGCGGCGTCCCCGGGCACGCGAGACTCCTCCGGTCAATCGGCGGGCCGCAGCCGCAGTCCCTTCGGCACGAACAGGCGCTCGGCGACTTCAAACAAACCCTGCGCCAGCAGCGCCAGCAGCGCGGCCGGCACGGCGCCCTGTAGAATCAGGGGAATGTCATCCAGGCGGATCCCCGTGAGGATCGGCTGACCGTACCCGCCCGCACCGATCAGCGCGCCCAGCGTGGCCGTGCCGATGTTGATCACGGCGGAGGTCTTGATGCCGGCGAGGATCGCGCGCGACGCCATCGGAAGCTCCACGCGGAAGAGCCGCGCACGGGCGGGGAGACCGAGCGCCACCGCCGATTCGCTCAGCGCCGGCGGGATGGCGTGCAGCCCGGCGTAGGTGTTGCGGACGATCGGAAGCAGGCTGTAGAGGAACAGCGCGACAATGGCGGGGAGCGTTCCGATCCGGTGAAAGATCGGAATCATGAACACGAGCAACGCCAGCGCGGGAATCGTCTGGATGATCCCCGTCGAACCGAGGATGAGCTGCGCCGCGATGTTGTTGGACTTCGCCGCCAGGATGCCCAATGGGATGGCGATCAGAATCGCCGCCCCGAGCGAGATGCCGACGAGGTAGAGATGCTCGCCTGTCAGACGGAGCAGCCGCGCCGTGAGGTCTGTTTCGGCGACCTGCACGCGAACGCCCAGGACGTCGGCCAACAGATCGGCCGCGGCGACGCTGTCGCGAATCCGGTTGAGATCGACCCGCGCGTTCGTTCGGGTCATGGTCGCTTCGCTGATGCGTCCCTCCAGTCGCCGCAGTTGGCGGACAAACTCCGGCGCGCGGGCTTCCAGGTCGGCACGATAGAGAATGACCGCCCTGTACGAGGGGAAATGATGGAGATCGTCGACGAGCGACCGCAGGTGATACTTGAGGATCTTCGCGTCGGTCGCGTAGAGGTCGATCACCTGCACGGCGCCGTTCTCGATGCCGCGGTAAGCGAGGTCGTGGTCCATCCCCCGTACGCGCCGCTGCGGCAGGGCGTAACGGTCGCGGAGTGACGGCCAGCCGTCTTGACGGTCCATGAACTCGTTGCTGAAACCGACGGCCAGATCGGGATGGCGCTTGAGATCGGAGATCGTCCGTATGCCCAATCGCCGGGCCGTGTCCTCCTTCATGCCGAGGACGTAGGTGTTGTTGAAGCCGAGCGGCCGCGTCATGCGGATCCCCGATTCCGCGAGCACGGATCGAATCTGCGATTCACCGACTAACCGCCGGTTTGACAGGAGTTCGTGCGAAATCGTCCCGGTGTAGTCCACGTAGGCGTCGATTTCGCCGATCTTGAGCGCGTCGAAGAGGATGCGCGTGCCGAAGTCGCGCTTGTGTTCGACGGCCAGGCCAATGGAACGACCGAGGTGGCAGAGCACTTCGCCCAGGATCGCGGATTCGGTGAACTTCTTGGAACCGATCCGGATCGGCGGCGCCTCGGCGCGCGCCGGCGCGACCGGCCGAGCGCCGGCCAGGAGGAGCAGCGCGCCCGTCGTCACGCACCGGAGTGATCCGACTCGCATCACGTGTTCAGAATCTCCAACGGACCCCTTTGGGCGCTGATGAATCGTTCGACGAACGGGTCCGCCGGCGCCTCGACCAACTCTCGAAGAGTGCCTTCCTGTACGACCAGTCCGTCCCGCAGCAGAACGATACGGTCTCCGAAGAAACCGGCCTCGCCGATGTCGTGCGTGACCATGACGACCGTTTTGCGGAGTCGCTGAAAGACGCCTTTCAGGTCTGCTTGCAGGTCGGAGCGAATCATCGGGTCCAACGCGCCGAGCGGCTCGTCGAGGAGCAGGACGTGCGGATCCAGCATTAGGGCCCGCATCAGGCTGACGCGCTGCCGCTGCCCTCCGGAGAGCTGGGCGGGATAGCGGCGCAGGCCGTCTTGCGGAAACCGTGTGAGTTCGCAGAGCTGAGCGATCTTATTGCGGACGGCCTGCCCGTCGTGGCCGAGGTGGCGTGCCATCAGCCCGACGTTGCCCTCGGCGGTCAAGTGGGGGAAAAGCCCGCCCTCCTGGATGACGTAGCCCAACTTCCGGCGGACGGCCGAGGCGCTCCGCGGCGTGACGGGCTCGTTCTCGAAGCGGATGAGGCCGCTGTCGGGCCCGACCAATCCGATCATCAGACGGAGGATCGTCGACTTTCCGCAACCGCTCGGCCCGAGGAGCACCGTCGTCTCGCCGGCGGGGATGTGCAGATCGATCGGCCCGAGGACGCGGGTGTGTCCGAAAGACTTTGTGACATTCTCAAGATCGAGCATGGGGGCATCATACCGGACGTCCCGGGCCCTGCCCGCGAGGGGCAGCGGCGGAACCCTGCGGATTATTCGGTCGGCGGATCGGGAGATTCGGCCCCCGGGAAAAAAAGAGGGATGGCCGCCCCGGGTTCGCCCGGGGCGGCCATCCCGGCCGCGCGAGAAGGAGGAAGACGGGGGTTCTACGCCGGCGGGCCCGGCGAAGTTCGGGCTCGGGTCGAAAAAATGCTCGGCCTGCGTCGGGAACCGGTCCGGAAATAGGATGGTGGAGCCGGAGGTTCTATCCATGGAGCCGCGCCGCCCGGTTTCGGCGGACCATGCCATTGCGGCAAGCCCCGCCGAGGCCGTATAATCTCGAAATGCGGCGTTTGGCCGCCGTCAGGCCGGGGAGCATGAGGAAGGCGCTGATCGGGGGGCGGGCAATCCTCGCACGAGGAAGCGACGTCCGTTCCTGCGCCGAGCCAACAAGGATGAAGCCATGAATCCGAGGGTCATCAGATCTTGTCGGCGGAAGGCCGGCGCGCTGTTCTGCGTCATGCTCGTCCTGAACCTGCATGTCTGGCTCGGCGGCTGCGGCGGCATCGCCGATGTGGCCGCGCCGCTCGACGCGGGCTTCGGCATCGACTTGACGCCCGATCACCCGTTGGCGCAGGCCCTCGAAGGCAGCGCCCTCGGCGGCGCACAGCGTTTCCAGATCGATCCCCAGGCTCAGACCTTCCGCGTGGTTTTCGCCGATGAGAACCTCCAGTTGTCAGGTCGATATGTCGACACCGGCGGACAGTTTGTCGCCACTGAGATTGAGCTCGGCAGGTTGGGCCGCACGGTCACCCTCTCGCTTGATTCCGCCAAGCACGTCACGCGGATCAGAACCGATGACGGCTTCGAGTGGCTGGCGCCCGCGAAGCCCGCCGGGGCGGCGAAGCCCTCCGCTGGCGATGACGTTCAGGCATTTGTCGACGCGAATCCGGAGTTGCTCCAACTCGCTCAGGTGATCGACCGCGAGGCGGGGCGTCCGTTGTCGGATTCTCTTGTCCCGGTCGCAGGCTCCGACGAGGTCGTGGACCTGGGGCCGATCGCCTCCCCGGCAAACAAGGCGGGGGCTGCGCTGGCCGGTCCGATCCTCCTGGTTCTCGCGACCCTCGTGCTGATCTGGGCGCCGATCGTCACGACTGTCGGCGCCCTGCTGAGCATCTTCCTCGTCTTGTCGCTGATTCAGACGCTTGTCGCCGGTTTGACACCGTCGCCGGGCACGCCGCCGACGGGTGAGCCGCCACCGCCCGTCATCACGGACTGCAACCAGAACCAGATCGAGGACGCTGTCGATATCGCGGATGGGACCAGCCCGGACTGCAACCAGAATGCGATTCCGGATGATTGTGAAGCAGACGCCGATGGTGACGGCGTGATCGACGCCTGTGACATCTGCCCGGCCGCGGCGAATCCGAACCAGGAGGATGCGGACGGCGACGGCCTCGGCGACGCCTGCGAGACCGACCTCACGGTCACCGCTCAGGCGGACCGAAGCTGGGTTTATGAGCATCTCGTGATCGTGGATCAATCCGGCACGCCGACGGACGCCAGCGCCTGCCCGGTGGTGTTCTCCGCGACGGTCGATAACGACCCCGTCGGCAACTCGGGCTATAGCTTCGTCTGGACGGTATCGCCGCCGAGCGACCGGCCCGGCGCCCTGTTCGAGGAGGTCTCGGGGGGGCAGACCGGGCAGGAGTCCTTCCTGCCGCCGCTGCGCCCCGCCTTTTCGCCCAGCGGCCAGCCGTATCTCGTGACCGTGACCGTGACGGGCAACGACGCCGGCAATAGCGGAACGGCGAGTTTCGAGCTTCCGGTGCGGCTCGTTGGCGATGTCAACCACGACGGTTGCGCCGACGATGCGGATAAGGCGATCATCGACACGGTCGAGCTGGGCGCCGAGACAGATCCCGGCATGATCCTGGCCGCCGACATAAACTGTGATGGCACATCGAATTACGTTATCGACCGCGCAATTGTGGACTTCGTCGCTCTCGATAGCGACGGCCACGGCGCCTGTGTGGTGCCGTAGGGATGGAGCCGACGGGGCGTGCCGCCGCTTCGAGAACCCGAGTGTCGCAAGGCTCCTTGACGAGACGTGGCCCGGAATCGCCGCGAGAAGCGGCGCGTCGACTCGGACCCGCCGGAGACCGGAGGTTGACAATCGCTGTAAAACAGTCTCCAATAGAGGCTTAACTGGAGCGGGAGAGTGCGCGCTCGGTGCGACGAGCGGCGGGTGCGCACATGCCTCGCAGTAGGGGATGGAGCGTATGCGCGTTGGGACGACCGGCCTGAAGACGGCGCTTGTGGCGCTCGTGGTCGGCTGCGCGCTGGACGCGTCGGTTCGCCCGGCCGCCGGAGCCGCCTTGACGATCGCCGACCTGGCCGTCCACCTCGATTCGAGCACACCGACTTCGGCGGAAGGCCGGGTCGAGTTCAACCTCAGATTCGCCGCATTCGGCGGCGCCCCCACGAGCTATGACCTGTTCTCTTCGCAGGTGCTCATCGCGAAACTTCTGCGAGGGCTTCCGTCCGCGACCTTTACCCTGAATCAGGTCTTGACGGAGGACACCGGTTCGCTCGGATCGGAATACTGGATCCCGAATCCACCGACCGGCGCCGAGCTTGCCTCGACGCAGGGGGGGGAGTTCCGCTTTCGCGATCAGGTGCCGCTGAGCGATCCCGTCCAACCGCAGATCGGCGCGATCGTCGCGCACTACGTTATTGATTTCGTCGCGGCTTCGGGCGATCAACTGGGGAGCTACCAGATCGGGCTCGGCGATCCGGCCGCCAACTTTTTCGGTCGTCTGATTGTCAACATCGAGCCGAACACCATCGCGCCGCAGTCGTTTGTCCTCGCTCCCGAGCCGGCCTCGGCGCTGCTGGTCCTGATGTCCGGTGTCCTGATTATGAGACAGAGACGGCGCCGCGTCTCTGACCGACCTTGATCGAGCGGCCGGACCGAGCCGTCGGTTCTTCCGCCGCACAGGACCATGATGTGGTTTTGGGTTTGTGTCCGGCGTGCCTTCGGGTATGCTGGTGTTGTTGATAGGGACGGGGTGGGGTGGAACCCAATCGTTCCCTGCTGATCGTGAATGCTGCAATCCCGCGTCGGCGGCTTCATGCGCGCCGCGCACGAGATTCCAGGCGAGGGTGGTCAACCGAACGGTGTGTGGGGCTCGGGCGTGAGCCCGCAGGAAGGAGTGTCATGGAATGTCGATCATGAAACGCGTATCTCGCGCATTCACGCTGATCGAGCTGTTGGTGGTGATTTCGATCATCGCGGTGTTGATCAGCATCC
>JBHHUY010000042.1:0-15373 GCA_046753965.1 Phycisphaerae bacterium
TCAAGCGGGCGACCGGGTTCGGATGCGGGGGTGGCTCTATCGGCCGCGCGGGCCGATGAATCCCGGCGCGTACGACTGGGCGGGTCACCTCCGCCGCCGGGGCATCCGTGTCGGGCTTTCGTGCGACCATGCCGAGGCGGTCACCGTGCTGCGCCGTGGAGACGCGAAGGGGTGGCGCGGTGTTCTTGCGAGTGTTCGGAATCGGTTGCGCGGCTATCTGATCGACCCGGCTTTCAGCGCGGATGACCCGGCCGCGGGCGTCGTGGCCGCGATGGTGCTCGGCCGGCGCAGCGCCGTCTCGAAACCGATGAACGAGGCGTTTCTTCGGACGGGCAACGTCCACTTCCTCGCGGCGAGCGGGATGCACGTGCTCTGGCTCGGCCTGATCGGCTGGGGCGTCACGCGCGTGCTCGGCATCCATCCGCGCCCGGCCGCCGTGTTCGTCGGAACTCTGATTTTGACGTTTGTCTTGTTGGCCGAACCGCGCCCGTCGATTCTGCGCGCGGGCATCGCGGGCGTCCTCATCTGCGCGGGGGCTTTTTTTCGAGGGCGCTACGATTCGGTCAACGCGCTGGCGTGTGCGGCGATCGTCCTGTTGATGATCGATCCGGCCGACCTGTTCACGGCCGCTTTTCAGTTCAGCTTCCTCGCCACGCTCGGGCTCGTGCGTTTTTGTCCGCTCGTCTCCAACGGCATCGCCCGGCGGCTGCTCGACCGGCAACGGGGGCGCCTGGCGCGACTCTTCATCGTCCGTGCCGATCGATTCGCGCAAGCCGGCGGAAGCCTCGCGCTGCCGCCGGTGCGGACCGGGCTCACCGACCGCGTGGCGTCGGTCGTCGCGCTGCTGTTCGTCGTCTCCGTCTCGGAGTGGTTCATCACGGCCCCGCTGGGGTGCTATCGCTTCAACAACTTTCTGCCCTGGGGATGGTTCGGCACCTTCACGCTCGGCCCGCTGGCGATGCTGACCACCTCCGTCGGTTTTCTCACCGTTCTGCTCGGGCTCATTCTGCCGCAGAGTGGAGTGGTTCTCGGGCCGCTCCTCCGCGGCGCGGCCCATCTCATGGTCGGCTGGGTCGACCTGCTGACGCATCTGCCGGCGGGCAAGCTGGACGGGCGCTCGCCGTCGCTCGTCTGGGTGCTGTCGGTTTATGGCGTGTTCTGGCTCTGGGGCTATCGCCGTCATTGGATGCCGTGGCGCCACGGATACAAGGTCGCCGCGGGCGTGCTGCTGTCCTGGTGGCTGATCGCGCCGGCCGCGGCGGGCCGAGACCGCGACACCCTCGACGTCTGGATGCTTGCCGTAGGCAACGGCACGGGCACGGTGATCGAGCTGCCCAACGGCAGGACCATGCTCTACGACTTCGGCACGCGTTCGCCGTTTGACGCGGCGAAAGTCGGCGCGGCCTTTCTCGAACATCGTAGAATCCGCTCAATCGACACGGTCTTCGTCTCCCATCCGAACTTCGATCACTACGGGGCGCTCGAATCGCTGTCGAAGCGGTTTCCTATCCGCCGGCTGGTCATCAGTGACCAGTTTGAGCCGTTTGCCCGCGATGACCGAACGGTGCGGCGTTTTCTGGAATCCATGCGGGCACGCGGCGTCGGGGTCGAGATCGTGCATGGTTCGAAGCGGCTTGACGGGACGGGCGAAGTGGTCGTTGAAACGCTCTGGCCGCCTCCGCGCCGCGAACGGGCCGCTCCGGATGCGAATGAGAGTTCGATGGTGCTGCGCCTCACCTACCGGGGCCGGCGTGTGTTGCTCACGGGCGACATCGCTGAGTGGGGCATCGTGGGTCTGCTCGCGGACGGCGACCTTGAGGCCGACGTGCTCGCCCTGCCGCACCACGGCGGCGTCGTGCACAACACGGCGGCGCTGCTCGATGCCGTCGATCCGCGGGTCGTGGTTCGATCGACCGGCCAGCGTGACAGCCTGACGACGAACAACATCCGGGCGCTGGTCGGAGATCGGGAATACTTCAACACGGCGGATGTGGGCTGCGTGCGGATCACGCTCCGGCCGGATGCCGTGACCGCGAGCGGCTTTCGCACGGGTGATTGATCGGGCACGCAGCGCCGATTGCCGAATCGCGATCTGCCGGTGTGGTGCGAACGGGGCCGAGCGATCAGGTGCCGCGCGTGTCCTTGCCTCGGTGCGCGATCCAGAGGTAGCCCATCAGGCAGGTGCCGAGCAAGCCGAACGGCACCATGGAGCCGAACCAGATCATCGGATCGAACGGGGGACTGCTGCCGGCGACGTCAGCCGCCGCGTCGGTTGAGCTTCGACCGAATTGCTCAAGGGCCCAGCCGAGTGCGTAGCCGGCCAACATCGCGCCGTAATACTGGAAAGAGTCGATAACGCCCGAAGAGAAGCCCGCCATCTTTCGGCCGCCGAGGTCCATCGCCGCGGCGGTTCCGAGGATCGAATGGGTCGAGTTGCACATCATGTTGATCCCGACGAGCAAAACGGCGGCGACGATCATGCTTCCATCGCCGGAGGTCCCGGCGAAGATCATGGCCAGAATGCTGAAGACGGTCTGAGACAGATAAAGAACCGTCGCAACCGGCGCGCGCCGGCCGCCGACCAGTTTGTCCGAGACAATGCCTGAGCTGAGCGAGCCCAGGAAAGCGGTCAGCGGAATCAGGGCCACGAGCCAGAGGAAGATGCCGGATTCCTTGCCTGCGTGCCACACATCTTCCAGGTAAACCACCCACCAGGATTCGATTCCTCTCCGCACGAATCCCGTGCAGAAATAGGCGCCGGCCACGATCCAGACGATTTTGTTCGAGGCGATCTTCCGGAACACCTCCGCGACATGAATCGTCTGATGCGGGTCTTCACTCTCGTCTTCGTCATCGTGCACGATGCGGTAGCCCGCCTCTTCCGGATGGTTCTTCACCATCAGGTTCATCAGCACGATGACGATGAGCACGACGACCGAGGGCACGATGAACATGTACCGCCAGTCCATCTTCGGGATCGTCAGTGTGAAGAAAATCAGCGGGACGGCGAAACCGGTCGCCAGCAGTCCGGCCAGCTTGCCGCCGCCGATCGCGCCCAGTTGGATCATTCCGCCGAAAATCCCGGCAAACGCGCCGCGCTCCTTCCGCCGGAACCAGGCCGTATTGATCTTGACCATGCCCGGCGCGCCGAACGCCTGGACATAGCCGTCGGCCATCCGGACGATGAACAAGGCGGCGAACATCCAACCGATGTTCGACCAGGCGGTCAGGCCGAAGACCAGGTTGAGCACGATCGTCCCGATCGCGCCGAGGGTCATGGCCTGCTTCCCGCCCAGCCGGTCGGTGAACAGACCGTTGACGAATTGGCCGATCGCGTAGGCGCCGTCGCGGGCGGACTGGATCGCGCCGTATTGCTTCTTGTCCAGTCCCAGGTCGCGCATCAATTCCGGCGCGATAAAGCTCAGGTTGTATCGACAGAGGTAGTAACCGGCGTAGGTCAGCCCGAGAAAGAACCAGTTCCGGATGCGCCGCAGTCGGAAGCCGGGCGGGTCGCCTGCTTCGGATTCGCTACGCAATGGCGCCGCGGCGTTCGGATCGGGCATTCCGACTTCCTCAGGGGTCCCGCGCTGCGGGACGGGGTGTCTCGACACAAGGCGGAAAGGTATAACCGCACGGGCCGAGAGAGGCAACCGGCAGCGGGCGCCCGCGAAGAATCGCATTCTGATCGGAGAACCCGCGCGGCTGGTGGCGTGGCCCGGCGCCCGTACAATGCACGCGGAATGCTCCGCCCGCTCCCCATCGCCAACCTCGGGGTTTACTCGCTCGCCATTCCCATGCGGGTTCGCTTTTCACATGCGGCGGCGGAGCGGGTCTGCGCCGAGCCGGTCGTCGTCCGGATCGAACTCGCCGATCACACCGTGGGCTACGGCGAGACGCACCCGCGCCCCTACGTCACCGGCGAATCGCACGCCGATGTCCTCCGCGCGATTCGCGAGACCTTCGTACCGATTCTCCTTGACCTGCGGCCTGCGCATTTCGGCGAGGCGATCGAGGCCGTCGCCGAGCTGCCGCTGACCGATGCCGCCGGGCGAGTCGTCACGGCGGCGCGCGCGGCGGTGGAACTGGCCCTGCTCGACGCCTACGCCCGTGCGTTCGATCGGTCGTGGGATTCGATCCCCGGCTGGCTGGAGGAACCGCGGTTCGGGCCGCCGGGCAGCCGCGACACGGCCCGCTTCGGCGTCGTGATTTCGAGCATGGCGCCGTCGCGCGTCGCCGGGTTCATCCGAAAGGTGCGTCTCGGGCGGATTCGCCACTTCAAACTCAAGGTCGGAGACGCGGAGGACCATGATCGCCTCCTCGCCGCGGTTCGCGCGCTGCGTCGCGGCCTGGAGCGGCACACGATCACGCTGGTGGTCGACGCGAACGGGGCGTGGGAGATTGAACAGGCGGTCGACAAGCTGCGGTCCTGGGAACACCTGCCCATCACCTGTGTCGAGCAGCCGTTGCCCAAGGACGCGGGCAAGGACTGGGGCGAACTCGCCCGGCGCACGCGCCTCCCGCTGATGGCGGACGAGTCGCTTGTCACACCCGACGATGCGGAGTGGTTGATCGTCCACCGCGGCGCGGGGTGGTTCAATCTCCGAATCAGCAAGAACGGGGGGCTCCTGCCCACGCTCCGTCTCGCCGCCACGGCGCGGCGTCACGGCATCGCCTGCCAGCTCGGCTGCATGGTCGGCGAGACGAGCATCCTGTCGGCCGCGGGTCGCTGGCTGCTTCAGTGGGTGCCGGACATCCGCCTCGCCGAGGGGAGCTTCGGCCGGTTCCTGCTGACGGATGACGTGGTTCGCAAGCCGCTGCGCTTTTCATTCGGCGGCCGCTGGGCGCCGATGGCCGGGCCCGGCCTGGGGCTCGATATAGACGCTTGTCGTCTCAGGCGCCTGGCCGTGGCGCCGCCGATCGAGATGCCTTTTTGATCCGCCGAACGGCAGAGCCGGCCAGGCGGGGGTCGTGGGGCAATCGATTCTGTTCGATCCCGCGCGGGGAGTGGCGCCTATTTGACCGCCGCGAGCGCGGCCTCCAGGCTCTTGTGGACGTCGAAGAACCGATCGAGCTTCGTCGTCTGCAAGACGCCTTGGACAAACGGCGAAGGGCTCGCGAGGACGATGCGGGTTCCCTGCGTGTTGGCGCGGGCGTTCAATTGGACGAGCGCCCCGAGTCCGGCGGAACTGATCATCTCGACCCGGGACAGGTCCAGCACGATCGGTCGATGGTCTTCGTCCATCAGGCGGCCGATCGTGCTGATCAGGTCGTCCCCGTCGCGGAGGACGCCGTCGAGATGCAGCAGTGTGGCGTGGTCCGATTCCTCTCCGCGCATCTTCATCACCGTTCCTTTCGACCAGCGGACCCGAGCTTCTCTTGCTGCCGCTCGTACATCCTGCGTTTCTTCTCCTGGGTTGCCAGGAACTTGGCCTGCGACCGGCCCTCGGTCCAGCCCTGTTCATAGCCTTTTGCGTAGTCTTCGTCCATCATCCAGAGCCACATCCAGGCGCCGCTGTCGTCGAACCAGGCTGCCTTGGCGTCGCGCCGGCCGTCGGTCCGACCCCGATCGAACTCCCTCGACGAGAAGACCGTGCGCCTGGGTTCACCGAGCCGTTCCTGCTCGTCGCTGCACGCGCCGGCGGACGCGAGGCCCGCGGCGAGCACGGAGAAGACTATTGCGATCGTCCGTCGTTTCAATCGGGTCATCGTCGGTTCCGTGCGGGGCGTGTGGATCCGGCCCGCGGACGCTTCATTCTATGGGGATATCGGCAGGAACGTTGCGGGGGTACAGGCGATTCCACGCCGCGGCGCGGCGCGGCCATCAGGCCGCTCACGCTCGCTTCTTGCGGTAGACGCCGCGCTCACACGCAGCGACAAAGGTCTCGGCGGTGGTCTTGAGTTGTTCCCAGTCGGCGCGGATGCGGTCGGCTTCGTCCGGCTCGATCGCGCCGTCGTTGGCGACGGATTCGCTGACCTCTTTGAGCAGGCGGCTAAAGGCCATCACGAGGTGCTGCGTCGATTGGAGCAGGTCCGCGTCGATGTCCTCACACGCGGCCTCCGGATTGTGGACGAAGAAGCCGTTGGCCTCGTGGCAGAGCCAGTTGACGACCGGAATGTGACCGGTGACCTCGATGATCTCGCGAAGCCGATCCAGCGGATTGCGCGTGCCGCTCGTGTCCGGATCGCCGGGGTTCGCCTCCTGGCACCACTTGTAGATCAGGGCCGGACTGAGCCGGAGTCTGCCGGCCAGCACCTTGACGCCGACGGTTTCCGCCGCTTCCCGAAGGACTTCATTGGATCGCATACCGGACTCCCTGATCTCGGAAGGAAAACAACCTACTCAATGATGGCATCCAACCGGACCGCAGCCATTATAATCAGCGTAGTTGTTTGGAGCGCTTCCTTGTCACCCGCCGGCGAAAGCTCGTCGTTTCAGACCCAGGGGCGGGTTCAAGACCTGTTGAACGCGGCCGGCCTGTCGCCCAGGAAATGCTTCGGACAATGCTTCCTGATCGATCGCAACCTGATGGGCAAACTGGTCGCATCGGCGGACTTGGCGCGGGCCGACACCGTGCTCGAGGTCGGCTGCGGAACGGGAAGCCTGACGGGGCTCCTGGCCTCGGTCGCCGGTCACGTCGTGGCCGTGGAGATTGATCCACGACTGGTGGAGGTGGCCCGTCGATCGGTCGCGGGGATCGGGCGCGTTCGCCTGCTGAACACGGACGCGCTTGAGGGCAAGTCGAAGATCAGCGGCGAGGTCGCGGCGGCCCTGGTCGAAGCCCGCGGCGCGTCGGGCGGCGCGTTGAAGCTCGTGGCCAATCTGCCCTACGATATCGCGACTCCGATCGTCATGAACCTGCTGCTGGGCGATCTCGGCTTCGAGCGGCTTTGTTTCACGGTGCAGGCGGAGGTCGCCGGCCGGTTCCTCGCGGCGCCGCGGACGCGGGCCTACGGACCGGTGAGCATTCTGGCGCAGTCCCTTGCAGTGGTTCGGCGGATCGCCCGGGTCCCGCCCCAGGCGTTCTGGCCGTCTCCCAAGGTGGATTCGGCCATGCTGCGTCTGGACGTGAAGTCGAAAGAGGCCGTCGGGCTCGAGGACGCGGCCGCCTTCGCCGTGTTCGTCAGGCGGTTCTTCCGGCAACGGCGGAAGACCCTCGCCCACATCGCCCGGAAACTGCGGTTGGACGGGGAGATTCTGCCCCGTCTGGAGCGTCTGGGTCTGCCCGCCGCGTCGCGTCCGGAAGACCTGTCACCTGAGCAGTGGGTCGACCTCCACGGGGCGACGCGCTGACGAGACGACGGGCCGGCCGTATAATCAGCCTTTTCGGTCTGAGCCGGATGCGGGGCCGCGATCGAGTTAGAAACGAAAGGCTGTCATGCCGTCGCATGAATCGGATGATCGGTGGATCAGCACGACACGGCTCGTGAAGGGCGAAGACCTCAACCATCACCACACCCTTTACGGCGGTCGGTGCGTCGAGTGGTGCGTCCAAATGGCCTACATCGCGGCGGAGAACTGCTTCGACGAGGCTCGACCCGTCGTCTTCATGTCCATTCGCAGCCTGTCGATGCGGAGCCCCGCGCGCCTGGGAGA
Source organism: Phycisphaerae bacterium (assembly GCA_046753965.1). Classification (GTDB taxonomy): domain Bacteria; phylum Planctomycetota; class Phycisphaerae; order UBA1845; family UTPLA1; genus JBHHUY01. Next base: position 7,595 of record JBHHUY010000042.1, read on the forward strand.
CATTCTTCAATTCACGGGACGGGTGGATTACGTTGGAGAATCAACCATCGGTGTGCGCGTTGACGCCCGCCGACTCCAACCCAAGAGCGAGCGCAAGCCGGTCGCAACGGGGACATTCCTTTTCTGCACCGTTGATGAGCGGGGCCAGGCGGTGCCGCACGGTCTGTCGGCCGTGGCGCCGAGATCGGTCGCGGCGGAAGCCCGTTGGAAGCAGGCCGCCGCCGGGGTGGAACCGAGCCTCCCGTGATCCCGCCCGCCATGAATGTGGACGATACCATCGTCGCCGTCAGCTCTCCGCCGGGCGCCGCGGCCCGCGGGATCGTGCGACTGACGGGCACCGATGCCCTCCCGATCGCCGCCGGACTGTTTCGACCAACGGGCGGCGCGCCAGTGGAGAGCCCCGGCGGCCCCCCTCGGCATCCAACAGCCTCGACAGGACCGCCTCAGGCGCCAGGCCCGTGCCGCGAAGCGTCGTTGGCGTTCCTCAGGAATGTCGCGGCGCCGGCGTATCTCGAAGGTCACGTAATGATCGGCCGGTCGGAACTGCCCGCGGCGCTCTATCTGTTTCGCCAACCCCGGAGCTATACGCGGCAGGACGTGGTGGAGTTTCACCTGCTCGGCGCGCCGGCCGTGTTGGGATTGCTGACCGAGGCGTGCATCGCCCGGGGCGCCCGCCGGGCGGAGCCGGGCGAGTTCACGGCCCGCGCGTTTCTCTCCGGCGCGCTCGATCTTTCCCAGGTTCACGGCATCGCGGGGGTGATCGCCGCCCGGTCGGACCTGCAATTGCAGGCGGCGGAGCGTTTGCTTCACGGCGACTTGTCTGAAACGGCGGGACGGGCGCGAGAGATGTTGGCCGATCTGCTGTCGCTTGTGGAGGGCACCCTGGATTTCGCGGACGAACCGATCGAGTTCATCACGCCCGCCGAACTCGCCGAGAAACTGGCCGCGATACACGACGCACTGCGGTCGACCGCCGAGGCCGGCCTTCGGGCGGAGCGCTGGGGTGAACTCCCGCAGATCGCCATCGTGGGTCGGCCCAACGTGGGCAAGTCCAGCCTGCTCAACCGGCTGACCGGTCTGGATCGAGCGATCTGCGCGCCGGTTCCCGGAACGACGCGCGACCGGCTGTCGGCGCCGCTCGAACTGGGCGACATCGCGTGTCTTCTCGTCGATGCCGCCGGCCTGACGGACGCCGTCGGCGAAGTCGACGCGAAAGCCCAGGCCGCGACCGGTCGCGCGGTCCGCGACGCCGACCTCTTGTTGGTCGTAACGGACCTGACACGGCCCGAGACGGCCGGAGCGGCGAGCGACCTGGTGCGGCATCGACTGCCGATCATCGTGGTCGGCAACAAGGTCGATCTGCTCAGCCGCGACGGCGGCGCCGCGGCCGCGGATGCCCTCTCGGCGACCCGGTGCGGGCCGGTGTGCCTCACCAGCGCCGTGACCGGTGAGGGGTGCGAGGCATTGAAACGGCGGATCGTCTCGGCCCTGACGGACCGCCCGGCGCGGGCCGGGGAAGCGGCCATCGCGCTGGTGGCCGAGCACCGCGAGGCGCTGCGCGAGGCGGTGGCGGCGGTGGCCCGGGCGATCCGGATTTGTGATTGCTCGCCCGAAAGCCTGGCGGAGGCGGACCTGGTCGCGGCGGAGCTGCACGCGGCAGCCGATGCCCTCGGCCGGCTGGTCGGCCGAGACCCGACGGAGGCGATGTTGGGACGGATCTTCTCTCGCTTCTGCGTGGGGAAGTGACGCGAGTGGGAGAAACGCATGGATCTGGACGGGGTCTTCCTCGATTTCTACGGCACGCTCACCACGGGAGACCGCGACGCGGTCGAGGCCGTCTGCCGTGATGTGGTTGGCGAGACGGGCATCTCGATGCCGCCGCGCGATCTCAGCATCCGCTGGGGAGAGTGTTTCTTCCGGTTTCTGGATTCCTGCAACGGCGACGGTTTTCTGACGTTGTTTGAAATCGAAGTGCGGACGCTGCGCGACACGATGGCGGCACTGGGTGTCGAGGTCGATCCGTATCCGCATGCTCACCGGCTTCGGGAATACTGGCGGGCTCCGCCGCTCCAGCCGGAGGCGAAACGATTCCTCACCGGGTTCCACCTGCCGGTGTGCATCGTGTCGAATGCCGACCGCGCCGATGCGGAGGCGGCCGTTGATGTGCACGGTCTGCCGATCGCGCATCTCGTGACTTCGGAAGACGCGCGGTCCTACAAGCCCGACCCGCGCATTTTCGAGACGGCCCTGCGGCAGACGGGTTGGCGGCGCGACCGCGTCATCCACGTGGGCGACTCGTTGCACAGCGACATCGGCGGCGCGCTGGCGGCGGGGATTCGCGGGGGCTGGTTGAATCGCCAAGGCCGGATCCACGACATCGGGACGCACGAACCGGCGCATGAGTTCGCGACCCTGGACGACCTGGCGGCGCTGCTGAACGGGACGTGACCCGCTGATGTTCACCGTTCGCGGATGTGAGGTCGCCTCGGGCGATCCCTTCCGACGTGTCAGTCCTGCCAGCGGTGGGCTCGGATGGCCTCGACGATGTCGGAGGCGAGTCGGACGGCGGCGACGCCGTCCTCGGCCGTGACGGCCGGCGGCTCGCCGCTTCGGACGCTGTGAAGAAAGGCCTCCAGCTCGGCACGGAGCGGCTCGACATCGTCGATCACGAGCGGCTCGACCTTGACCATCTTGCCGAAGTCCAGGTTCGCCATCTGCGCGAGGTCTTCCAACTTCTTGTCCTTGGCCAGCGCGAGGATGTCCAGGTTCGCGTCGCGGGTGATGGCGATGCCCGTCTTGCGCTGGTAGTCCAGGGACAGATAGGCGGTCTCGCTGAACACCCGGATCCGCCGGTCGGTCTTCATGGCCAGCCGCGAGGCCGCGAAGTTCGCGACGGCGCCGTTCCTGAAGACGACGCGGGCGTTGGCGACATCCTCATGCTTCGCGAGGACCGGCACGCCGACGGCATCCACCCGCGCCACCTCCGATCGGACCAGGTGCAGGATGATGTCGATGTCGTGGATCATCATGTCGGCGACGACGCCGATGTCGGCCGAGCGAAATCGAAAGGGGCTGATGCGCTGCGCTTCGATGTATTTCGGCCGGATGTCCAACCGGGAGATCGCGCGGACGACCGGGTTGAAGCGTTCGGTGTGTCCCACCGACAGGAGCGAGCCGGTCTGCCTCGCGCAGGCCAGGAGGTGCTGCGCCTCGGCGATGTTCGGGGCGAGGGGTTTCTCGACCAGGACGGCCATCCCCCTGCGAAGCAGGACCTCGGCAATCTCGAGATGACGGACCGTCGGCACGGCGACCGAGACCGCCTCGACCGAGTCGGGCAGATCGTCGATCGAAGCCAGTGGGCGGGCGCCGTACGCATCCGCGTACTGCTTCGCGCGCCGCGGATCGACATCCACGACGGCGACGAGATCGGCGTGGCTGATTTCGTGATAGAGGCGGGCGTGGTGGCGCCCCATGTGGCCCACGCCCACGACGGCGGCGCGCGTCGGTCGGTCGGTCACTGGGGCTCGCTCCTCGAGTTGCCGTTTCCACCGCGATAGAACTTGGCGGGGGCGACCCCGTTGTCTCGACGGCAGGATTCGAGATAGCGTCCGTGGACACCGTTGTGGATCGATCGCTTGAGGAAGGCGATCATGTACTGGCAATGCTCGTCGCTGAAGCCCCGGCTCTCGGCGTCGCGCAGCCGGCGGGCGACGGTCGTCATGCCGTTGGTTTCGGGGCGACCGCCGGGCAGGATGCCGTAGAGGTTTCGGAGCCGGTAGTCGTTCCGCGCCTGGTTCCTTCGCGGATAGAGCAGCTTGCACATGTCGCGAAGCTGCTGGATCGAGCCGTCGGAAAAGCCCCATCGCGAGAGGCCCTTGACGTTGATCCCCTGGATGACGCCGTCGTAGCCGTAGATCACGTAGGGCGGCGTGTCGGCCGTGCATCGCGCGGCCCCGGTGATGAAGCAGTAGCGGCCGAGCGTGACGAACTGCTGGACACCGACCAGACCGCTGACCGTGACGTGGTCTTCGATGTGGACGTGGCCGGCGATCTGGGCCAGGTTGGACAGGATACAGTGATCGCCGACCTTGACGTCGTGGGCGATGTGCGAGCCGACCTGGAACTGGTTGTGGTTGCCGATTTCGGTGACGCCGCCGCCAAGTTCGGTGCCGGCATGGGCGGTGACACCTTCTCGAAAGATGTTCTCGTCTCCGATGATCAGGCGCGTGTCCGTGCCCTCGTACTTCAAATCCTGCGGGGCGGCGCCGATGACGCAGGCGGGGTAAAACGTGTTGCGCTGCCCGATCCGGGTGTGGCCCAGAACGGTGACGTTGGCGATCAGCCTGCAACCGGCGCCGATCTCCACGTCAGGCCCCACGTAACAACCGGGGCCGATCTCGGCATCGGAGGCGATTCGGGCATTCGGATCGATCGTCGCTGTCGGTGCGATTGTCGCCATGTAGCGATCCTGAAGATCGGCGCGGTCACTTGAGGCCGCCCGGGGTCGCGTGCATCCGCTGCCTCGGGGCGGTCGGTGATTATACGGGTTCCGCGTCCACGAGCATGAACTTGATCTCCGCCTGGGCGACCATCGAGTCGCCCACGGAGGCCCTGCAACGCACGTGCCCCGTCCGGGCCTTCACTCTAAGGGTTTCGACCTCCAAAACCAACTGGTCTCCCGGCAGGACCTGCCGGCGAAACTTGACGTGGTCCATCGAGAGCAGAACGGCCACTTTTCCGGCGTGCTCCAGCTTCTGGGAAAGCAGGATGCCCGCCAGTTGAGCCATCGCCTCGATGATGAGGACCCCCGGCATGATGGGCTGTGAGGGATAGTGACCCTGAAAATAGGGTTCGTTGATCGAGACGTTCTTGATGCCCACCGCCCGCCGATCGCCCTCGATTTCGATGACCCGGTCGATCAGGAGGAAGGGATAGCGGTGGGGGAGGATGCGATGAAGCTGCCGGGCATCAAAGGCGGCCGTCGTGGAGAACCGGTCGCGGCGCTCGATCGTTTCGAGGAGCTTCCGGACAAGTTCGTGATTGAGCGCGTGGCCGCTCTTTCGGGCGATGATCTTGCCCTGGAAGGGACGTCCGGCGAGATAGAGGTCTCCGATCAGGTCCAGAATCTTGTGACGCACGCACTCGTCGGGAAAGCGGAACTCGTTTTCGATGGCGCCTTCGGGCCCGATCACGAGGACGTCGGCGTAGGTCAAGTGGCTTCCGAGCCCGGCGGCCTGGAACTGCTTCGCCTCTTCTTCCAGAAGAAAGGTGCGAGCCGGCGCGATGTCTCCGCAGAACGCCTCGCAGGAGAGCTTGAACGCCAGAATCTGCCGCGGGATGGCTGCGCCGGGGCCGTAGTCGAGATCGTAGAGGATGTCGAGGCCTTCGGACTCCGTCGGAACGGCGATGAGCTCGGCGTCACCCTCGGACACCCGGACGGTTTCCGCGATGACGATGGGTTTGCGCGGCACGTCCTGGCGCTGGATTCCGGCGGGCTGGAGGCACTCGATGAAACACCGGCTGCTGCCGTCTCCGCCGGGGAGTTCGCCGCCGTTGAGTTCGATCTCCAGATTGTCGATGCCGAGGCCGAGAAGCGCCGCGAGGCAGTGCTCGACCGTCTCGATGGACATGGTGCCGTTTCGCAGCGAGGTGCGCCGCGCCCGTTTGGCCACGTTGGCAACGTGCGCGCGGATACGCGTCGGCGTGGCCGCGTCGGCCCGGACAAACGCAATCCCGGCGTTGGGTGGAGCGGGCTTGAAGCGCAGCGAGACTTCCTCGCCGGTGAACAGACCCCGACCCTTGAGTTCGACCGGTCTCTCAATGGTCTGTTGTGCCTTCAAGTTCAGCCACCCGCTTTTCCAATGCGGCCACGCGCTCCAGCAATCGTGGAAGCCTCCGGGCCTGCGCGCGCTGCCGCTGCTCGGTCCGGTGATCCTGTGCCGGGCAACCGGACACGACGCCGCCCGGCGGCGCGTCCTTGAACAGGACGGCCCGGGACGCGATGCGGACGCCGTCGCCCGCCGAGATGCCGTGGGAAAGCCCCGATTGTCCGCCCATGATGACGCCGGACCCCAGGCGCGCGCTGCCGGCGATGCCGCATTGCGCCGTGACAATGCACAATGGTCCAATCTGCACATTATGGGCGATCATGACCAGATCATCAATCTTGGCCCCGCGGCCGATCCGAGTGGCTCCCAGCTTGCCGCGGTCGATGCAGGTGTTGGCCCCGATTTCCACCTCGTCCTCGATGATGACCGTTCCCAGGTGGCTGAACTTGCGATGGCGGCCGTCCCGGAAGATATAGCCGAATCCGTCCGCCCCGACCACGGTCCCCGCGTGGATGACGACATGGTTGCCGATTCGGCATCGATCATAGACCACGCAGCGGTCGTAGAGCGTGGTCGCCTCGCCGACCCGCACCTCTCGGCCCAACGAGACGCCGGCATGGACGACCGCCCCCGAACCGATCTCGACGCCTTCGCCGATCCACACGTTGGCTCCGATCCGCACGTCCGGCGCGAGCGTCGCCGAGGCATGGACGACGGCGGTCGGGTGCACGCCGAGGGCCGGCGGCTGGTTCGGTACATGGAATTGATCCAGCACGTCGGCGAGGGCGCCTTCGGGGTCCTGCACGACAATGCCGCGGGGAAAACCGCCGAGCAGGGCCTCCGTTCCGATGACGGCGGCCGCCCTGCAATCCGGCAGCGAGCCGACGAACCTCTCCTCGGACAGCCAGGTCACGGCATCCGCGCCGGCCTCCGCCAGCGGCGCCACCATCCGCACGACGGCCGACGCCTGGTCTGGCGGGCCCTGCCAGCGCCCGCCGCAGATCTCGGCGATCCGGGCTACGGTGAGTTGGGGGTCTTCGTCGGGGCGCATGTTTCCAAAACGGGCGAGGCGGACGGCCCGATTCACGGCGTCCGTGAAAGAGGCGGTTGGGCCGGCGCCAGTTGTTTCTTGCCGCCCTTGGCCCGGTACTCCTCGTTCAATCGTCGAATGACGACATCGGTCACGTCGACCTCCGGCACGTGGTAGATCACCGGTCGGTTCTGAATGACGCGTTGGATCTTCGCGAGCGTGGGCTCGATCGCCTCCGGTTTGAACTGTTTGTACTGGAGGATCACGCCGAAGCCCTTCTCCTTGGCGACGTCGCCCGCGTGCCGCAGCGCCCGCTCATAAATGAGTCGGGTCCAGTCGAACTTCTCCCGTTCCAGGTTCTCCTGAACGATCTGGAGCCAGACGCTCGCCTCGGTGCGAAGCCGGATCAGCTCTGTCCGCCGGGACTCGTAGTCCGGCGTTCCGGGCTGAAACGCGCTGAGTTCCACCTGCTTGTTGTCGATCACCTGGCGGCGACGCTGGGCCTCGGCCTGGATGTCCTGCTCCTTGCCGCGGATGAGATCGTTCAAGTCCTTGGTCTGTTGACATTCGTCGAAGATTCGGACGAAGTCGATCACGCCCACCCGATCCGAACTCGGAGCCGCCTGCTGATTCGGCGCGGCCGCGTTCGGCTGGCCCGCGCTGCCGGCGACGAGCACCGTGACGAACAGGAAAGCTCCCAACCCTAGCATTTTGAGGATATTGCGGTTCATGAGGCGTGTGCTCCGTGCGACGGCCGCGACTCGGGTCCAAGCGGTCGCCCCATTGTCACCGCCCCCTGTCAAAAGGCAAGCAACCCCGACCGCGGCCCGGGACCATGCAAGGGCAATCGCATTCTCGGGAACATAGCCGCCTCAACGGCCACCAGCCGACCGGGAACTGCCATATGCCGCCGAGAACGCG
>JBHHUY010000043.1:0-15325 GCA_046753965.1 Phycisphaerae bacterium
GACGGCCCACACGTCCGAGTTCTCATTGGTCATCGGCTGTCGGCCGGCTTCGGATGCATGTCACTCATCAGTCAGCGAAGGGATCGGCGCCGCGACGACCCGGCCCACTTCGGCCGGCGAGCGGACGGCCGCGCGCCGCGCCCGCGGCTCACGTGGCCGCGATTGCCAGCCCACGACCCCGAAACCGATCGCGAAGATCGCCAGAAACCCGCCGACGACGGCCTGGCTGACCAACATGAAATAGCAGAAGCTCAGGGCACAATACGCCGACGCGATCAGTTCCAACAGCCAGATCGGCGTCGACCGGAGCCGATAGCGCTTGGCCTTCTCGCGGGCGGTGTCGCCCGACTTCGGCGTCCGAACAAACTCGCCTCCTTGCCGGAACAGGCCGCTGATGCAGGCGAGCGACGTGTTCAAACACAGTCCTACGCCCAGCACCATCAGCATCGGGCTCGACCGCAGGCCGGACCAGTTTCCGCGGATCACGCAGCGCGAAAAGGCGTGCGCGACCGGCGGACCGGTGAAGCTCGTCCAGATGAGGCACGCGATGACGAGGCCCCATCCGCCCAGCGCCGCGTACGGGTTGATCCAGGAGATCGGCAGGCTGAGGACTCCCACGACGAGCATCCAGATCGAGGTGCTGTAACTGGTCAGGTGCATCGTCGCCTCGAGCTTGCGCGGCAGCGAAATCGGGCTTCGCCAGATGCGGCCCAGCAGCTTCCTCGCACACTGCATCGATCCCTTCGCCCAGCGGTATTGCTGAGACTTCAGCGCGGGCACGCTCTCGGGCAATTCCGACGGGCACGCCAGGTCCATGCAGTACTCCAACTTCCAGCCCACGAGTTGGGCCCGATAGGAGAGATCGAGATCCTCCGTCAGGGTGTCGGCGGACCACCCACCCACGGCGGGGTCTTCGAGCGCTTCCCGCCGCCAGAGCCCCGCCGTCCCGTTGAAGTTGATGAACAGGCCGTTCCAACAGCGCCCGCCCTGCTCGACGGCGAAATGACCGTCGATCCCCAGGGATTGCGCCCGAGTCAGCCAGGAATGATTCTCATTCAAGTGCGCCCAGCGGCCTTGAAGGCAGGCGTTCTTCGGTTCGTCCATCAGAAGGGGCACGCCGCGGCGCAGGAAGTCCCGGCACGGCACGAAATCGGCGTCGAAAACGACGATCACTTCGCCCCGCGCCCGGGCCAGACCGTACGCCAGGGCGCCGGCCTTGTAGGCTTCGCGGTTCGGTCGGCGGACAACTGAGACGTCGTGCCCCGCCCGGCGAAGTTCGGCTGCCACGTCATCCACGATCGATCGCGTCTCGTCGGTGCTGTCGTCGAGAACCTGAATCTCATGCCGGCCGGCCGGATAGTCCATCCCCGCCATCGCCTCGATCACGCGGCGGGCGACGTTCGCCTCGTTGTAGAGCGGAATCTGGCTTGTCACGCGCGGCCAAGCCGAATCGGGACGGTCTTCCGAGTACCAGGCGATCCGCGCCTGCTGATCCCGCCGCACCGCCGCTCGGCGGCGGGCGAACAACGCCGTCAGCACATACATGTGGAGGCCGTACACCACTAGATAACACACGGCCACGCCGTACAGCCCGACGACGACCGCGACAAAGACGCTCCACATGTCGAGACTCATCCAGCTCATCCTCCTGCCTGCGCCGCGGCCCGGCTCGCCGGATCACGGCCGCAGGTTCAGCTTCCAATCGTAATCAAAGTAGTCGATCCGCCATCCTCTGGACCGCAGGGCCGCCGACAGCTTTGCGTCCTCGACGGCCTCGGCGAGGAAGGCGGGCACCGACTTCGCGTGAGGTGAAAAACGAGGATCGGTGAAATCCTTCGCGTACCAATCGAAGATCTTGCTGATGTGGATGCGTTCCTGCGCCCGGTCGATGCGACAATGCTTCGGATTCCCCACGAACCGGCGCAGGGCCGCGGCCAGTTGTTCCTTGACCTTCGCGCCGGTGTAGGCGTGATTCCAGAGCGGGGGGCACCCCCGCGCGGCACACACCAGTACCACGTGGATGCGCGGGTCCCGCAGGCCGTCCCGCTTCCGAAGAACCTCATGCTCAATCTGGTCCAGCGTATACTGGCCGCCGCCGACCGTGAACCGCAGGCCCTTCCACAGGGTCTGCCCGCCGACCCGCTGTGAGCGGATGCTGTACGAGGGCCACTTGGCTCGGTCCTCCGGCAGCGTCCGCAATACGGCCTCGATCGTCAACACGTTGTACGCGTTGATCCAGAAGGCCAGCCGTTCGTGGTCGTCCTTCAGCCCCGCCGCGTCGGTCTTCGAGAGGCGATAGAGGTACTCTTTGAAAGCCTCCGAGCCCCGGATGCCGGCATAGTCAACCAGCCCCTCCCCGCTGACGAACCGCTGCGCAACCCGATCCCACAGGCCGTGATCGAACGACTTTCGATCCCAGGATTCTTTGAAACCCGGTTCCGCCTGCGGCGCCGAGGCCGCCTGCGACGCACCGCCATGATCCTGGCATCCGATCGCCAGGGGCACGAACACCCACAGGACGGTCAAGAACGTCGCCCGACCGGTATACTTCATCGCTGATCCTCTTGGCTCGCCGCGCCGTCAGATCGCGTGAATCGCGCTCGCCTGTGAATCCGCCCGCAGCCGATCAGGGCATCGCAAACGCATGAGACGGATCGCGAATGGTCAATACCGGGCAAGGCGCCTTGCGCACCACCCGCTCCGCGACCGAACCCAACAGCACATGCTTCAGGCCGCCGCGGCCGTGCGTCCCGATCACGATCAGACCGATCTGCTTGTCTCGGGCATACCGGATGATCTCCGTGAACGGTCGACCGACCAGAACCTCGGTCACAAGGGGCCTCTGGAAACCGGTGAGCTGCTCGCCGACGAACTTCTGGAGCTCCTGCCGGGCGACATCGACCAGCTCATCGGCCGAGGGGCCGACCGGCAGGCTGCTCGGCCCCATGGCCATCCAGTACATCGAGGCCTCGTCCACGACGTGGATCAGATGCAGCTCGGACTCGAACGACTCGGCGAAATCCCGGGCATAGGACAACCCGTGGAGGGACAACTCCGAAAAGTCGGTCGGAAACGCTATTCGCTCGATCCGCATCCGAACGTATCTCCCAAGCCGGGGCCCATCACGAATCTGGCCGAACAAAGTAAGCGATACGCGCTGCCCCGTAAACCGCGTATAATCATGCGTGTGACCTGAGGGTCCATGACGATGTGGGTGGCGGATGACGGCGCCCGCCGTCCCCGTAGCGTACGCACCGCCGAGACGGCGGTGCCACAGAGGTCTCAGGGCACATTCCAGGAACCGCCCAACCCGTCGAGCGACTCTCATCACGCGTCGTTGTCGGGCGGGGGCCAGCAAACGGGCCGATCCGATGGCCGTCACGGAACACCGTTGCATGCAACTGAACGTCCTCGAAGCGTCTCCGCACCACGGCCGGCGGCTTCCACCCTGGTTGAAGCGGCCGTTACCCGCCGGAGATGTGCTGCTCCAAACACGCGAGATCGTCGCTCGGAGCGGCGTCGCGACCGTCTGCGAGGAGGCCCGCTGCCCCAATCTCTCGGAATGCTGGTCTCGACGCCACGCCACTTTCATGATCCTCGGCGACCGCTGCACGCGACGCTGCCACTTCTGCGCGGTGACCACCGCCAGGCCCGAACCGCCTCGCGCCCACGAGCCGGACCGGCTCGCCGAGGCCGTCGCCCGTCTCGGCCTGCGGCACGTGGTCATCACGGCCGTCGCGCGGGACGACCTGCCGGACGAGGGCGCGGGCCACTTCGCCGCATGTGTTCGAGCGATCCGCGCAACTGCCGCCGGCTGCGCGATCGAAGTCCTCCCTGCCGACTTCCATGCTCGCGACGACTGTCTTCGGTTGCTCTGCGACGCGGGGCCGGACATTTACAACCACAACCAGGAGACCGTCCGCCGGTTGTGCCCCGCCGTTCGCCCCGCGGCTTCCTACGACCGCAGCCTGGACGTCCTCAGAAAAGTCAAAGCCGACCGGCCCGACATGTTCACCAAGAGCGGTCTGATGGTTGGCCTTGGAGAAACCCGCGCGGAGTTTTCCCAGGCCCTCCGCGATCTCCGATCGGCTGCCGTGGACATTCTCACCGTCGGGCAATACCTGCAACCGTCGCCGAAGCACGTGCCGGTCGCACGCTACCTTCCGCCCGAGGAATTCGACGACATCGCCCGAGAGGCCCGCGCGATCGGCTTCCGCGCCGTCGCGTCTGGACCCTTCGTCCGTTCCAGCTACAATGCCGCCGACGTGTACGAGGCCATCCACGCAAAACGGGGGCGCTAGCGTGCCGGCGGATTGCTTTCAGCGACTTCGGGGAAAGTTCATTGTCTTTGACGGCGTCGACGGCGCCGGCAAGGGCGCCCAGCTCGAACGCCTCAAGGCCGAGTTGAAATCCCGCAACCTCGGCGCCATCCGGACGCGCGACCCGGGCGGCACGGTCATCGGCGACCGCATTCGCCACGTTCTGCTCGACTACGACCTGTCCAAGATGGACCCGAGTTGCGAAACCTTTCTCTTCATGGCCTCCCGCGCCCAGTTGGTTCGCGAAGTGATCCGCCCCGCGCTGGCGGCGGGAAAAACCTGCCTCGGAGACCGTTACGTCTCGGCGACCTGCGCCTACCAGGGCGCCGCAGGATACGACCCCAGGCGCGTCGTCGAACTGGCGAAGTTCGCGATCGGCGACGCCTGGCCCGATCTGACGATCGTCATTGATCTGTCTCCCAAGGAGGGCTTCAAGCGGACGGCCCGCCACACCCACGCGGAACGGAAGGGCGCCGGGCACGAGGGGCAGACCATGCTCTTTCACGACGTCCACACCGACGCGATGGAGGCCCGGCCGTTGGAGTTTCACGAACGCGTCCGACAGATCTTCCTGGACCTGCCTACGTTCTACCCCGCACCGGTCGAAATCATCGACGGCCACGGCTCGGAGGACGCCGTCCAGGCCCGCGTCATGGAGGTCCTGGCCCGTGCCGCTCTCTGATGTCCTCTTCCAGGATCACGTCCACAAACGCATCCAGCGCGCGATCGGCGCGGGCCGTCTGCCGCACGCCTGCCTCTTCACCGGCCCCGAGGGGGTCGGCAAGGAGATGTTCGCGACGCGGCTGGCGGCCGTGCTGCTGTGCTCGAATCCGGGAGCGTGCCAAGCCCCGATTCCCACCAAAGAGTCTCTCAAGCAATGGCGCGAGGCGTGCGGCGCCTGTGACGACTGCCGGCTCACGGCCGCCGGGACTCACCCCGACCTCCACGTGGTCCACCGGCGGCTGAACAAACTCCACCCCGAGGAAAAGGTCCGACGCAAGAAGGCGATCAACCTCAGCGTCGACGTCATTCGCCATTTTCTCATCGACCGAATCGCCCTGCGTCCCGGCCAAGCCGACGCCAAGGTCTTCATCGTCCGCGAGGCCGACCGGATGACCGCCCAGGCGCAGAACGCCCTGCTCAAAACCCTGGAAGAACCGCCGGGCCACGGCTATCTCATCCTGCTGTCGGCGTCTCCCGCCGCCATGCTCCCCACGGTCCGTTCGCGCTGCCAGCACTTTGCCTTCCACGCCCTGCCGGTCGATTTCGTTCGCCGCCACCTGATCGACCAATGCGGCCTGTCACCCGAAGCCGCGACGCTCCTCGCGGAAACCGCCCAGGGAAGCCCCGGACGCGCGTCGCGCCTCGCACAGGCGGGCCTGCACGAGTATCTGCCCGATCTGCTCGAACAACTGCGTCGCGCGGCGAGCGACCCGCTCGGTTGCGGACAGATCCTTCAGAAGACAGCGGAAGCCCTCGCCAAACAGCTCAAGCCCCGAAAGACCGCCTCGACGACGGATGAGGACGACGTAGACGATGCGCTGGTCGACACGAACACCGCTCGCCTCGCCCAGACCCTGGTTCTCGCGGTCGTCGCGACCCTGCTGCGGGATGTGCTGCGGACCGCGGTGGGACATCCGGCCCTCGCCGCGCCCGGGGCGCCGGCGATCACGGCCCTCGCGCGGTCCACCACGGCCGAATCGGTCGGCGAGGCCATCCGCGCCGTCTCGGCGGCCGAGTATCAAATCGCCCGCAGCGCCAACTCGCGACTGATCTTCGACACCCTCGGCATTGCGCTGGGACGAGGGCTTCGCGCCGGCCGCGCCATCGCCTGAACTTCGCGCGTCCGCACCCTGCCCGCGCGCAGAAGAACGGGCCGCCACCGTGTGACGACCCGCCCTTGTCGTGCCGAAAAGTTGTGTGGATGAATCAGAAGAATCGCCGGCGCCGCAGGAGCGACACGGCCCCCAGCGCGAGCAGGCCCAGCGTGCCGGGTTCGGGGACGAACTGGATCGACGTGTCGAACGACAGGTTCGACAGCGTCGTGTGCCGCTCGGCGAAGAACAGGTCGAAGTCGTAGGTCTGCCCGTTCACCAGGCCCAACGTATCCAGGTTCACGTTGGCCGTCTCGGGCGGATGCACGCCGCCCAGGTCGATCACGAGCTGGTCGTTGATGAACACGAACAAGTCGTCGTCCGCGCTCATGTTGAAGAAGAGCCCGGGCGCGAACGTGAACTTGCTGTGAAGCTCCAGGGTGAAGTGGTAGTTGTGCGCGTTGCCTTCGTTGCCGAACATCTGGCCGTCGATCGGGAAGAAGCTCGTGTCGGAGAACGAATAGACGCCGCCCGGACCGACCATGCCGTTGTTCAGAACCAGATTATGGGTGGTGCTCTGGTTCACGCCCGGCGTGTCGTTGTACCACTGGTTGAAGTTCGCGGCGCCGCTGGTTGTGGCTGTCGCGCCCCCGGCACCGTCACCGATGTAGACCGGCTTTCGGTCGCCCCCGATCGTCGCGGACACGAAGCCCCGATCGTCGGTGATCGTGGTCTCGAAATCCGGATGCGACGATTGAAAGTCGCGAATGATCGAGGTCAACGTGATCTGATCCGCCGCGGCGCGATCGACCCCGAATCCTCCGGCCAAGACAACTGCTGCCACGACAGACATCGTTTTCGTTCTCATGGGTCCCCCCCTTGCTGCGACCGTTTGCGATGTCCCCGCTCGGGCGGGGCTCTTCGTCCGAAGCGATTGTTCTGCAAGGCCCGTACCACCCGCCATCCACGGAGCCTGTTCCGCGCGAGCGCGATAATCACTGAGCAGAACCGACAAAGACGCGACCGAGCATCCTGAGAAAGCGTTGGGCGCGAATGGACGGTCTGTGCGGGCTGTCGTCCGGGCGCAACAAGGTCGCGTGGCCTGTTGAGTCTGCTCCACGCCGGCCGGTCGAAGCGCCGGCCGAAACGGACCCGCGCCGCGTCGAGCTGCTTCAGCGTGGCAGCGACTGGATATGATGAATCCGCCTGTCCAACGCCCCTGGACGGCGGTTCACGGGCCGAGCCGTCCTCGGCCAGACGTCGCGGTGGTTGCGTGCAGAGTGATCCGCCACTGCCATACCAGGCGTTCGTCCGAAAAGCCCGGCGGCGCCGCCGTCTCGGCGGTGCGTACACGGGCGGGACGCCCGTGCCACAGCGGTCTTGGAACGCACGCTAGGAAGCCAGCAGGAGGTTCAGCGGATTCTGGAGGAAGGAGATGACGGTGTTGGTGAATCGCGCCCCGTCGGCGCCGTCGATCACGCGATGATCAAACGAGAGGAACAACGGCAGCATTTTTCGGACGACGACCTCATCGCCGCGAACAACCGGCTTCGACGCCAGCTTGCCGATGCCCAGGATGGCCACCTCCGGCACATTGATCATCGGCGTCGAAAAGGTCCCGCCCAGCGCCCCGACGTTCGTCACGGTGAACGTGCCGCCGCGCATCTCGGCGATGTCCAGCTTGAAGGCGCGAGCCCGGTCCGCCAGGTCCTTCAGCTCTTTCGCGAGCGTCATCAAGCCCTTGCGGTCGGCGTCGCGCAGAACCGGAACCATCAGACCCTTGGGCGAGTCGACCGCCACGCCGATATGCACATAGTCCTTGTAGATGATCGCGCCGCCGGCCTCGTCGTAGGACGAATTGAGAATCGGATACTGGCGCAGCGCCCCCGCGACCGCCTTGATGATGAAGGCCGTCAGTGTCAGTTTCGCGCCCTGCTCGGGCAGCGTCGTCCCGTGCTCCCTGCGAAACGCCTCGAGGTCGGTCACGTCGGCCTCGTCGCCGTGGGTGACGCGCGGGATCGTCCAAGCGCGGGCCATCTGCCGGGCAATCGTCTTGCGAATCTGGGCGAGCGGCTCGCGGCGAATCCGTCCCCACTGCGAAAAATCCGGCAACGCCTCGGAAACCCCGACGACCGGAGCGGCCGGTGGTGTTCCCCGCGCCGGCGCGGCGGGGGGCGGCGCGAGCGGCGTGCGCGAGGCCGGCTCGAGAGCGCCACCCTGCCCGGTCGGACCGGCGATCACGAATCGTTCGACATCCTCTCGGACGATCCGGCCGCCCGGCCCCGTGCCGTGAACCTGTCGAAGATCGACCCCCTGCTCTCGCGCAAGTCGACGAATCGCGGGCGCGGCAGGGATCGGCCCCGTGGAATGCGCAGCCGGGGCGACGGCGCTGGGGGATCGTCCGGCCGCCGCCGCAACCTCCGCGCGCGCGGTCGCCCGCCGATCGGCCTCGGCCGGCGCGGTCGTTCTTCGAGCGGCCGGTGTCGCCTTCCCATCGTCGCCGCTGTCGGCCACCACGAGCAGGACATCTCCAACGCTGACGGTCGCGCCTTGCTTCACGTTGAGCTGCGTAACGACACCGGCGAAGGGCACGGGCAACTCGACCGCGGCCTTGTCGGTTTCGACTTCGACGACCATCTGGTCTTCGGTGACGGTGTCGCCCTCTTTGATCAGGACGTTGACGACCTGCGCCTCGTGAATGCCCTCGCCCAAATCCGGTAGCTTGAACTCTCTCGCCATGAATCGTCCTGGAAGTCTGGTCGACGCGCCGCCGGGCGGCGAATCGGGAATTGCCTATCGCGCGAGCCAACGCGCCGATCCGTTGTCAGCAATCGCATCCACGGTCAAAAAGTCGCAACCTTGCGAGCGGCCGTCACAATCTTTTGAGCATCCGGCAGATAGCACCGCTCAATACTGAAGAATGGCAGGATCAGGTCATAACCCGTCACCCGTTCGATCGGCGCTTCGAGGTACAGCAGGCTGTCCTCGACAATCCGCGCGATGATCTCGGCCGCGGGGCCGCAGTTCCGCGGAGCCTCGTGCACCACCACGCAGCGCCCCGTCTTCCGCACCGACTGATTGATCGTCTCGGTGTCGAGCGGCACCAGGCTCAACAGATCGATCACCTCGGCGTCCAGATTGTGCTCGTCCTCGAGTTCGAAGGCGGCCTCCAGTACCGGTCGCATCGACGCGCCGTAGGAGATGATCGTCACATCGCCGCCGACCCGCGCGATGTGCGCCTTGCCGATCTCCATCGTCTCCGGCTCGTCCGGCACTTCCTCCTTGAAAGCGCGATAGCTCGCCTTCGGCTCGTAAAACATGACGGGGTCCGGATCAAGAATCGAGGCGCGGAGCAGGGCCCGCGCGTTCCGCGGGCCGGACGGGATCACCACCTTCAGGCCCGGCAGGTGAGCCCAGATCGCCTCCCGGCTCTCGCTGTGATGTTCGATCGCCCGGATGCCGCCGCCGTAGGGCATGCGGATCACCATCGGGCAGGTGTAGCGGCCGCGCGTGCGGTTCCGCATCCGCGACACGTGGCTTTCAATCTGGTGAAACCCGTGGTATCCGAAACCCGAGAACTGCATCTCGCAGATCGGCCTGAATCCGGTGCAGCAAAGGCCGATCGCCAGGCCGACGATCGCGGACTCCGCAACGGGGAAATCTACCACCCGATCCTCGCCGAACTCATCAAGCAGGCCCTCGGTGATCCTGAAGACCCCCTCGTCCCGCCCGACGTCCTGCCCGAGGATCATCGTGCGGTCGTCTTCGGCCAGGGCCTCGCGCAGCGCGAGGTTCAGCGATTTGGCCATGTTCATCTGCGCCATATGGACTCCTGCGTGGGCACCACCTGTCGCGGCTAGTAGGCCGGGATGTTTCCGCTCAATTGCTCGTCGTTTTCGCCCGCCCCGCGGTCCGGTGCATCTTGCGCGGCGAGGTAGGCCTCGAGCTCCCGCTGCTGCGCGCGGAGCGAAGCCGGCATCTCGGCAAAGCAGTGCCGGAACGGCTCGATCACGTCCGGCTCGTACTTCTCGGCGCGTTCGACCGCCGCGGCGATTTCCGCCGTCACCTCTTCTTCGATCAGATCGCGCGCCTTCTCATCCAGGACGCCCTTGTTCTTCAGGTACTTCCAGAAGCGCGTCAGTGGATCGCGCGGCTTCCACTTCTCGACTTCCTCATCGGATCGATACCGCTTCGGGTCGTCCGCCGTCGTGTGGACGCCCAGGCGATAGGTGACCGCTTCGATCAGCGTGGGCCCTCCGCCGGCTCGCGCCTTGTCGAGCGCCTCCCGCGTCGCGACGATCATCGCGAGAATATCATTGCCGTCGGCCTGAATGGCGTCGATGCCGTAGGCGATCGCCTTCTGGGCCAGGGTCGCCGACGCCGACTGCTTGGCGCGTGGCAACGAGATCGCCCACTGATTGTTCTGGATGATCAGCACCAGCGGCGCGCGGAAGACCGCCGCGCAGTTGAGGCCCTCGTGGAAGTCGCCCTCGCTCGTGCCGCCGTCGCCGACGAACGCCACCGCCGCCGTATCCTCCTTTCGGAGCCTGCATCCCCAGGCGATCCCGGCGGCGTACTGCACCTGCGACGAGACCGGCACGCAGATCGGCAGGTCGCGCAGGCCCTCCGGCGGCGAAGCGCCGAACTCATGCCCACCCCACCACAGGATCAGCTTGTCGATCGGCCAGCCCCGATAGAGCATGCCGGCCGGCTCCCGAAAAGACGGAATGAACCAGTCGTCCTCGCGCATGGCGAAGGCCGGCCCCAGCGAAGCCGCCTCTTGTCCCAGCGCCGGGCCGTAGGTGCCGATGCGACCTTGACGCTGCAATCGCAGCATCCGCTCGTCATAGCGACGGGAGAGGAGCATCTGCCGAAACAGGCGGCGGAGGTCGGACGCCTCGATCGCCGGCTCGAGATCGGCATCGACGCTCCCGTCCGGGCTGAGAACGGAGAGCGATTCCACGTAGTTCTCGAGTTTGATCCTTCCGCGTGGCACGGAGTCTCCTTTCGAATGGGTCCTGCCCCTGCACCGACTGCTTGGGATGACGGCAGGGAATACCCCGACCGGCGGCAGGGCCACGTCACCGCCGGAGCCGAACCTACCCGAGGTCGCCGGAGGCAACAATCCGTCCCGTGTCGGGATCATAGCAGCGCGGCGGGCCTCTTGAAACCTTGCTCGATCCGAGGCTGATGACTTTTCGCTAACCTGATGAGGGTCACGAAGTTAGCCCAAGCTACGCTCGACCCGCGCATCGGTGGCGTGGGCCGGCTCGACAGGACGAGCGTTTGCGGGCATGGCGAGTTCCCGGTGCTCCACCGACGGGCCAAACATCGCCGCCCTTCGCGGTGGCGCGCACCTGCGCAATGCCCACATCTTGCGGTGCGGCGTCAGGAAATGAACTGCTGGCGGCTGGACTTGAACCAGCGACCCAGGGCTTATGAATCCCTTGCTCTGCCAACTGAGCTACGCCAGCGAATGCGATTCTGCCCATTCATGGTGAATTAATACGCCGATCTGCGGCGGGAGGCAAGCGCCCGGGACGCAAACCACCGTCGGGTCAATCCGAATCATCGGCCGAATGGCCGGCGTTGACGGGAGCCATGTCGCCGCGCATTCGCTGCACGTACTCCTCGATGATCTGTCGCCGGTATTCGAGGATGTCCTCCGGCAGTTCGTCGCGGCGAAGCAAAATGTCGAACGCGTAGCTCCCGTCTCCGCCCCGCACGGTGATCTTGCCCACGTAGGGGCTGGCTCCCCGCCGGCCGCCGCCGGCCGCCTCGCCGACCGCGTCCGAGAGGCCGACGTAGAGCCCGTCTCGGCGAATCTTGTAGGTCAGGCCGGTCTCGGCCTGGATGAGTTCGAAGGCCTGTCGAATCGAGGTGCCCTGAAGAAGCAGGGTATAGCTCTGGGCCGTCGAGGCGGGGAGCTTGAGCATCATGCCCGGCTCGAAGTTGATCGGGGTCTCCGCCTTGGTGGCGAGGTCCACGAGAATACGGGCCAGCGGCACGTTGGCGTATCTCGCCGTGATGCGACGGGCCATCTGGTTCGCGGTCTGCGCCTGGGCCGTACGGATCACGATGTGGCCCTTGTAAGGCAACCAGACCCAGCCCAGCGCCCCGGTCGCGACTTCGAGCATCTCGGCCATCGTCCCCCGACCGGCGTGGGTCAGTTGCTTTCCGAGCATCTTCGGGGCGTTGACCTTGCTGGTGATGCGATATTCGAACTCGAGCGCGGCGAAGCTCTCCGGCGTGCAGGGCAACTCGTTGCAGCGGCGCAACAGCTTGAGGTCCTCCCAGGTCGCCTGGCCGTTGATTCGCTTGAGCGGCGGCGTCGCGACGACCCGAACCCCATCGTCGAGAATCTGATAGGTCATTCCCAGCGCGCCGAGAATCTTGGGCAACACCTCGCGCAGCGAGGCGTTCTCGATCGTTGCCTCCTTCAGCCGTGTCTGATCACCCCAGGGCAACAACGCCGCGGAACGCTCGTCGATGGTGATCTTCACGCCCACCCTGTCGCCGAGCCGCGTCAGGGCTTCGGCCAGCCCCTCGCCCCGGATCTCGATACGCGGGAGCGTACGGTCCAGCGCGCGGGCCACCTCTGCACTGCCGGCGCCGGGCACCGGAACAGGCTGGGAAAAGGCGACGGCCGGCAGGAGGCATGCGGCCAACGACACACACGCGGTGGTTTGGGTGAGCGAGGTCATAGAGCGTTCCTCGGAGAATGCGTCTTGAGGTCCGGCAGCACGGCGGTTTCGGCGGCATTCACGCGGGCGAGATGCCCGCATCGCTGAATCTTCAGGCCGCAGGCTCAATAGAAATACGCCGCATCGTCGATGTCTTCAAGTTCGTCGTGTCGCGGACCCACCGCGATGCCCGCGCCCCCCGCCGGAGGTTCGACCGCTCGAGCCCCGGCCGCCGGCGTTTCATCGAACGAGAATGTGATCTGTCCGCCCGAAGTCGGCAAGTCGAGCGCGACCAGAATGACGGTTTCGGTCGAACCGCCCGGGCCGGCTGTGGGTGGTCGGGCCAAGCGAAGGCCCCACACCACCAGCGCCACGGCCGCGGCGGCCGCCACGGGCGTCACCCACCGCCGCAGCCCGCGAACAGGCTGCCCGGCGCGGGCGGACGCGGCCTCGGCCCGCACCGCATCGGAGACCCGCGCGTGGAACGCGGCCCAATCGACCTGCGGCAGCGGGCGTGCCCAATCCTGAAGCGCGTCCTCGACGCCACGGTACGACTCGGCGACAGGGTTCAACCTTGGGCCCGAGGCGACGGGCGCCGTCGCGCCCGCCACGGCGGGGTCGATCGCCCGATCCAGATCAGACGACGCCTGCTCCGCCCATTCGTCCTCGACGCCGTCTGCCACGCGCGTCGAGAAGGCGCGCCAGTCCACGTCGCCCGGCAGGGGACGGTAGGCCCGCAGGCGGAGATGAAGCCGCTCATACTGCTTCGCGACGGCGGCCAAGCCCGGATCGTCCGCGAGCGCGCGGCGGACCGTCGCGTGTTCCGCCGGGGTGAGATCGCCGTCGGGCAGGCGGCTGAGCAACTGTTCGAGATGGTCGGTCTTCTCGTTCATTCCTGAAGGTACTCGGCGAGCGCCGTTCGCAGCGCCTTGCGGGCCTGAAAGACGTTCCATTTCACCATTTCGATGCTGCACTCGAGAATCTCGGCCACCTCGCGCTGCGGGATCCCCTCCACCGCGAAGAGGATCAGCGCGAGCCGCTGCGGATCGGGCAAGGCTGCGATCGCCGCATCGATCGCACGGCCCGCCTCGGCCGACTGCATCGCGTCGCCGGGCGCCGCGCCCGCGCGCTGGGAGCGCTGAGAGACCTGGTCCTCGTGAATCCCGCCGCTCTCGTCATCGGTCGTCAGCGAAAGCGTCCGGCGACGGCCTCTGCGATGGTTCAACGAGAGGTTGCTGACGATGCGCATCAACCAGGCGCCGAAGCGCTCCGGCTGCTGGAGCGTGCCGAGCGACCTGAAGGCCCTGATATACGCGTCCTGGCAGACGTCCATGGCATCCTCGATGTTTCCCAACAGGCGATACGCCACGGCGACCGCCCGGCGCTGATACCGCTCGATCAGGAGATCAAAGGCCGCGGCCTCGCCGGCCAAGGTCCGCGCCACGGCGTCCGCATCAAGTCGACCGGCCTCGTCGGCCTCCGGGTGTGGTTGTGCGGCGGCATCGCCCATGAGACTAGACAGTCCAAACGGCGGCCGGTTAGACCGCCAACGCGATTCGGGCCGATCGGCTCCCGGCACACGGGGCCGGGTCCTCGTCCTCCGAGTCGCCGGAAGCGCCTGTCGATGGCGCTCGAACGCCGTTTTCGGCACCCGCCCTGCTCACGCCGCCGGCCGACCGCCGGGAGGGATCACGGGCGCCCCGGCCCATTGATTCCGATAACCCTTTTCCGGATCATACGTTACACCGTCAGGCCGGCGCCGGCAAACCGCGCTGCCCGTGAGCCGCCTCCCGGGCCGGCGGGGCCGACACGCTTCGGGGAGTTGCCGGAGAGGCAAGCGGAGGCCGTTCCCTCCGTGACGGCAATCCTCGGCGGTGCGGGTATGATGGGACCGCCGGCAGGGCGGAACGGCGGTTTGGCGAGCCGGCGCGGGCGCAATCGAGGCGATCATGACGAAACGCGGCGACTCGGCGCTGTTCCGGGGCGTGGCCTCGGGATTCGGGACGTTGCTCATCGCACCCTACCTGCTCGCGCTCCTCGCGCCGTTCAGGCGTACGCCCCTGTTTCTTGCCGCGGGAGTGTGGGCGTTGGCCATCGTCGTGGGCTGTGTCGTCGCGTGGCTCAGCCTGAGGCACGACCTGCCCGAGAAGTGGGCGGCCGAAGGCAAGTGCCGGCAGTGCGGTTATAACCTGACCGGAAACGTATCGGGACGATGCCCGGAGTGCGGCGCGGCCTTGCGGTGGACAATTGACGTCGAACACCCGGCGGGCGGACGCACGAACGGAGAGGACACGCGATGAAGGATCGACACGACACAGCCTGGACGCGGCGCGATTTCATGCGAACTTCCGCCGCGGCGATCGCCGCCGGCTCCGCGACGCAGCTCGCGACGCCCGGGACGGTCGGCGCGACGGCGCGAGACCTTCTGGAGCGCCCGGCGGGTGTTCCTGACGGGCCACACCGGATTCAAGGGCAGTTGGCTCGCGCTCTGGCTCGATGCACTTGGGGC
>JBHHUY010000044.1:0-15314 GCA_046753965.1 Phycisphaerae bacterium
CGTAGCGGCCGCCCCCCGTGGCGGCCGTTGCGGGGAGGAGCACATGTGCGTTCCGACGTCCGCCACGGGGGGCGGACGCTACGGCGATGCCGTGTCGGGATCGCCGCGAAATCCGTCATGCCCCCGGGGCCGGCCGGCCGGTGCAGCCGCCGAAGTCCGCCCGCGGGCTCGGGCCGGCCGGGGGTCGGGCAAGAATCAGTCGGACGCGTGTACCGCCAAGCGGCAAAGCCGGCCGGTGCGTTCGACTTGTCCATCGAATCTGTTATTCCTGCTCGACTTTTGACCTCCTCAAACTGACTTGCCCGCGGGGAAGACGATCACCCGGAGAGCCGCGGGCTTTCGCCCGTACGGCCGATCGCACAGAATCGGCGTCCGAGGCGCGGATGAGAGGCCGCGCGGACTGAAGTCCGCGGCTCTTCTTCACGGGAATCGATCGGTTTGAGTTAACATCCTTGTCGGCTTTCTGTATGGTCCGTTTTCGGGGATACGCGCACCACCGCGGCGCGCACCACCGTGCCGGCGCATCGGAGAGCGGCTTACGTCGGAATCGGGGAACCACATGCATCAGAGAAGAAACATCTGCAAGGTCTGCACGGCGGCCGCATTGTTTGCCGGACTGCTCGGCACCGGTTGCCAACTGGGGCCCGCGGCCCTGAAGATCGGCCATGCCCGATACAGCGATGCGGTCCAGCGAACCGCGGCGGAGCAGTTGCTCCTGAACCTCGTTCGCCTTCGCTATCGCGAGGCGCCGGTCTTTCTCGAAGTCGGCAGCATTTCGTCTTCGATCAGTCTGGCAGCCTCTCCGGCACGTTGAACGAGAACATCGGCGCCCAGCGCGGCAATCCCGACAGCCTGAGCCTGAGCGGCCGCGTCGGTTATGCCGAACGGCCGACGATCACCTACAGCCCTTTGAAGGGAGACGATTTCGTCAAGCGGATGCTCGCGCCGATCGGCATCGAGCATGTCGTCCTGCTGACGCAGTCCGGCTGGAAGGTCGATCGCGTCCTGCGTCTGACCCTTCAGGGCATGAACGGGCTCGACAACGCCAGCGCGGCCTCCGGGCCCACGCCCGCGGTCGCGCCGCCGTTTCGGCGTTTCCTGGAGGCCGCCGCGTTGTTGGGGCGACTGAAGCGCGACGCCCGGGTCCGCTTCGAGTATCAGACGCGGGTGGCGGAAGTCTCCGATCTTCTGCCGGCCAAGCTGATCACCGCCGATGCCCTGGTCGAGGCGAACAAGGCGGGCGCCCGTTTTCGAGAGACCGACAACGGCCGGGCCTACGTCCTGACACGCGACCAGCGGCAGCTCGTCTTGCGAGTTGCCGCCGACGCCGTTGCTTCACCTGAGACGGCCCGGCTGCGACAGTTGCTCCGGCTCGCGCCCGATCGATCGCAGTATCCACTGATTCCGGCCGCTGCGGGGGGCGCATCGCCGGGCGGCCCGGAGGTCCCGCGGGAGCGCCTGGCGTGGGATTGCCGGTCGCGTTTGGGCGTGATGTTTTATCTGTCTCAAGGGGTTCGGGTGCCGGCGGCGCATCTGCGGTCGGGCATCGTGACCGACACGCGGGATGCCGACGGCGGTCCCTTCGATTGGTCGAGTGTTCTGGGCGATCTGTTCGACGTTCACGTCCGCCGGCTGCCGCCGACCGATGCCGCCGTGGCGATCCGTCACCGGGGCTACTGGTTCTACATCCGGGACGACGACCTGACGACGAAGTCCACCTTCGCCCTGCTGGACCAGCTCTTCACCCTCCAGGCGGGCAGCGCGAAGAGCGCCGCGCCGATCCTGACCCTGCCCGTGGGGGGGTAGGGTCGAGGCGTGTCTCTCACGGCGCATCGGCGGCATTGAGGCCGAACTGATTGCCGTAGATCACGTAGGCATCGCCCGAAGACTGGCGCCGCTGATCCGGCGAGGCAATGTTGATGAAGTCCGCCGACGGGGCCCCGAGGATGATGTCTCCGAAGCCGTCGCCGTCGATGTCGCCGATTCGCGAGACGACGTCAACCGGCCCCTCGTCCGGCGTGGCATCATTGGGCCCCGTGTCCTTCTCATAGGCGGAGACGAAGACGATTCCCTTGAGCTTGCGCTTGCCGTTGCTGTTTCGGCGATTGAGGTCGTCCGGCAGGATGAAGGTATTGTTCGTCAGCAGGACGTCACTTCCAAAGATCAAGTAGGAGACGCCGAGTCGCTCGAAAGTCGTCACGACGATGTTGGCGCCGGTCGCGCCGACGCTGAAGCTGTCGTGTCGCCGGGCGAGGAACCGGATCGTCGGGTTGTCCGGAAGCGGGTCGGGGAAGTCGAGCATGGCGACCGTTCCGGAGACGCCGAGCGCTTCGGCATCGATCTTCTGAATCGCACCGAGCAGCCCCGCCTCGGCGGACGCCGCTGAAAGGGAGGTCAGCGGAACGGCGATGTTGCCGCTGTTCACCACACCGTTCGTGTCAAACTCGAAGACGTGTCCGTTGATCGTCACGGTGTCGCGGTCGGCCACCGACCCGGTGAAGGCGACCGACGCGCCGGGCCATTCCTGGCCGGGCGCGGTGATGAGCAGATCACCGAAGCCGTCGAGGTTGTAATCACCGGCGCTGCTGACGCCGTGTTGTCCGTGGGCGATCGCTTGCCGTTGGTTCGTCAGGCTCGGCGGGAAGAGGCCCGGATGGGTATCGAACGACGTGCCGCCGCCGCCCAGCCTCGCGCCCGGCGTTCCGCCGATGAACTTGCAACCGAGGAAGTTCCCCGTGCCGATTTTCTCCGCGTTGATCGGCAACTCGCCCGTGAGGGTCTGGTTGCCGAACAGAATGCCCACGAAGCCGGCGTCCGCGCCGGTGTTCGGAACGCCTCCCACGCTGCCCACGGCATCGTAGTTTTCGGCGGCGATGAAGATGTCGTTCACGCTGTCGCCGTTGATGTCGCCGGCGTTGCCCTGGACCCGGCCGAACTGATCGTCGTCGTGCGAGCCGCGGATTTCGAACCGTTCCATATCGCAGGGCAATCCGCTGCCGAGTGTTTGTCGCGAGAAGATAATGTACGTCTTGCCGTTGAAACTGAGCGGGTTGGGCTCGGTGGGATTGCCCAAGGGACCGATGCCGGACGGGCAATTGACGGCGTCCGGGGCGAATGGGTCGTTGTTGTCCAGCGGCGCACCGCAGGCGATGTCATCGACACCGTCGCCGTCCAGGTCGCCGGCCCTGCGGGCCCAGCCGAACGCGGAACCGATGTGTTCGCCGCCCCACTTGGCAACGATCGGCGGATAGCAGAATGTGCGTTCGGAAGGGCGAACGGTGGTGTCGCAATCGAACGAGGGCCACGACATCGGGCGAAAATCGTCGCCCTCGGCGTCGCCATCCGTCCCCTGAAGTCCGCAGCCCCAGCCCGTCTCGCCGTTGCGGGACCAGTCGGCACCCTGCACGAGGTACACGCCGCCGGTGTTCGTAAACTGAACGGTCATGTTGAACATGACACTGGACGGAGTGTTGCCGGTTGGCAGATCGACCATTGCGCCGCTGACGGTGCAGTCATCGAGCATCTCGAGGCGGAGGGTGAAAGAGCCTGTCTTCATCAAGGCCAGTGCCGCGCGAGGCAGCGGGAGGATGATCGTGGGGTTAACGATTCCGTCGAAGGTCACCGCGTCGTCGTAAACCTCCGGCCACTCCACGGTCGGATCACTGTTCTGGTCGGGCGGCAGACCGGCGCCGCTCCAGATCAACTGGTCTCTTTCCGTGCCGTCAATCGTGTTGTTTGTGTTGGTATCGACGAGACTCAGCCGCAGCCTGGGGAGCTTGTCAGCCGTGCCTCGGATTGCCAGCCAGGCCGAAACGACGCGGCCGATGCTCGATCCGGGCGGCGGCGTGACCTGAATGGCAATGTCGTTGGCCGTGCCCGCATTGTAGGTGGCCGCGAACCCGTTCGGAGGCGCGTTGCCGAGATCGACGCCGAGCAGTGTCTCAGTGGATTCTCCGGGCGCCGAGATGAGGAGTTCGGCATCAGGATGGCCGAACGTGTCGGTGTCCGGCATGTTGTCGATAGTGTATCCGAAGAGTGAAGTAGGATCGTACAGCACCGTGTTTGCCAGGCCGCCGGTGGGTTCCAGTGCGTTGTACCAGGCGCCGCGGAACCGCGCGCCCCGGAGCCCTTCACCGCCCTGACCCAGATACAACGGTTGTCCGAACCGTTGCAGGTTCGCGCGTCGCCGAACCTGTCTCGATGCGTCGTTGAGCCCCTGACCGTCACCCAGGTAGGCGCCCGTCGTCGGATCGGTCCGCAAGGCCATGTTGTCGCCGTAGGCCAGGAAGACGAGCCCGGACTGATAGGCCGTGTTCACTGGATCGGTCGGATCCAATCGGAAATCGTCATTATCCAAGCCGTCGTCGGCGGCCAGGAGGGCCGTGAACTTTGGGTCATCGCAGAGGTAGCCGTCCGGATGCGTGCCGAGCCGGAAGCTCGGATCGGATTCGAGTTGCTGCTGGCGACTCACCCCCGCGAGCGTCGGGCTCACTACCGGGCATACCGACGGCAGTTCGATCATGCCGAGCGGATCGACGGGGGTCGGTGTGATGTTGATGCATCCGACGGTGTTGGAGAACGGATAGGGATACCCGTCGAGGTATGTGAAGCGAATGTCGTGTTCCTCGGCCGTCGCATCGACGGCCTGGACCTGGACCTCCACCGTTTGGAAGGTGACATCGGCCCCCGTGACTTTGACGAACATCGTGAAGACGCCGTCGTAGATGCTCGCGGGCAACGGATCGCTCTCCGGGTGTGCGAATGGATTCACGGTGAACGAGATGATGACCGGGCCGAACTGCCCGGATTGGCCGTCGATCGCCACACCCAGGAGACGCTCGCTCGGCCCGTTCTGATCTTCGAGTTGAACCAACAGGTCGAATCCCGCGGTTGCGGTACCTTCGAAAGAGATGTCGAAGCTCAAGATCGTCTCGATTCGCGAGTCCGATTGTAAGTCCACGTTCGGCGGCAGGAACGGTCCCGCGGCGGCCGGGTCCACGGGAGCCCATTCGCCATCCGCTACGGCCCCGATGGTGGCATTGGCCGTGAGCAGCGGGTTCTGTTCGTTGCCGAAGCAGACCATCGGCGGGACGTCGCTTGTGTCGAAGGTGCACGAGTCGCACGGGTCGCCGTCCTCCTGGTCGAAAATCGAATCGTTGTAAGGCGAGCCGATGACGAGTTCCGGTGTCGTGTCGGGGTTGTCATCGTTGAGGTCTGCCGGCGTCAAGTTGGGCATGGGCGCCAGGTCCGTAATGCCCAGGCTGCCGAGACCGCCTGGCGCCGTCAGCGGGTTAACGGCCGGATGCGGAATCTGGTTGCCGCGGATGTTGAAGAGCGTGTTGGAACCGGCGACAAATGTGCCCACGGTGTTCAGGTCGATCACACCGGCGTAGCGCCCTTGAGCCAGCGGCGAGTTGGCCGCCGCGTCTGGATTGATCTGCCGCTGCCGGCCGTAGATCAGATAGACCATGCCCACCCCGGCAAAGTTGAAGGGGCTGTCTCTGCCCGCGGCGATGGCAAAGTCCGCCAGCCCGTCGCCGTCAACGTCGCCCATCGGCGCAAACGCTTCGCCGGCGCGGCTGCCCCGCTCCGTCGTGTTAGGCGGAGGGAAACCGTTGAAGCCCTGGAAGGTGGCCCCGGCGGTCGAGGTGCCGACATTCAAGAGATCCACCACGTCGGCCGCTGCCGAGAGGACGCGGATCTCGCCGTTGGCGAAGACATCGACCACGCCGCCCTTACCGTCATCGGCCTGGATGCGGGGGACGTAGGGCAACGGACGTCCGCCCTGGTCGGTTTCCAGCCGAACGGGCAGGACGTTCAGGTCGATCGTGATGACGACTTCCCGTTGATCAAACGTATCGGGCGCGATGTTGCCGGCCGGGATCACTTCCGTGTTGATCAGAAGCGGGGGCTCGGCGGCGTCATTCGCGGCCGAGCGGTCGGTGTCCATGAAGATGTTGATCGTCAGGTCATCGACATCGCTGTTGGGATCCTTCACCAGGTATCGCACGGTGAGAATGTCGCCGTTGGTGACCCCCGCGGGCGCCGCAGGCAACAGCACCTGAATCGAGGGAGGACCGTTTTGCGGCCCCGTGCCTTTGGGCGCGACCAGGAGCGGAGCCGTGAAGGCCGTTCGGACCGGCGGATTCCCGGCTCCGGTGAACGGGTCAAACGTGTGGTCGTCGATTTCGGCGAACAGCGAGTAGGAATCCGGTGGAATGGTGGTTGTGTCCCAGACCGCCGCGCTCGAACGCGAGCCCGGCCCGATTGCGATGTCGCTCTGGATTGGAAGTTCGTCGGCCGGCCCCGGGTCGGCCACGGTGGCAGCAAAGATGCGCGCGGTGGCCGTCTCCTCTGCGTCTTCGCCGGTGAAGGAGATCGTGACGAGGTCGCCCTGTTCGGCGAAGTTGTCGCCGCTCGGCGTCGCGACGCCCGTAATCACGATCCGCGGGGGCCGGTTCCCGGGCTGGATGCCGGGGTTCAGATCGCCCTCGCCGGTGCCGGGCGGGCAGTCGAGGCCCGTGGCGGCTACCATCAGGCTGCAGGCCGCGAAGAGCGCGACGGAAGATTGACGAATCGGGAAACGACGAGTCATGGCTGGGAATCCTCCGACGCCGGTCGCGGGCGGACCGGCGTCTCCTGGGCGTGTCACTCTGGGAGCCCCCTCAACAGTGATCGTATCCGGCCGGTCAGGCGAGGGTCAAGTGCGGCGGTCCGCGCCACGGACGGCCGCGAGCCGTTCCGGAGCCCCCCGTCTTCGAATCGAACGACGAAACCGGTCTTTCGGCTTGCGAGGCGGCTGGTTCCCGGACCGGATGGACGCACTCTTGCGGGCCTCGGTCGATTTCACGGGGGCTCGCCGGAAATCCGTCTTCACCCGCATTCTAGGTCCGTCCCAGGTGTCCAGGAATGGGCCGGAGTCCACCGAATCGGCGATGTCGTGGTTCCAGCGAGCAAGCGTCCCAGAATCCGCGCGGACTGAAGTCCGCGGCTCTTTCTTGCGGGAATCGGTCGGTTTGAGCATGTTAGAATGACTCGTTATCGGGGCGGAGACCCGCTGGCCGCGGCGGGTCGCTTTTCAAGACATCGATCGGAGCCCGCGCAGCGGGCGGGAGGCGCCGGTGGCCGACACACTCGCGAAGCGGATCAGCAACGAACTGCTGCCCTACGTTCGTCAGCCGGGGCAATACATCGGCCGCGAGGTGAATCAGCTCCCGCGCGACGGCGATTGGGAGCGGGCCGACGTTCGTGTGGCGGTGGCCTTTCCCGATGCCTACACGATCGGCATGTCGCACCTCGGCTGCCAGATCATCTACTGGCTCTGCAACCATACGCCGGGCGTCTGCGCCGAGCGCGTCTACTCGCCGTGGCTCGATGCCGAGGCCGTCATGCGTCGTCGCCGCCTGCCGTTGTTCACCTGGGACACGCGGCAACCCGTCTCGACCGCCGATTTCTTCGCGGTCTCGCTCCAGTACGAACTGGGCTTCACCAACCTGCTCGCCATGCTCGACCTGGCGGGCATTCCGCTTCGATCGAGCCAACGAGACGACTCACACCCGCTGGTGATCGCGGGCGGGCCGCAGGCCGACAATCCGGAACCTGTCGCCGAGTTCCTCGATCTCGTGGTGATCGGCGACGGCGAGGCGTCGATGGCCGCGATTCTCGATTTGTATGCCAGGTTGAAGTCGGAGGGCGTCGGCCGCCGCGACATGATCGCGGTCATGGCCCGGTCGTTTTCCTGGGTCTACGCGCCCTCGTTGTACGACGTGACCTACGGGCCGGACGGCACGATCGCCCGCGTCGAGCCGACGGTCGATGGCTTGCCGGCGCAGATCGAGCGATGCCAGACGCCCGATTTCGAGAACGCGCCGTTTCCCGTCCGGCCGCTGGTGCCCTACGTGGAGGTCGTGCACGACCGGATGGCGATCGAGGTGATGCGGGGGTGTCCGCAGCGGTGCCGTTTCTGCCACGCGGGCTACACGAAGCGCCCGGTCGGCGTGCGGTCGGTGGAGAAGATACTCGAAATCGCCGAGCAGCAGTATCGGGCGACGGGCCAATCGGAACTCGGCCTGCTCAGCCTGTCGACGGCGGACTACCCGCACCTGCGGAACCTGGCGGAAGCGGTCGCCGAGCGTTTCGACGCGCGGCACGTCAACATCTCGATGCCTTCGCTGCGTGTCGACAAGATGCTCCGCAACATCCCCTGGATGGCCGGCAGTGTCCGGAAGTCCGGCCTGACCATTGCCGTCGAGGCCGCGCGGGACCGACTCCGTTCGGCCATCCGAAAGAAGGTCACCGACGGCAACTTGATGGACGGGCTGCTCGAGGCCTACAGGGCGGGGTGGAACCGCATCAAGAGCTATTTCATGGTCGGCTTCCCCGGCGAGACGGAAGACGACATCCGCGGCATCCACGAGGTCTCGCTTGAGATGGCGAACCTGCGGCGGACCCTGGGCAAGCCGCCTGCGCGGATCAACGCCAGCGTGGGCTGGCTGGTACCGAAACCCTACACGCCGTTTCAGTGGGCCGCCCAGCCGCGCGAGGCGTATTTCCGCGAGGCGCGGCGGATTCTCGACGATGCGTCGCGTCGCGGTCGAAGCCGGGCGGTCCGCATCCGGACGCACGATCCCGAGCGGTCGATTCTCGAAGCCGTGCTGGCCCGGGGGGACCGGCGGCTGGCGGATGTCATCGAGCGCGCCTATCGGCTCGGCGCGCGGTTTGACGGTTGGGACGAATGTTTCAAACCCGATCTTTGGCGGGAGGCGTTCGAGGCGTGCGGCATCGATCCGGCGTGGTATGCGCATCGCGAGCGGGCGATCTCGGAGACCCTGCCGTGGGACCATATTCGCTCCGGGCCGAACCGGGACTACCTGGCGCGCCAGTATGACGATGTGTTTGTCAAGACGGAGCGGTCGGCGCCGGTCGCGGGGGTTTTGCCGTTGACGGTGGTGCCGGTTTGAGTGGGGTGCATCCGCCAAACGGCAAGCCGAACGCGGCGTTTGTTCCAAGCTCGCGGCTCGGGGGTGGCAACTCGCATCTTGCAGCTCGCATCTCGCGGCTTGCAGCGAGCGGCTTTCTGGTTTCGGCTCGCGCTTTAGGCATCGAGCGAGAATCACATGGTCGATTGCCGGGTAGGACGCGCCGGCCGGCTTTGCCGTTTGGCGGATCGCACGTTTACCTTTTGTTGCCCGACTCCTCAGCGCCTGCAGTCGTCATGGCTTGTCCCAGTAGTCTTCCAGTTCCACGCCGAGTCCGTCGGCCAACCGGTTGACGAAGTTGAAATACGCGGCGACCTGGCAGATGTCGAGGACGGCGGCATCGGTGAAGCCGGCTTCGCGCAAGGCCTCCACGTCGGCCGAGGTGACTCGATCCGGCTCGCGGGTCAGCTTTTCCGCGTAGGCGAGCATCGCGCGGTCCGCCGGGCCGAGGGCGGCGTCGGCCTCGCCGGCTTTCAGGTTCTCCACCAGGCGCGCGTCCTTTGTGATCCGGAGCAGACCTGCCCCGTGGTGGGTCACTCAGTAGTGGCATCCGTTGGTCCGGGAGACGGCGACGGCGATCATCTCCCGCCGGGCGCGTGAGAGCGGTGATCGGCCGAACATCAGGGTCTTGTAGAGCCCCATATGGGCCGTGAGCGACGGCGGATTGTGGCCGTGAATCCGCAGGATGTTGTCGACCTGTCCGTGTCGCGGGTCGCGGAGCCGATCGTACATTTCGATCAGCTTCGGGTCGGGATTGTTCGCTTCGTCAGCGTAGTCGATGTGCGCCACGATGGCTCCCTTCGGTTTCTTTGCCGAACGGCTCGCTCAGTCTTGCTTCACATGGTCAGGATAGCACGTCCGCCGGCTCGCGCGAGGCCGTGATCGCTCGCATGGCGGGGAGGAAGTAGTCCCGCGCGACGACGTCCCAACTCATCTGCTTCGCGAGTTCATAGCCCCGCCGGATGAATGCGGCCTTCTCTTCGCGTGTCCGCGGGAGGCGTTCGATGATCCGCCGGGCGACTTGTTCGGCCACGATCCGGTCAAAGGCCTCCCGCTCGGCGCGTTTCATGTTCTTCAAGCCGTCGATCGTGTCGGGTTTCGCCGTGTAGTCGGTGTAGTCCGCGACGATCAGATTTGGCGAACCCTCGGGCCCCGCGACCCGGGCCGTGAAGAACTCACAGCCGCAGACGCTGCTCATCACGCAGATCGACCCGAACGAAAGGGCTTCGACCTGGGCGATGCCGAACGGCTCGTAGATCGACTGCCCGAACTCCACATCGCTGCCCATCCGGATGTCCCGAAACTGCATCTCCTCCGGCATCCGCAGGCCGCACGCCAGGCGGTCAAACCCGAATTGGTTGATGAACACGACCTTGCAGGCGCGGGATCGGGCATTGAACCCCTGCACGTCCTGGTAGAAGAGCGCTTCGCCGCCGGAGAGATCGGGCGGGCCCTCACGGTGGGCCACGGGCCAATCCCACCATCGCTCCATGTGCAGGATGTCTTCGCGCCGGCGCGGGCCGCCGAGTTCGGTTGAGAGCACGAAGAGCACGGCCGTCTCCGAGGACTGACGGAAGGCGCGCTCGATGGCGCGCAACACGTTGATGTCGCGCCAGAGGCCCTTGCTCGTCGTCATGCGGGTCACATGCGTGAAGATATGGTCGGGTCGGTCTCCGAGCAGGGATTCCGCATAGTCCTGCAACAGCCGTTTGCTGCGCGCGGCCCGGGTCGGATCGACTTCGGAGGCGGGAATGCCGTTGTAGGCAAGGCGGATGCGGTCGTGGGCCATCTGGGGAGAGAGCGACTTGAGTTCCTCGACCACGTAATCGCCCACCGCCAGCGTGACGTCCAGATGACGGCTGGCTTCGATCAACGTGTGCCGGTAGTAGCCGCTCTGATCGCCGAAGACGTCGCCCAGGTACAACCCGCGTTCGGCCATTTTGGGCAGGACGTTGTAGAACATCGTGTCGTGGCCGGGGTGTTCCTCGACGATCTTCCGGGCCGTCGACACCTCATGGGCGTGATAGGCCGTCTTGAAACCCCAATCGGGACGGAGCTTTGCGGCCAGTGCCGTGGGAACGCCCATGAACTCGTGCGCCACGATGACACACTCGGCCGTCCCGGACCGCGCGCCCAGCGCACGGACGACCGCCAGTCCCGGCTCGGCGAGCCGGGTGTACATCTCATAATCCCAGCTCTGCTCGAACCGCTTGGAATCGATGCCGAAGGACTCGTGGAAACGGAACTTCAATCGATTGACTTCTTCCGGCCGGGCACCGCTGACGTCGATCAGCACGACCTCGGGCCGCTGCTCCCGCCCGCTCAGGGCGTCGCGCAGGAGCCGGTGGCCGTAGACGATTTCGACTCCGAAGCGTTGTTGGATTTCGCGAAAGGCCCCGGCCATCGGATGATCGCACCGCCCGTCCAAGGAGGAATAGTGCACTTCCCCCGTCGGACCGAGCCGCGAATCCGCGTCTCCTTCCGTTGTGAACAGGGGACAGAGCAGGATCGTGCGGTGGACGGACCGGACATACTCGTGGGCGGTGATGAGACCTTCCAGGACCGCGCCGATGCCGCCCATTTTGAGAACGGCTTCGTGTGTGACGTGCACGATGTTGAGCATGTTGCCTGCCGGTCAGCGCCGCCGGTCTTGCGCGGCTCCGCTTTGTTTCTGCGCGCATTCTTCATGCGCGTCTCTTTCAGATTCTTCGGCGGATCGACCGCCCGGGCTCAACATTATAGTCCGGCGAACGCGCGAGGTCCCCGGCACGCGCGCCTTGCGATCGCGGCCGCGCGGGTCTATACAGTGCGTTGATGATCACGTTCTCTCTTCAATCCGGCTCCAACGGCAACTCCATCTATGTCGAGGCCGGCTCCGCTCGCCTTTTGTTCGACGCCGGCATCAGCGGGGTCCAGGCGGAGACGCGGATGGCCGCCCACGGCCGGGACATCCGCGACTGCGACGCCCTGATCCTCTCACACGAGCACATCGACCACACGCGATGTGCAGGCGTCTTCCAACGCAAGTTCGGCCTGCCGATCTACTGCACCGCGCCGACCTATCGCCGCACGTACAAACGGCTCGGCGCCGTTCGAGACGTGCGACACTTTTCCGCGGGCGACAGCCTCACCTTCGGAGACGTTCGCGTTCACACGTTGCGCACGCCGCACGACGGCGTGGATACGGTCTGTTTCATCGTCGAACATGACGGAAGTCGGCTCGGTGTCTTCACCGATCTCGGCCACCCCTTCCCCGCCCTGCGGACCGCCTTGCGCGAAGTGAACGCCGCTTACCTGGAGAGCAACTACGACCCGGACATGCTG
Source organism: Phycisphaerae bacterium (assembly GCA_046753965.1). GTDB lineage: Bacteria > Planctomycetota > Phycisphaerae > UBA1845 > UTPLA1 > JBHHUY01. The sequence continues at coordinate 12,303 of JBHHUY010000044.1, forward strand.
TGGTCCGGCTCCTATCCTGAAGACCTGAAGCAGCGGATTTCCGGCAAGGGCGGGCATCTCTCGAACGATGAGGCCGCCAGGCTGACGCGGGATTGCGCCCGTCGCGGCTTGAAGTGGCTCGCGGTCGCCCATCTGAGCGAGGAGAACAACCACCCCGAGCTCGCGCTCAGCGCCCAGCACGCCTGCGTGGGGCGCGCGTTGCCGGTCCACCTCGCGTCGCGTTACGCCGTCGGCGATCTGCTTGAAGTGTGAAACCGCGCCCGAGGAAGCGAGCGATTCCCGAGCCGCGGGCTTCGAGCTGCGGGCTTCAGCCCGCGCGGTCTCGTGTCCTCCAGCACCCACATCGACCGGGTTTCGCGTCGAACGACGGACCGTTCAGAAGAGCAGATCGAGATACCGTCCCACCTCCGGTTCCGGCTCCGGCGGCGGTTCCGGGATGAGCGACTTCGGCTCGTGCGCAGGCCAGCGGAACGGCCACAGTCGCAGAGTGCGGGGCCCGGGCTCGAACCCGGGCGGCACGTCGGCGAGGACCGCGATCTCCTGCTTTGCGATGGTCAGTGCGCGCAGCTCGAAGTAGTCCGCCGGCGAGACCAGAATCGGGCTTTGGACAATGTGCAGGCCGGACGGCAGGCGGAGGCCGATCTGGACATGGCGAGTCTGGTCGAACGGCGCGCCGGGGCGGGGATACAGCGCCGAGATGAGGGCTCGCAACCACACGCCCCGGTGGCCGGCAATCGCGTGCGGCCCGCTGCTCATCGGTCCCCCCTTCCGACGATTGTGAAGCGAAGCCGCTCGCACTCCCGGCGACAAGGCGGCTTCCCTCCCCTCCAAGGGACCGGCTGGTTGCAAGAATCGTGCCGACCAAACCCCGCCGACGCGACCGTCCCGGGTTGGGGCCGCTAACTCGCAACCGGGTAACCAGTTCGGCGCCGCGATGCCCCTGGGGCGCGCCGGGTCCGGCTGTGCGGACTGTTGCCGGCGGGCATCATGCAGTCCGGCCCGTGAGGCGATCGAGCACACAGAGTCGGCCGGCCACACCCGGGTCGAGGAGGAATCGGGGGTCAATCCGCCGCCGCGCGTCGCGGGTCCGAATCGTCGAATCCGCGGCGCGTGAGCAGGTCCGGCGTGATCGGGCCCGCGGCGCCCCTCGGCGCCTCGGTCAGGGATCGGAGGAAGTGAACAACGGTTCGCGCGAGGATATCGGTCTCGATGTTGACGCGGCTCCCCACGCGCTTGTCGCCGAGGGTCGTTCGTTCGAGCGTCGTCGGGATGAGCGCCACGCCGAACAGGTCGTCGCGGATCTCGGCGACCGTCAGCGAGATGCCGTCGATCGCCACCGATCCTTTCGGCGCGATACATTGCATTGCCGCGGGGTCCGTCGAGAACCAGCGGACGGATTCCCGCTCGGATTGGTCAACCCGCGCGAGGGTGGCGACGGCATCGACGTGTCCCTGGACGAAGTGGCCGTCGATCCGATCGCCGACGGCGAGCGATTTCTGGAGATTCACGCGGTCGCCCGATCGAAGACCGCCCATCGTTGTTCGGCGCAGCGTTTCCGTGATGACGTCGAATGCCGCGGTGTTGCCCTCGATGCGGGTCACCGTCAGGCAGACGCCGTCGATGGCGATGCTGGCGCCGGCCGCGACATCGGCCCAGTAGTCTTCCGCCCGGATGAAGAGTCTCTGACCGCCCGCGACAGGGTGGACCTGGCGAACCGTGCCGACCGCGTCGATGATGCCGGAGAACATGGGCGCATCTTAGTCAACGAGCCCTGGTTGGAAAACCCTGAACGTCATCCATCGAGAAATGGCGTGGGATCTGCTCGGAACGGTGCATCCGCCAAACGGCAAGCCGAACGTCGCGTCGCTCCTGGCGGCGGCGTCCAAACGGCAAGCCGGATGTTACGTTGCTGCGGCCGGCGCGCGGGGCATCGGGCGTTTCAGACGCCCCAAGCAGGCGTTGATCAGGACGCGCCAGGGGTTAGGCATCCAGGGCCAGATCAGCACGGCGCGGGCCAGGTCGCGGGCGGCCGCGCGCACGTCACCGTTTTCGAGGTAGTGCATGCCCGTCCGTTCGTGCACGCGGGCGCGGGCCCGTCGTTTCAACCGGCCGGAAGGATCGAGTTCCCCGTAAAGCGGATCGTAGTCTTCGATGAGTCGGATCATCTCGCGGCGCTGTCGCTCGGGATCAGTCCAGTGCGCGGGCCCCGGCCGCTGGCGAATCAGCGGCTCGGCGAGCACGAGCGCGCGGTGGTCGGCGAGCAGGTCGATGGCGATTCTCCGGTCTTCGCTGCCCTTGCCGGGCGCGAACCCGCCGACCGCCTCGACGGCTGTCCGTCTGGCCAACATCGAGGAGCAACTGCCGGTGAAGATGTTGCGTACAAGGAGCTCGGCCCGCATGACATTGCGGTCGAGGGGGCCGTCCCAGGCACAGCGGACATAGTTTCGGTCTCGCGGCGACCAGACGAGGGCGGCGGTGACGATGAAGTCCGCCTCCGGGTTTCGCGACAACGCATCGAGCTGCCGCTCCAACTTCTCGGGCGCCCAGCGGTCGTCCGCGTCGAGGAAGGCGAGCCAGTTCCCCCGTGCCGCGGCGATGCCCGTGTTGCGCGCGACGGAGGCGCGCTGGTTGCCCTGTCGGAGATAGCGAATGCGCTGCCCGTAGCCCAGGCAGACCGCACGGGTGTGGTCCGTGCTGCCGTCGTCGACGACGATGATCTCGTCGGCGGGCCGGCTCTGGGCCAGCACCGAATCGAGCGCTTCCGGCAATACGCCGGCCGAGTTGTAGGCCGGGATGATGACCGAGACCATCGGTCGGCTGCTCACGTTCGAGGGTTCCACTCGGTTCGGTTCAGGCATGGCGACGCTCCGCCGGAGACGCGTCTTCGCCGTCCCCGTGAGGTTGCATCGGCCGTTCGCCCGGATCGACTGAAGGAATCGGCCGGTGTCGACTGGAGCGGGTTCGCAGGTTCTCCGAGCCGCGCGGGCTTCGGCCCGCGCGGCCGAGGGGTAA
>JBHHUY010000045.1:0-15239 GCA_046753965.1 Phycisphaerae bacterium
ATCAAGGCCGCCCGCAAGTGGGGCCACACGAAGAAGGGCGTCGCCGCCGACCGGGCCGAGATCATCTGCGCCGAGGGCAACTTCCACGGTCGGACCGTGACCGTCATCAGCTTCAGCACCGACGAGCAGTATCGCGAGGGGTTCGGCCCGTTCACGCCCGGCTTCCCCTTGGTTCCCTTCGGCGATTCGGGCGCACTGGAAAAAGCGATCAACAAGAACACGGTCGGTTTCCTCGTCGAGCCGATCCAAGCCGAGAGCGGCATCCTCGTCCCGCCCGAAGGCTATCTGAAACGCGTCCGGGAGATCTGCGACAAGCACAACGTCCTTTTCATCGCAGACGAGATTCAGACCGGCCTCTGCCGAACGGGCGATCTGTTCGCCTGGCAGCACGAAGGCGCCAAGCCCGACCTCATGTGTCTCGGCAAGGCCCTCGGCGGCGGCATCCTCCCGATCTCGGCAGTCGTCGCCTCGCGCGAGGTGATGGACGTCTTCCGCCCCGGCGACCACGGCTCGACCTTCGGCGGGAATCCGCTGGCCTGCGCGGTTTCGCGCGTCGCGATTGACATGCTACGCGATGACGACCTGGCCAAGCGCTCAAAGGAACTGGGGGCCCACTTCCGCACGAAGCTCCAGACGGTCGGCGCCCCGGCGGTGCAGGAAGTCCGCGGCCGGGGCCTGCTCATCGGTGTGCAGATCAAGCCGGAGTTTCCCAAGGCCCGCTGGTTCTGCGAGAAGTTCATGGAGCACGGCATCCTCTGTAAGGATGCCCACGAGGATGTCATCCGCTTCGCCCCGCCTTTGATTATCGAGCAGAAGGACATTGACTGGGCCATGGAACGCATCGCGCCGGTGCTGCTGTCGGCCGAGCCGGTGGCGTAGCGGCCCCGCCTTGTCTTTCGATCCCCGCAGGCCGCGGTCGAGCTGACAGCGTTCCGCGATTCTGCTACACTGGCGACATGAGAAAAGTGATCCGCGTATTCCACTCCTTCGCCGATGCCGAGGCGGCGGACAGGGCGTACTATCGCCGCCTGAGCCCGGAGCAGCGGGTGGATATCCCGCTGGAAATGATCGCCCGGCGTCGGGATGATACTGATGAATCTTCAAAAGGATTTGAAAGAGTTTATCGCGTTACTCGACTCGGCGAGGGTTAAGTACGTCATCGTCGGCGGATATGCGGTGGCCTTTCACGGGCATCCGCGGTACACGGGCGATATCGATGTGTTTGTGGAGGTTTCGGAACAGAATGCATCCGAATTGGAGCAGGCATTGAAGAAGTTCGGTTTTCAATCGCCTGATTTGGCTGCCGACGCTTTCCGAAAACCTGACACCATTGTCCAGTTGGGCCTGCCGCCGGATCGGATCGATCTGATCACGTCGATCGCAGGTGTCCGTTTCGACGAGGCATGGGAAGCGCGCATCACCACGGTGATCGACGGTGTGCAGATGCACTTCCTGGGCAAGCCGCTTCTCCTGAGGAATAAAAAGGCGGTCGGACGGCCCAAAGACCGATCTGAGACCGAGGCATTGACCTCGGATGAACCTCGAATCCATGACCGAAGGCGGAATCCACGCCGGCTTCCGGCTTAGAATCGTCCAATGAGAAGAAACTTGAGCTGATGAGGTTTTCTGTATGAACGTACTGATCATGGGCGCCGCCGGGCGCGACTTTCACAACTTTAACTGCTGCTACCGGGAGAATCCGAACTATCGCGTCGTCGCATTCACGGCGACCCAGATCCCCGACATTGAAGGCCGAACCTATCCGGCCGCCCTGGCCGGTGCGCACTATCCGGAAGGCATCCCGATTCACCCGGAAGAGGCGCTGGAGAACCTGATCTCCAAACTCAAGGTCGATCTCGTCATCTTCGCCTACTCCGACGTGCCGCATGCTCACGTGATGCACATGGCTTCGCGCGTCAACGCCGCCGGGGCGAACTTCGGCCTGATCGGTTGCGAGAAGACCATGCTTCGCGCCGACAAGCCGGTCGTCGCGGTCTGCGCCGTTCGGACCGGTTGCGGCAAGAGCCAGACGACCCGCAAGGTTGCCGAGGTGCTCAAGGCGATGGGCAAGAAGGTCGCCGTGTGTCGCCATCCAATGCCGTATGGTGATCTGGCGAAGCAGACCTGCCAGCGATTCGCCGATCTCTCGGACCTGGACAAGCATGAGTGCACGATCGAGGAGCGCGAGGAATACGAGCTGCACATTCAAAACGGCAATCTGCTGTTTGCCGGGGTGGACTATCACCGGATTCTCAAAGAAGCCCAGGCCGAGGCGGACGTCGTGTTGTGGGACGGCGGAAACAACGACATGCCCTTCTTCAAGCCTGATCTGATGTTCACCGTCGCGGATCCGCACCGGGCCGGCCACGAGACCGCCTACTATCCGGGTGAAACGAACTTCCGCATGGCCGACGTCATCCTCATCAACAAGGTGAACACGGCAAGCGAGGAGAACATCCGGACGATCGAGGACAACGCCCGGGCGCTCAATCCGAAGGCCGAGGTGATCCGGGCCGATTCGGCCGTGTTTTGCAGTGAACCGGACAAGATCAAGGGCAAGTGCGTGCTCGTCGTCGAAGACGGGCCGACGCTGACGCACGGCGAGATGACATTTGGAGCAGCCCACGTGGCCGCGCGGCAGAACGGTGCCGCGGCCATCATCGACCCCCGGCCGTTCGCCGTGGCTTCGATCAAGGCCACCTACGAGAAGTACCCGCACATGACGGAGATTCTGCCGGCGATGGGTTACGGCGATCAACAGATCGCCGACCTGGAAGCGACGATCAACGCCGCCGATTGCGACGTCGTCGCGATCGGAACGCCGATCGATCTGGCGAAGCTGGTCAAGATCAACAAGCCAGCGGTTCGGGTCTCGTATGACCTGGCCGGGGCCGGAGCCGATCGCGTGGAAGCCATCCTGCGGGCTCACCCGCGGCTCGCCTGACGGCCGCCGCCCGAGAAGATGGGGTTTGAATGCCGGTGCGGGCGCGGGCCTCCGTTGGCCTCCACCGGCTCCGTCAGCGCGACCAATCCGTCGGAGCCACAACCCATGACGCACTCGCTCAAAGGACGAAGCCTTGTTTCATTGAAGGACCTGACGGCCGAAGAACTTCAGTCGATCCTCGACCTTGCCGCGGCGGTGAAGGCCAGACCCGGCGACCATGCCAACCGACTCGACCGGAAGACCCTGGCCATGATCTTTCAGAAACCGTCTCTGCGGACGCGCGTGTCATTCGAGGCCGGCATGACCCAGATGGGCGGCCACGCCATCTACCTGGCGCCGACGGACATCAGCCTGGGCAAGCGCGAGACGACCGAAGACATTGCGATTGTCCTGTCTCGCTTCGTCGATCTTATCATGGCGAGAACCTTCGGGCACGACATCGTTGAAGACCTCGCCCGGCACGCGACCGTGCCGGTGATCAACGGCCTTTCGGATTTCGCGCATCCGTGCCAGATTCTGGCCGACCTGCAGACCATTGTTGAACGCAAGGGGCGGCTGAAGGGATTGAACTTCGTCTATTGCGGCGACGGCAACAATGTCGCCCACTCGCTGATGTTCGGCGGCGCGCTCGCCGGGATGAACGTGACGATCGTCACACCGCCCGGCTATGAGCCCAAGGCAGAAGTGCTGTCTGCGAGTTCGACCACGGCGCGAGCGAGCGGCTGCGAGGTTGCCGTAACGAACGATCTTCCAGCCGCACTTCGTGGGGCGGACGTTGTTTATACGGACGTCTGGGCCAGCATGGGGCAGGAGGCCGACGCCGAAAACCGGCGCGCGGTGTTCCAGCCGTACCAGGTCAATGAGGACGCCTTGACCCTGGCGGATTCGGAATGCGTCGTTCTGCATTGCCTGCCGGCACACTACGGCGACGAAATCACCTACGGCGTGGCCCGAAGCCGGAACTCGGCCATTTTCGATCAGGCGGAAAACCGCCTGCACGCCCAAAAGGCACTGATGATGTTGTTGGCCGGCGTCTGAAGTCTCACTCATACGCGACGTGTTGTCCGCCGTATCGGACTCGACCTGTGCGGCGCGCCGTGCGGATCATTCCAATCCGGACACGTCTCAGTCCTTCTCCAGTCGTCACAGTCGGACTCTTCCGAAGCGGGCATCCAGGCAATCTCGCTGTCTCTATCCCACCACAAGCACAACAGTTGCGCTCGGCGCGCCTAGCATTTGACGTCTGCCGGCAGAACGCCGGGCATCGCCGGCGGCCTTCGTGGCTCCGCAGGGTATGGCGATTGCCCCGACTACCGGGGCTGAAAGCGGCGCGCGGAAGGCGAATCGCCGACGTGGCTCGCGCCAGGCCGAGGGGAACGAAGTATGCGACGATTGAAGCACGGATTAGCCGGAGTGCTGATGCTGGCGGGCACGATTCTCGGCGCCGGTTGCGCAACACAGCATCGTTATGAGCCCGTCGTCATCGGGGCACCGTCCATGCTCTTCGACCGGCCGGGTGCCTTGTTCGATTCGACACGCTTCGGCCGCAATCCGTGGCCGGCGACGATCGGCCCGCTGCAAAGCGTAGAGGAAACGGTGTTCGTCGACTACTACCGCGATTATCAGGGCAGCGCCTTCCAGGAAGACACGAACCCGCAGCGGCGATTTCGCAGTTATCGCGTCGGCACACTGATTCGTTGAGCGTTTCAGTTCACACGAGCCGGTCCGGACGGCCGGCGTGGCGCCAGCCTGTATCTTGCAGTCACGCGGATCTCCGGCCGCGAGAACCGCCACTCTGCTGACGCCGGCACTTCAGCGGCCTCCACGATCACGTCTTCCGGCCTGATTGGCCTACCGGGAGACGCGGCGCGTCCGGCTCGGCGCTGCCTGTCGCGGAATGGATCGCGTACCACCAATCCCCCGCGGCCGGCGCCACCGCTCTTTCTCGTTTGGCTCGGATGGCAAACACAAACGCCAGTATGTACATCGCCATCGCGACGCCGTAGAGCGACCGGAATCCGAAATACATCGAATTGTATTCCAGGAACCCGCCCAGCATGGCGCCGAGCAGGTTGGAAGCGAGAGCGATTCCCACCGAAGCGGACTTCTTCAATTCAGCGGAGAACGCGACGCCGGAGAAGAACAACGGAAGTGTCAGCAGGGCCGTCAGGATCAGGCGGCCCGACCAGGGCGACAGCGCGGCGACACTCTGGCGTGAGAGGCAGAGCCCCGTGATGAGCGAGGCGATCAAGAGCCCGTATGTCAGTGCCGGTCGAGGCGTTCCGAACTTCATCACGAGCAGGTTGGCGAGAAACGCCATAACCAGAATTGCGGCGACGACGGCACTGATGACGATCCATGTGCTGCCATAGACCAAAGCCAGTTCCGTGATGCCCTTGGTCTCGACGAGCATGAAGCCTGCTCCGAGGAAGAAGCACGATCCCGAGAACTGCCGCTGCGCTTCCGGTATGGTTTGCCGGACAAAGACCATGGAGACCGCGAGAAGCGCCAGAATCATGACCACGTAGGAAAAGGGATAGGTGCGGGTCGCCATGTAGAAGAAGGGCCAGTCGTCGGTGGCCACATCGGCCTCGACGGAACTCGTGGCACACTTCGCAGTAACGTCCATGTATCGGGCCGGCAGCTGGATTGCGCCGGGTTCGAGGTTCTCGCCGATCAGGAAGCAATACCCGCCGTCGTAGCCGGTCTCATAGACGACGGGTTCTTTGCCGTCGAACGCCTCTCGCAGCATCAGATAGAGCTTGCGGCCGAGCGCCGGCCGGACGATCGCGAAGGTCATGCAGATCACGCCGCCCTTCCTCAAGCGCGCCCGCGCTTCGCGGAAGGCCTCGACGGTATAGACATAGCTGTCCAGCCGCACCCCGGACTTCCCCGACAGCAGCGTATGCGAATCCAAGAGCCCGTACACGATGAGATCGTAGCGCCGGTCGGTGTATTGGATGTGGGCGCGTGCGTCCGTCACATGCGGCGTGACGTTGGAGGCATGGTACGGGCGTTCGGGATGCAATCGCTTCCCGAAGTGGAGAATGGCCGGATCGATTTCGACGGCGTCGATGTGCCCGGCGTTGTGCCGAAGCGCCGCGGCGACATCATTGCCCGTGCCGGCGCCGACAACCAGGACGCTCTTCGGTTTCGGTTTGAAGTAATAGGGCAAGGCGTAGTAGTCGGCCCAGCCCTGGAGGTGTTCCTTGTCCTTGATGTTCCTATCGCTCAGATTCAGGATGCGTTGGTAGTAGACGTTGTTGACTTCCAGGATGAGCCCTGAATCACGGTTGCCCTTGAGCGACAGAATCTGGTAGGGAGAGTAGGTATCGGTCTGATTGGGCAACAGGGAAAGGCTGAGAAAGGCCAGCACGGCTGCGCATGCCAGGGCGGAGACACAGAGGCTTTTCGCGTCCCGTCGAAACAGGATGATCAACGCCACGATCGGAAAGAAGAGCCAGACCGCGGGCGGCGTCCATGCATAGGAGACCAGCGCGAACAGCAGGATTCCCGCGAGGCTGCCGAGCAGATTCCAGCCGTAGGCGACCAGCTTGTCCCGGCGCATCATGAGGCGCGAGGCCAGTTGCCCGATCGGGATGAAGCAGAGCGCGTTAAACGCAAACGTGAGTATCAGGAATCCGTAGGCCGTCAGGATGTGGCTCAGACCTTCGGCCTGGCCGAGCCCGAGGGTCAGCTGTTCGGAGACCGGGTTTTGAAGCGCGGTGGCGATTCCCCTTGAGCGAAGGAAGTACATCAGGATGATCTGGGTCGCCAACAGGGGCAGAACGAGCGGCGTCGTGAGTGGTCGCCGCCCGCCAAGGATGTATCCGACCCCCAGGCCGAGGAAACACGACAGGAGGCTCACGTTCTTGAAATAGCCGAAGAGTTGGAAATAGGATCCATGGATGCGAATGATCATCAACTCGATGTAGAGCCCGAGGCCCGCCGCCAGGGCGATCCAGAGTCCGATGCGCGATTCCCGAATCGCGTCGACGTCTTCCGTATGTTGTCGAAGAAGCGTCTGAAGCCCGGTCCAATCAGCTCGCTTCCGCCAGAGTCGTACGCCAAGCCAGGACAGCACGGCGGGTGAAATGCCCAGCACCAGCAGGTTCCAGACCGGCAGCGAACCGTCGAGATACGCCTGCCAGAGGTACCCATAGGCAAACAGGGTCCACCCGATCAGCAGGACGGCCACCACTCCCCAAGGTGCCAGTTGCACGGTGTGTTCTCGATCAGCGCGACTTGTCATGGTTGGACTCTCGCTGGCGGCCTTCGGGCGATCTCTGTCCGCCTCGAATGCTCCGGATGCTGCTCCGTTCATGTTGATCGCATTGCGCGACCGACGGCGCGCTTCTTCGCTGTACTTCCGACAGAATCTACACCCCGAGAGCGTCAGGATGGATTATCGTCCGAATAGCGCGGCGGATTGCGATTCGCTTGGGAAGGCCCAAAGAAAGCGGGACCGATAAGGGCCCCGAGCACAACGGCAGTCCGGGAGTACATATCGCGGTTTTGCCGACTGACAGCCGGTGCGGGCTTGTTCACACCCGCTTCGGAATCGGCAGACCCAGGCGGGCCATGACCATCTTGAGGTCCTCCCAGGCCTTCTTCTTTTCGCCGGGGCTGCGGAGGAGGTAAGCGGGGTGGTAGGTGGGCATGACGGGGATGGGATCTCCCGCAAGCCCGCTACCGCCTGGATAAAAGTCGTGCCATCGGGCCCGCAGGCGGCCGATGCCCTCGCGCCTGTCGAGCAGCGTCTTGGCGGCGGGGGCGCCGAGGGCGATGATGACCTCAGGCCGGATGATCTCGATCTGTCGCCACAGGTAATCCTTGCAGGCGAGCACCTCGTCGGAAGCAGGGTCTCGGTTGTTCGGCGGACGGCACTTGAGGATGTTGCAGATGTACACATCCTCGCGCTTCAGACCCATGCCCGCCTCGATCATCTTGGTCAACAGCTCTCCCGCGCGGCCGACGAACGGAATGCCCGACACGTCTTCGTCGTGTCCCGGCGCCTCGCCGATGAACATGATCCGCGCAGCGGGACTGCCGACGCCGAAGACGGTCTTCGTCCGAGCGCTTGACAGACCGCATCGCGTACAGGGTTTGACTTCGTCACGGTCGATGACGTCGAGCGCACGCTGCCGTTCGGCGACCTCCGCCTCGTCGAGCGATTGTCGCCGAACCACGGGCATCGAGGCTGGATCGGGAATGCGAACAGGTAGCGCGCGTGCCCCGAGCAGCGCGTCGGCTTCAAACCGTTGCCTGATGGCACGAGCGAGATCGATGGGAGAGGCGCTGTCGTCATTCATGAGGGTGTTCCCCGTGACTGGATCGTGTCGCCTTTCTTGATCGGTGTCGTTCGGTTCATGATCCTCGCGGCCGCCATCTGCTGCGGCGTGAAGCGTCGGTTGACCCGGGCCGCGCCGATGACGCGACCGCCGCGCACGATATCCACGCGCTGCCGGTAGTATATCCGGCGGCCGCCGGTCTCAAAGAGAAACATTTCGGCCTGTGAATCGATCTCAGTGATCGCGCCGTAGGCCGAGCCTCCGATCGGCTCGACGATTCGCCGCAGCGCGGCACCGATGCGCCGGCGCGTCCGCGGCTTCGCGCGGGCCCGGCGGCTCTCAAGCACCGGCCGCGCCTCCGGCGAACCCAGTTTCGCCAGCGCAATCGCCGCACGCAGCGCCACTTTGGCGTCGGGCGATTCGAGTAAATCGAGCAGGATCGGCTCGGCCGTGTCCGGATGGAAGCGTAGCGCCAGCTCCAACAGGTTTCCATGCGTGCCGGGACCCATCTCGGTGATGCGCCGGCGCATCGCCTTGGGGCCGATGAGCCCCCGCGGCGACAGATAGGCGGGAATATAGCGGTAGTACACCTCGAGCGTGAGTGTGTTGATCGCCGTCGAGTAGACCCTGCCGCCGGTGCGGCCCCACTTGCCCCAACCGCGTCCGAACGCGGGCCAACTACCGTAGGCGTGGCCGCGCTTGCCCTTCCTTGAAACCGGCCGCTCCTGGTACTCCATCACCGTCTCGCGGAGCGCCTGGTTCCACACCTCCCAGGGCTTGCCGCCGACGTTGAACAGCGCGAGCGTGCCGTAGTACCAGTAGTACTCGCTGTGAAGACCGGTCCGATCTCGTCCGCGCAGCTTCCTCAAACTGGGCAGATCGCCGAGGAGCAACTCGACTTGTCTGCGCGCGCCCGCGTCGTCCAGGCGGAAGCCGAACGCCGACCGGGCAAAAAGCGCCGTGGCGATCATCGCCGGACCAAAGCGGCGCCGGTAGGGGCCCTGGACCCGGCGTGTCGAATCGCCTTCGCGGCGGTCCGCGTACCAAACGCGACCGGCCCGATCGGTCGCCCGATCGAAGTGTTTGACGAGGCGAAAACGCGTCTTCCGGGGGATGGTGATGCCCGCCGCCTGCGCCGACTTGAGCGCCATGAGCACCCAGCTCGTGATCGAAGTATCGTTCCGGTTCGTCGTGGCGTCGTCCGAGTAATCCCACCCGCCGCCGAGCTGTTGGCTCCGGGCCAGGTGCCCGACGGCGCGTTCCAGGGGGTTTTCGAAAACGGGGTCGTGTGTCAGGATGAACGCCTCGGCGATGGCCAGGGTCGCGATTGCGTCGTTGTAAGTCTGAAAACCGCCGCTGGCAGAGAAGCTGCCGGTCGTGTCTTGTTGGGCGAGAATGTAGGAGAAGACGCGGCTGAGGTTGTCGGCATAGGGCCCGCGCTCGTGGGTATGACCCGCGCCGAGGAACGCGCGCGCCGCCAGGGCGCTCACGCCGACGTCGGCGTTTCGGGAGACATGCGTGATCGCCGTTTGGCTGCACCGGTCGTTTTCGGGGCAGAGGCGGTCGAAGTGGAGCCGATCCCAAACGCCGTCGGGTCGCTGGTGCACGGCCAGCCACGCGAGCCCGTCGGCGACGGCGCGCTCGGTTCGGCGCGTGCCGCCGAACCGCCCAAGAGCCGCCTCTCGTTTGCCTTTGCGGCGGTTGTCCAATGGTTCGTCGACCTGGGGAACCTCGGGAGACGCCGTGGCCGCCGATCGAGCGCCCGCGCGATTTCGGGCAGGTGAAGCCTGGACGGCTGGCTGCGCGGGGACGATGACCCAGGACCAGAACGCAGAACACAGGATCGTCGAGACTGTCGAACTCACAAACGCGGTCTCGGGGAGGGTATCGGACGCACACAACCGTTTCGAGGGCGCGGCGGACTCGGAATGTCCTTTCATTCTAGCGGATCGGGCCGCGAAGCGTTTCGGGGCGCTGGAGGTTCTCGACGTGCCCCGGGGGTCGGTTTCATCCGCTGGGAGAATCCGCGGTCGCGTTTTGGAAGGCGTTTGCTCGAAAAACAGGGCTTGGCGTCTTCCCCGCCTTGAGATTTCTCCATCTTGTGAAAGAATGTCTTGCGGGGGTGGACCCGCGTCTCGATGAGGATCGGTGGATGGATTCTACGCTCGCGCGCAGCCCAGAGCATGCGACGACTCTGAAACGATGCCGGCTGCCGCGATGCCGCGTGGGCACCACCGCGCGGATGGTCTGGGCGGCCGTAGCGCTGGGCTGCGCGGTCGTGCTGGGCATCGCGGTCTACTTGAAGCCGAACCCTGCCGGGCTCGGTACACACCGCGGGCTGTCGAAGCACCTGCCGCCGTGCGGCTTTGTGGTCACGACGGGCCTGCCGTGTCCGACGTGCGGCATGACGACCGCGTTCTCGAACACGGTTCGAGGGCGGCTGATCGCCGCGTTTATCGCCCAGCCCGCGGGGCTTGCGTTCTGTCTCGGGACGATCGCGTGCTTCCTCTACGGCCTGACCGTCGCCGTGACAGGATGGACGGTCTGGATCAACTGGGATCGGATCAGTGTGCGACTGATGATCGGCCTGGGACTGCTGATCCTCGGGGGCTGGGGCTTCAAGCTTGCCTACGGACTTGCGATCGACTCCTTGCCGATACGGTAGAAAGGTCAGGCTGAGAGCGTCATGCCGATTCAATGCATCGTTCAGAGGATCGCCCGGCTAGCTCGCCCTTGCATGCTCGGCGCGATTGCCGGGATGGCGGGTTGCGCCCTGCCTTTCTTTCTCACCGATCCGGATACCAGCAAGACAGTCCCGGCCGAGTACAACAAGATTGGAGACCGCAAGCTCGCCGTCGTCGTCTGGGCGGACCAATCGACGATGGACGAGTTTTCGAGCGCTCGATTCCAGGTCAGTCGCGCCGTGACCCACTTTCTCCGGAAACACCTGGAAAAGGCGCGATTCGTCTCTGCGCGGAAGGTCCGCGCGTTGCAGGCCGATCCCCAGGATGACTGGGAACGCCTGACACCCTGCCAGATCGCGGACAAACTGAAGTGCGATCTGGTCCTCCGGCTGGACCTGCTGGATTTCACGATGCGAGCGAGCGACACGCCTCAACTGCGGAAGGCCCGTATTCGGGCCACCTTGAACCTGTACGATTGCGATTCAGGGGGGGCCGAGGCGGTCTATTCCGACGAAACGCGGATCATCTATCCACCCGGCTCGCTCCACGGCAAGCAGGGCATTACCGAGACCGATCTCCTGCATCAGGCGGTCGATTATTTCGCCGAAGCGACGGCAAGAAAGTTTTATGCGCATGAAATCAAACTGCAGGATCGACCGGCGGACTAGCGCGGCGGCACTCTGCCTGGGAATCATCTCCGTTTGCGGCGGCTGCCAGGAGATGGCCATCCTCTGGGCCAACATCCAGGGCGGCGAGACCATCGACGCGGAATTCACCCTGACCAAACAACCGCTGCTGATCCTGATCGACGACCGCGAGGGTCTGGTCACCCAGCCCAGGGCCCTGCGCGAACTCCACGCGACCATTGCCGAGAACTTCATCAAGTTCGATGTCAACAATCGGGTCATTCCCGCGCGGGAGCTGCAGCGTCTGCGGCAGAAGTCCGAGCGGAAGTACGACCGGATGACCATTCGCGAAGTCGGTGAGAAACTCGGCGCCGACCAGGTGCTCTACGTTCGAATCAAGCGCTTCACGGTCGCGGCCGAACCCGGTGCTCCGCTCTTCAAAGGCGAGTTCGCTGCGCGCGTCAAGGTCATCTCCACGGCGCGACAGTCGGATGTCCGACTCTGGCCTTCCGAGCAATCGGGTCGCCTCTGCTCCGCCAGCACGAATCCCAGAGCGATGGACGGGGAGAAAACGGCCGCCGACATCGGCGCGGAGCTCGGCATCCGGCTCGGCCAGGAGATCGCCGGCCTCTTCTTTGAACATCGGGAATTCGCCGATCGATGATCCCCGTGCTTCATGTAATCGATTCGGCCTGCGACGAGACGCAGTTGCAGGTGTTGAAGGCCCTTCGGGAGCGCCTGGCCGCAGGCGGGCGAAAGGACGCGATCTGCGCCATTGATCCGCACACGGCGGCCCGCGCCTCGGCTCATCTGAGCGAGGAGGTCATCCATGCCTATCGGCGCCTGCCGCGCTTCCTGAATGACGTGCCGGAACTTCGGCGCGTGGTCGGGCGATCAGACGCCCGGATTCTCCACGCCTGGGGTGTCGAGAGTGCTGCATGCTGCAGCGCACGGCTCCCTGGAATGCCGCTGGTCATCACACTGCTCGATCCGGATACAACCGGCGAGGCGGCGGGGTGGGTTCGCTCCTTGCCGTGTGAGGCGACCGTCGTCGCCGGCAGCCAACTCATTCGCCGGCGACTGATGGCGGCGGGCGTGGCCCCGGCGAACGTGGTGGTTATTCGGGGGCCGACCGACTGGAGCGCGATCAACCGGGAAAAGCGCGCCGACACACGCCGCGCGGTCGTGGGTGATGCGACGCCCGTGATCCTGATGAGCGGTCCGCCGTCCCGCGGCGGCGGCCAGTTCTACGGCCTGTGGGCTGCGGCCATTGTCAAGCAGATCTATCCGGGGCTCACGGTCCTCCTGCCGTATGATTCGCCGGAGCGCCGGCGTCTGATCCGCTTTGTCCGCCGGATCAGAATGCCGTCCCTCTTGACGGTTCCGGCCTCAGGGCATGGCTGGCCGGCGCTTGTCGCGTGCGCGGATCTGTTCCTGATGCCGGCGGTGAACGAAGTGTGCACCGAGCCGCTGGCCGCGGCCATGGCGGGCGGACTTGTGGTTGTGGGCTGTGCCGTGCGATCGATCGCTGAGATCATCGCCGATCGAAGCAACGGCCTGCTCTGCAAGAACGCCGAGCCCCGCGCGCTGGCGTCCCGGCTGCTGACCGCCATCGAGGACGAACCGCTGCGTCGAAGACTGACGGAGACGGCGCGGGGTCAGGCGTACGAGGTCTTCGGCGCGCGAGCCTTCGCGGACAATTACAGCCGGCTTTACGAGAACGTGCTGGCCGGCCGGCCGGCGGCCGACAACGTCCGCGATACGGCGATGGTGGCGTGAGCGGGTAGGAGCCTGTCCCAAGATCTCTTGCGGCACTGCGCGGCCTTCGGCCGCAGCCGAATTGTGGCAGAGGCGCCCCGCCTGTGGCTCCACCGGCGAGACGCCGGTGCTGCAGTCTTGGGATAGGTTCCAGGTCGTCGGCCATCGATTGCTGGCGATCAGCCGGTGGGGCGCGGCGCTGGACCGCGTTTCGCGAGGTACACCGCGCGAGGACGGTCACGGCGGATTCGCGAATCGGTCGATACTTTCAAGATCATGCTTTCGAAGCGCCTGTCGGGGATTCACGCGATGGCAGCATCCCGATCGGAGCATCCGCCCCTTCCAGAGGCAGGAGATGGCTTCCGGCGCCGTTCGCCCATCGGCGGGCCCGGCCTGGAAGTGGTTCGATATGCCTACTTGCGGCGGGTTGTCGCGCCCGTGCTCCGTGGGCTGGGCATCCGTTTCACTGAGGCGGTCGCCCGGCGATTGGCCCGCGGCGTCTTTGAGATGAACGGGCTCGGCCGCCGGCGAGCCGAGGCTCGGCTTCGCGCCGCCATGCCCGACGCGCCCGCTTCTGACATCGCCGCGATCGGCGAAGCCTCCTACGAACATTGGGCGAGGTTCTGGGCCGAAGCGCTGTTCATCCCCCGGCGTCTCGGCGGCCGTCACTGGCGACGATACGTCGATATCTCGCCTGAGGGGGAACTCGGCGCTTTGGCCGCGTCCGGCCGGGGCTGCATCCTAGCGATGGCCTACCACGGCAACATCGCGGCTGGCACCTGCGCTCTGGGGCGGCTCTTCCAGCCCATTCACGTTGTGGTCGATCGGTTCACCCAACCCGCACTCGCCGCCTGGCAACGCGCGCTCTACGCCCAGCCGGATGTGCAACCGATTGATCGGCGCGACGCGGCGGCGACCCTGCCTCGAATCCTGTCCGACGGCGGCGCCGTCGTGATGGTCGCCGAACACGAACGCCGGCGCGGCCGCGCCATCGAAACCCGCTTCCTCGGGCGAACACTGCGCGGTTATCCCACGCTCGGGCGGTTGGCGCGATGGTTCGATGTGCCCGTCGCCGTCGTCACGTGCCGCCGGGAGCCGAAGCCGTTTCGCTTCACGTTGGCCCTGCACGACGTCTTCGAGCCGGATGCGGACGAGGCGCGGTGTTTCCGCGATGTCATGGCGACCCTGGAGCGCGCGGTGATGGCGTCCCCCGAGCAATACCTCTGGTCGGCGCCGACGGCGGCGGATTCGGCCGGCGACACGTCATCCCCCGAGGCACTCGCGAGTGTCATTGGAACGGGAATCGAATCGGGGTCGTTCCGAAGAAGACGTCGAACAGCGTCGGCGTGGCGATCGAGGTCAGCGGCGGACAAAAGGCCGGCTGATTCGGCGGCGGCAACTGCGCGTGCGCCCACGGCGTGATGCCCAGGACGATCAGCCCCGCCAGGGTGACGATGTTTCGCCAGGACCGGCGGCGCGGCTGTGAGGAATCTGGATCGCGGATCGTGTTCATACTCAGATGATCGGACGACCGGCGGTGGGGCTGCACCGCAATCCTCCGGCGGCCCGGTCCTTATCGGACCTGGTCAATGACATCGCCGCCGCAGACGTTATGATGCCCGGTTCACGGCATCCGTCGGACCGGTGCATCCTCTTTCGCGGCTGCGAGGTCGTGCTTCTCCGCGAAGCATGAGAGAGGACGTCGCGGGCGCCGGCGCAGCCCCGGAGGAACCGCTCGCCGTCTCGGAGACCAACGCCCATGATGCAAGCCGCCGCCGCTCCAGCCCCCCAACGAACGCTCTTCGGTCATCCTGTGGGACTGTTCATATGCTTTTTCGCAGAGATGTGGCTGCGTGCTCCTGGAGCGCGACGAGCTGACCGCCGGCTCCACCTGGCACGCGGCCGGGCTCTTGCCGCTCTTCAACATGGGCTACGC
>JBHHUY010000046.1:0-15218 GCA_046753965.1 Phycisphaerae bacterium
GTTGTTGACGACGGTCGGCTTGTGGAAGAGGCCCTCGATGGCGGGGAACGGCGGCTTGATCCGCGGCCAGCCGCGCTTGCCCTCGAGGCTCTCGATCAGGCCGGTCTCCTCGCCGCAGACATAGGCGCCGGCGCCGCGGTGGATGTGGCAATCCATCGAGAAGTCCGTGCCGAAGATGTTTCGGCCGAACAGCCCGGCCTCACAGGCCTCCGCCAGGGCGGTCTGGAGGATGTGAAACTGCTCGTGGAACTCGCCGCGCATGTAGATGTAGGCCGTCGTGGTCCGCGTCGCATGGCCGGCGATCAGGATGCCCTCGAGCAGTTGATGCGGATCGTGCTCCATCAGGACGCGATTGCAGAAGGTCCCCGGCTCGGATTCGTCGGCGTTCACGCAGAGATAGGTCACCTCGCGATCAGGCGGCAGGAAGGACCACTTCATGCCCGCCGGGAACCCCGCGCCGCCGCGGCCGCGCAGGCCGCTGGCCTTGACGGTCTCGACCACGACATCGGGCGCCATGTTCTTCAGGACCTTTTCGGCCGTCGCGTAGCCGCCCCGCGAGCGATAGACCTTGAGGGTGCGGCTGCCCTCGACGCCGAGATTCTTCAGGAGGACCGGTTCATACTTCGCCATGGGTCACCGTCATTACGAGTGTCTGTCCGTTTTGCCTGGGAAGCGGCGTGGTGTTCGGGACGATCGCCTGGAAGTACAGCATCCCCCACGCCGCGCAGAGCAGGGTGAACCAGGTTCGCCATCCGCCCCGGGTATATGGCGCCACGACCGCCAGCCAGAGGGGGAGGAAATCCAGGGCGAACCGATTGTACCCCTGCTGCATGTAGCCGGGGCTGTGATAGCATAAGAGACCGACGATGACGGGCAAAGTGCCCAGCATGAGCCCGCGACCCTTGCGGTCCCGCCACCACCGGCCGGCCGCGAGAAACACCCAGAGGGCCAGCGGCGTGGTGATCCACAGGCCCGTGCCGTTCTGGTTCCGCTCGCTGATCTGGATATTCGTGGGCGTGACCGCGTCGATCCGAGGCGGGGCGAGGAACAGGTAGTAGGCATTGCCGGGATCGCCCGGCGGGCCGAGGATGAATCGCGTCGAGAAGGTGCCGTAGGTCAGGCACCGCGCGCCCATGTACTCGGTGTCGCGGCCGACGTAGATGCGTTTGTAGCCGAAGTCCAGCGGGTCGCCGAACTTGAGATAGTTGAGGGTCAGGAGCGGGGCGGCGATCGCGCCGAGCCCCGCGGCGCAGAGCGAGCACCGGCGCCACCCCCCCTGCCGCCACGCCGCCCACAGCAGCACGAAACCGTAGAGAAACGTGATCTGCCGGGTGTAGGTCGAAATGAGCAGGCCGATCAGCCCGGGCCAGATTCGCTGCCGGCCCAGGACGTCCGCCGCGAGGATGAGCAGGCCGATCTGGGAGACGACGTGATCGAGTTGGCCGAGCAGGCCGCCGCGGGCCGCGTGCAGGTTGGGCAGCAGCGCGGTCCCGGCCATCCAGGCGACGGTCAGCACCGCCCCCCACGCCGCGCTGCCCGTGCGGCGATAGAACACGACGAACCCGATGATCGGCAGCGGCCAGAAGACGAGGAGCACGAAGGCGGTCTGCAACCAGAAATCCGCCCGGCCGTCCAGGAGCAGCTTGTGCAGCGGCGAGAGCGCGACCGTGAGAATCGCCATCATCGGGGGGAAGACGTTATAGACCTTGCCGTTGAAGTAGGCGCTGTCGTGCGGCCGATGGGCGGGGTCGGCCGGGTCGCCGGCGGCGTCGAGGCCGATGTCGAGTCGGCCGTTGAGCCAGGCCACGCCCTCGGCGACCGAGAGGTTGTTCGCGGCCGACAGCTCCCACTGCGAAAGGCGGACCTTCGGGCCGATGATCAGTTGGAGCGCGGCGAGCATCAACACGAAACAGCCCAGGACCCGCCACAGCGGTTCGCCCGCGCGGGGCGGCGCGGTTTCGGCGCGAGGATCGGTCGACGGCCGGGCGGCCGGTGGCGGCGGCGCGTCGGGCGAAGCGGGTGGTGTCGGGTCGTTCGTGTTCATGCTCTCCGGTGAGCCTTCTGCCTGCGATCATTGCGCATCATCGGCCGCCTTTCTCAAACCAGCAGGTGGAAGTACCACGCGCTCCATGTCAGGCAGGCGAGGGTGGCGGTTCGCCGCCGGCCTTCGACGGCCCAGGGCGCCAGAACGACGAGCCAGACGGGCAGGAAATCCAGGGCGAAACGGAAGTAGCCGATCTGCGGCGTTCCGGGGTTGTGATACATCAGGAACACGAGAATCACCGGCAGGGAGGCGAGCATCAGGGTCCGGGCAGGTTGAAGGCGCCACCAACGCCGGATGCCGAAGAAGGCCCCCAGGAGCAGCGGCGAGGTCATCCAGATGCTCACGCCCTGATTGTCATTGTCCTGCTGAATGAAGGCGGGCGACAGTCGGAACCTGGGCGGGGCGAGGTTCATGTACCAGGCGTTTTCCGGCACGAAATGGGGTGAGAGCACGCCGTGCGCGAGGGCCCGCGCCCCGTACCACTGGGTTTTGCGCCCCTGGGCGTAGATGTAGCGATAGCCGGGATCGAAGGGACTGTCGAACCGGAGCCAGTTCAAGGTCATCAAGGCGCCGCCCGCGACGGCGAGGCCGGCCGCGGCGACGATCGTGCGGCGGCGCCCGGCACGCCACGCGACCCACAGGATCGCCAGCCCGTAGAGCAGGGTGGGTTGGCGGCTCCAGGCCGCGATCAACAGGCCGATCACGGCGGGCCAGATGCGGCGGCGCCCCAGGAGATCGCCGGCGATGAGCAGGAGTCCGGTCGTCGCCAGCGCATGGTGGATGGCGTTGATCGATCCGACGCGGCACCCGACGAGCACCGGCAGCAGCGGCGTGCCCAGCAGGAGGTAGGCGGTGAGCACCGCCGACCAAGCGGCCCGGCGGACGACCTGTTGAAACGCCCAGAATCCGACGAGCGGCAGCGGCAGGGCGACGGCGGCGACGAGCCAAGGCGTGTAGAACACCCCCGGCGGCACGCCCTGCCACCCGCCAAGGATCAACGCCGCCAGGCTGAGGCCCGTGAACAGGGGCGGATAGACGTTGTAGACGCGACCGTGATAGACGGCCGTGTCCCACGGCCGCTGATGGGCGGCGGTTCGGCCTTCCGGCCCGACATCCAAGGCCAGTCGGCCCTGTCGCCAGCCGGCGGCCTCGATCAGGGCCGGGTTGGTCGGCGGAATGTTCCAGTCGTGAAGGCGAACGGCGTGACTCGTTGCCAGGTGCACCCCGACGAGCATCAACGTGAAGCAGCCGAGGACCCGAAGGGGGGGCTCGTCCGGCCCTTGTTTTGGGCAACCGCTCCCTCGTTCTGGTGTGTGCTCATGCATTGGACGACCGAACCGAACGAACTTGAATCCGACTCGCGCGGCATCGTCGGGCGAATTCCACAGACTCGACCGTCATGCCCGTCGCACCTCACAAGGCTTAAGCTTTCACGCTCTTCGGCGGACTGTTTCAAATGCCGACGGCGAAGTTCAATCCGCGCCGTCGGATTTCACCGGCAACAGCTTATACTTCAAGAGCGCTCGGACCACTTCGTCCGCAATCAACGCCGAGCCTCTCGCGCTGGGATGAATCGAGTCAAACAGCAAATCGCTGCTGCTGCACCTTGACCGACGGATCTCTTCTTCAAAGGCACGGGCGAGATCGACCATGATAACAGAATGCTGTTCGGCCCACTGTTTCAACCTCTTCCCGGGGCGATCGAAGGTCTCGTCGGAGCCGATCTGGTGCAGCAAGGGACCGTTCATCAGTACGAAGGGAAGGCCTCTTTGCTTGCAGAATCTGTCGACATCATCGAGGTACCGGAACGACAGGTTCCAGGCCTTGTTGACGCTTTCGAGCGGAGGTATCCGAAAAAAATCGGCCTCGGTGCGCAATCGAGGATCCGTCCCGTCGAACGGATCGTGGTTCACCCAGAGCACGCCCTCGCCCACCGCCCGCGCATGACGGCGCTGTGCGATGCTCCTCATCGCTCGGACCAGGCCGCTCCAATGCGGAACGTTCGGGTAGGTGAACCGAATCGGATTGCCCACCACTTCGCCTTGATCCAGGTGAATCAATTCCGTCATGTCGTTGATGCAATAGGTCAGGACGACCAGGTCGGGTTCGACTCGCATCCCCTCGTCTTTCAAGAGGTCCAGCTCCTGCCATGTGTTATAGCCGACGACGCCCGCATTGATCGCAACCAGTTTCAGTGTTGGATCAAGCCGATGGAGCTTGTCCTCGGTGCGTGAAACGAAGGTGTCCTTCCATTCCAGCAGAGGCCCGAAGGTGACCGAGTCTCCAAGGAACAGAATCCGAAACTCGTCATCCGCCTTTTTGCTTGGGAGATCCGGGCCGCGCATCCCGAACCTGTTGATATGGACAATCACACCCGAGCCCGTCCCGGCCACACCCGGACGGTGATACCATCCTCTGGCGGGATGGGGCGCGACGATCGGCTCATGTTTGGACGGCGGAGGAAACACGATGCCCACGACCCGATCGAGGGACACAACCAACGTCAGGAGGGACGCGAGCAGGACGATTCTCGGCCAGCGCAACCCGCAACGGGACAACCGCCGCACCTTCAATCCGACCAGTCCGCCGACGATCGCCGCGATGCCGTGAAACCACATGGCGTAGTAGATATCCGTCGCCTGGGCCGGCAGGACCTCGGTTTCTCCGCCAATCGATCCCAAGAGGACGCGAAACGTCACACCGGCCGCAGCCAGGTACGCGGTGAGGATGAAGAGCATGAGAAGGGTTATCCGGCGATAGTCGGTTTCGCGAGCGCTCAACGCCACGATGAAATCCTGACAGGCCGAAACCCGACCGGCAAGCGCGGATCCGGCGGCGAATCAAGGCCGACTCAAGCGATTGCGATCCCCCGGCGTGATCTCAGGATTCTCTCAGCTGCTGCACGTCCGACGTCGACGCCTCGGAGACGTCCGCCGAACGGGCCGGCGGCTTGGCCGGTTCGACCGGCGGATCGAACAGGTCCGAACGCGGGCTGTCGAGCACGTCGTTCTTCGGATCTTTCAGAATCCTGCTCACGTCCGACGGCTGGACACACTTGTGCATCTTCTCATTGATCAGCAGGCAGGGGCCGTGATCGCACGCGGCCAGGCACTCCTCGGTCAGCAGGCTGCAGGCGCCGTCCTCGGTCGTGCCGTGTTCGTCGATGCCGAGTTCATCCTTGACGGCCTGGAGCACCGCGTCGCCGCCCATCAACTGGCACGACAGGCTCCGGCAGACGACGATCACCTTTCGGCCTTTGGGGTGGTCCCAGAAGTGCGTGTAGAAACTCAGGGTGTCCAGGACCGCGCTGGGCGGAATCTCGAGCAGCCCGGCCACCTCGACCATGGCCTGGTGGCTGACATGGCCGAGGGTGTTCTGCACGATGTGCAGGGCGGGCAACAGGGCCGCGCGTTTGGTTTCATAGCGCGGGAAGAACGCGCGGATCTTCGCGCGAACCGCTTCGCTGAGGACCGGCCCGGCGTTCTCCGTGAATGCCGGCGTCCGTCGATCAATCGTCTGCCAGGCCATGGCTCACGATCCTTTCTTCAGCAGAGTGGGCTGCGCGACGTGGGCGAGCCCCAACATCGCGGGCAGTCGGCGCAGTTCGCGCGACAACGGATCGACCATCAACCCCATCGCTTCGAGTGTCGTCATCCCCTCGCGCAACTCCTCCCTGCTCTTGCGCACCCACTGTTCACCGGTCGAGTTCCGCGGCGATGATGTTCAGGCTGCCCAGCACCGCGACGACGTCGCTCATGAGGTGGCCGACCACGAGCTTCTCGAAACACTGGTAGTTGATGAAGCTCGGCGGCCTGCACCGGGCGCGATACGGCCGGTTTCCGCCGTCGGAGACCAGGTAGAACCCGAGTTCGCCGTTGGCCGTCTCGTTGGCCGCGTAGGCCTCGCCGACCGGCGGCTCGAACCCGCGGTTCGTCATGATCTGCTCGAAGTGATGAATCAGCCCCTCGATCGAGTAGTAGACCTCTCGCTTGTCGGGCAGGACGACCTTGTCGTCCGGCGAGGCATTGACCGGCCCGGCGGGGATGTTGTCGATCAACTGCGCGATGATGTGCATCGACTGCCGGACTTCCTCCAGCCGGACCAGGTAGCGGTCGTACACATCGCCGTGCGTCGCGATCGGCACCTTGAAATCCACCGCGCCAGCGCCGCGACCGTCCCAGTTGTCCGCGTAGCACAAGTAGGGCTCGTCCTTGCGCAGGTCGCGCAGGACGCCCGCGCTGCGGGCCAGGGGGCCGGTCCAACTCCAGGAGATCGCGTCCTCGCGGCTGATGACGCCGATGCCCCGGGTGCGCTCGACGAAGATGCGGTTTCGCGTGAGCAGCGATTCAAAGTCGGCGAGCGGCTTCGGCAGGCGGGCGATGAAGGCCTTGACGTGGTCGGGCCACTCGTCGGGCATGTCGTACATCAGACCGCCCAGCCGCGTGTAGCTCGTCGTGAACCGTGCTCCGCAAATCTCCTCGAACAGATCGTTGATGTATTCTCGCTCGTTGAAGGCATAGAGAAACGAGGTGAACGCCCCGAGATCGAGCCCGGCCGTGCCGAGGCCGAGCAGGTGATCCTGAATCCGCGCCAGTTCCGCGATGATCGTCCGCAGCACCTTGCAGCGCGGTGTCAGCTCGATGCCGAACAGCTTCTCGCAGGCGTGGTGCCAGGCGATGTTGTTCGCCATCGGGCTGATGTAGTTCATCCGGTCCGTGACGACGACATATTGGTTGTAGTTGAGGTGCTCGCCGAGCTTCTCGAAGCCGCTGTGCAGATAGCCGATGTGCGGGGTGCAGGCGATGACCGTCTCGCCGTCCAGTTCCAGCACGAGCCGCAGGGTCGTGTGGGTCGCGGGGTGTTGCGGCCCGAAGTTCAACGTCCACAAATCGGCGCCGACGTCGTCCCGCTCCAGACGGGTCGGTTCAATCCGGGACAAGGTGGCCATCCATCAGACTCCCACGGCCCGCCCGTCATCACACACACCCTTCGGCGAGGCTTGCCGGTCGGCGGATCGCACCGCACATCGTACCAGATTTCACGAACCCGGCAACGTGGATCGGCCCGATGCCCGTCGGGGGGGCCATGACAGTTTAGGCGGACGACGGCGCAATCCTTCTTTGTAGCGTCCGCCCCCCGTGGCGGACGTCGGGACGCACATGTGCTCCGCCGCGCAACGGCCGCCACGGGGGGCGGCCGCTACACAAGAGCCGCCTGAACTGTCATGGACCCCGTCGGGGGCTGTACGGGAAGCCCGGATTGCCGGGCACTGGCCCGACCTCTATACTCGCCGGACACTCGTGCATCGCTCCGAACACGGTGATGCCGCGTCCGGCGCACCGGGCTCGCCGGTCGAGAAGGCGAAAGAAAACGATTCACCTTGCGTACGCGGACGATCAAGAAACTCGACCCCGCCCTGATCAATCAAATCGCCGCGGGCGAAGTCATCGAGCGGCCCGCGTCGGTCGTCAAGGAACTCATCGAGAACGCGCTGGACGCCGGGGGCACGCGGCTTGATGTCGCGATCGAGGAGGGCGGGGCCCGGCTCATCCGTGTGACCGACAACGGCCACGGCATCCCGCGGGACGACCTCCCGCTGGCCGTCGCGCCCCACGCTACCAGCAAGATCTACACCACCGACGACCTGTTCCACATCGACAGCCTGGGCTTCCGCGGCGAGGCCCTCGCCTCCATCGCCTCGGTCAGTCACCTGCGGATCGTCAGCCGGCCGGCCGATCAGCTCGAGGGCTATGAACTGCGACCGGCCGCAACGGACGACCGATCCGAACCGCAGACCGCAGGCCTCGAACCGCAAGCCTGCGCCGCGCCGCCCGGCACGACGGTCGAAGTTCGCAACCTGTTCCACAACGTCCCGGCCCGCCGCAAGTTTCTCCGCCGGCCCCAGACGGAGTGCGGCCACGCCACCGAGCAGCTCGCCCGCCTGGCGCTGGCCCATCCGAACGTCGCCTTCACCCTGAGCCACAACGGCCGGACCCTGCGCAATCTCCCGCCGACCGACCGGCGGCGGACACGGATCGCCGACTTCTACGGCCCCGAACTCGCCGATTGTCTGCTGGATGTGCGACGCGACGAACGCGGCCTGGCAATCGAGGCCCTCATCGCCCCGCCGGCCCAGTCCCGGGCCTCGACAAAATGGCAGTACCTGTTCCTCAACGGTCGCTACATCACCGACCGGCGCATCGGCTACGCCGTCCGCGAGGCGTTTCGAGGGCTCGTCGAGCACGATCGCTACCCGGTCGTCTTTCTTTTCCTGACGGCCGATCCGAACGAGTTCGACGTCAACGTGCATCCGACCAAGAGCGAGGTCCGCTGGCGCGACGCCGGCCTGGTGCAATCCCAGGTCCTCGCCGCGCTGCGCGAGACCCTGCTCGGCCACGACCTGACGCCGGCGCTGAGTCCGACCGCAGGCGAGGCGCGGCGTCGCGACGACGACCCCTCGCCCGAACAGGAGCGGGCGCGTCAGGCCCTGGCCGATTATCTCAAACGCGTCGATCCGACCGAGCAACGCCTGACCTTCCGCCCGCCGCCGTTCCCCACCGATCGGCTGCGGCCCTCGATCGCTGGGACGCTCCACACGCCGTCGTTCGAGAACCGGCCGGGAACCGTTGACGGGGCCGATCGCTCGGACATCCCATCACCTGCTTCGTCGGCGCCGGAACCCGCCGGGAGCGCCGAGCCTCCGTCAACGACGGGCCACGCCGGCGGCGAGGGCGCGGAATCTCCTCCCGAACAGTCGCCGACGACGGAGCACGCCGGAGGCGCGCGGCCCGCGAGCGTCATGCAGATTCACAACACGTACCTCGTGGCGCAAACCACAGACGGCGTGATCATCATCGACCAGCATGCCCTGCACGAACGGATTCTCTACGAGCGGTTCCGAGAGCGGTTGCTCCAAGGGCCGCTCGAATCGCAAGGGCTCCTCATTCCCGAGACCCTCGAGGTTTCACCGGCCCAGGCCGAGGCCGCCACCGAACACAAAGCCCTGCTCGGCCGGCTGGGCATCGAGCTGTCCGACTTCGGCCCGGGCGTTCTGGCCGTCCAGGCGTTCCCGTCGCTGCTGCACGCGGTCGAGATTCGGGCGTTTGTCGGCGGCTTGCTCGACCGGTTGGCCGACACAGGCGTGGCAACCGAGGAGACGCTCCTTCACGCGGCGCTCGACATGATGGCCTGCAAGGCGGCCGTCAAGGCCGGCGATCCGCTCACGAACGAAGAAATCCATGCCCTGCTCGAACAGCGCCACCTCACCGACCGGTCCAGCAATTGCCCGCACGGCCGACCGACCACGCTTCAACTGACGACGCGCGACCTGGAGAGGCAGTTCAAGCGCACCTGACGCGCGCCCGCCGGTCGAACGAACCGACCTCACTCGCGGCGAACGGCCGAGTCGCGGGCTTCAGCCCGCGCGGCCTCCCGGCGCAGGTCGATTCCGAGAACGGCGCGATTCCGGCGTTGCCGGGGTCAGCATAACCGTTCCGGCGCCACCGCCGTCTGAAGTCTCGCTTCGGTCCGGTCGATATCCACCGCGGAGGTTTGCGATGTTTGATCTGCCGCAACTCGATCCGACGGGGTCGCGGGCACTCAGGGGCCGGATGTCCCGATGCATTTCGCCGCTTCAGGGGGTGGCCTCCATCCTGCTTGCGCTGCCATTCACGCTCGCGGGCATCG
The DNA here is from genome assembly GCA_046753965.1 of Phycisphaerae bacterium. Lineage (GTDB taxonomy): Bacteria > Planctomycetota > Phycisphaerae > UBA1845 > UTPLA1 > JBHHUY01. Next base: position 9,731 of record JBHHUY010000046.1, read on the forward strand.
GCATCATCCTCGTCGCCGCCGATGTCATTCACGTGCCGGCGGGCGACATCCACGCGCCGCGATGGGTGCTCGGGATGGTCGGAGGTGTGTTCGCACTCGTGGGAACCTTCTGCGAGCTCCACGGACTCCGCGGCCTGCTGCGCACGGCACGCCTCAAGGCGCAGCTCGCGCTGCACGCCGACGAACCTTGGTACGGCGACCACGACTGGGACCCCCACGGCGTCAGGGACGACTCCCGCCGGAATCTCATTCGCGGGTTCCTCGGGCTCGGCTTCCTCGCCTTCTTTCTCTCCATCTTCAACTGGTGGGCGTTCCTCTCCGAGGACACCGTCGTCGTGCTTCAGATCATCGTCGGTCTGTTTGACGCCGTTCTGCTGCTGGGGCTCGGCACGCTGCTGCATCGACTGGGGCGCCGGCTCAAGTATGGCCGCAGTAAGCTGCGATTCTGCAGGTTCCCCTTCTTCCTGGGCGAGTCGGTCGATGTGGAGCTGGAAAACCGCCGCGGCATCGGACGCTATGACCGGATAACCCTGACCCTCCGCTGCATCCAGGAACGCATTGTCACACGGGGCACGGGCAGGAACCGATCGACCTCGGTCGTCTGTTACGAACAGTACTCCGAGACGAAGACGATCGAGGGTCCCGCCGCGCACCGTGCAGGCGATCCGCCGATCCGCATCTCGTTCGAATTGCCGGACGGTGATTACGAGACGTGTCTCCGCGAGCGCCCCCCGCGCTACTGGGAACTCGAGGTCAACTCGAAGACGGAAGGGATCGATTATCACGCAAGCTTTGTCCTGCCGGTCTACCGAAAACTCGGGCAGGAGGCGAAGCCGCCGAAGAGAGCGCACGCCGTGACCTTCAGTGAGTCCGAAGCCGTCGTGCCGCTGTGATCCGCAAGATCGTGCTTTGGAATCAGAAGATGAACCGCAGTCGAATGCCCGCGAGGAAGGCGTCCTTGCGCGCCCCCAGGGCGCCGGGGTTATTCACGTATTGCAGATCCGGCGTGATCGCCAGCCAGGGCGTGACTTCGATCTTGTAGTAAAGCTCGTACACCGTCTCGCGATCCGCCCGGGAGTTGATGAGCTGCCGGAACCGGCCGGAACGGATCCCCTGCGCAACGCCGAAGGCCAGAACGTCGCGGTCGCGCTTGGGGATCAGACCCTGATACTGGCCGCCGATCGACCAGAAGTCCTCCAGCGCGCTGACCTCTTCCTTCGCGTGACCGTAGCGGAAGAACAGCCCGAGCCCCTGCGTGTCCGTCCCGCCGGCCTGCTCCTTGTACACCATCTGATCGAGCGAGAGATAGAAACCCACCGTGTCGCCCTTGAATCGCGGCGCGAACCGGCCGTCGGGATCGAAGACAAACGTGTTTCTCGCCCGTCCGTCGTACCAGAAGCCGACGCGGTAGTGCCCCGGCATCGGGCCGCGCGCGGTCGCGAACTTCGGCGTGAAACCCAGCTCCCACATGCCGATGAAGGTGGCCGAATCATGGAAGGTGGTGCGCAGGGCGCCGCGCTTCGATCCGCGCGAGTCGCCGTCGAACACGCCCATCTGAAAGTAAAGCCAGTCGGCGGGCCGGATCTTCAGCCGCGCGCCGCCGGCCGTCGTGTGCGGCACCGTCGGGTTGCGCCGGAACCAGTTGTTGATGAACAGGTAGTCCTCGTTCTTCGCGTAAGCATTCAGGTCGAACAGGTCCTTCTTGCTCTCCAGCCGGCCGACGCGCAGATCGAACAGGCCGTCCAGCCATCGCTGGCCGACCCACCACTTGCTGACGAAGACGGGGTCGTCGGCTCCCTCGTCCGCGTTGGGCCGGGAGAGGCCGCCGATCTTGCCGGCGTTGAAGCCGAGCGCCTCGCGCCAGTTGCCCTTTGTCTTGATGTAGCCGTACCCGCCGGGCCAAAGCCCCAACTTCTGCGTGTCGGCTTTCAGGATGAAGTCGTAGCTCCCGGCCTGGCGATAGCCCTGCTCGGTGTCGGCGCCGCCGTTCAGGTTCAGGAAGCCCTGCTGCTGATAGGCGAGACTGATCGTCAGGCCGTGATCCACCAGCCACGACCGCAACCCACCCCAGTCGCCTGTCATCTTCCCCGCCGCAGGATCGAACAGGCCGAGCGGCTTGCGCGCCGCCGCTTCGCTCGTGTGGGTTTCGGCATGGGTGTCGACGGTCTGGTCCGGGCGCTTCGGGCTCGCGGGCTCCGCCTGCGCCGGCGCGGGAGACCAGAGGAACACGCTCACCCAGACTGCACTGAATCGCCGCATGAAACCCCGGACCGGCCAGCCCTTCCTCCGCGTCGGCGGACGCACCGTACCCGGTCGAAGCGGCCGGCGGCAAGTCCACATGAAAGGGCTGTTACAGAATCTTTACAAAACCTGCGTCCGGCCCAGCGATCGCTCCGGCACCGCGCGAAACGATGACAGGATCGGCGAATCCGCATCGTCACAAGAAACGAGCGGGCCTTGAGAACAGGCCCGACGGCGGGGGCTCGGGGTTGACACACCCCGCGCAATCTTGTAGATAACCGCCCCTGTTCCGCTCCGGCGATGGGATGGGGGGTCGCTGATGCGACCGGCGTCGCGGGAGTCCCGCCCGACATTTCACGGGGTCGGGAGATGCGCTTGGCGTCTCCGACGGCTTCGGACGGGATTCAGCAGCAGCGGGGCCCTGCCAGTCGAGCGCGACCCGCTTCTCGCCGGAGACGAACCTGGTAGCACCGCTGAGACTGGGATTGCACATGATACGTGCGGAAAACCTGACCAAGGCCTACGGAAGCCGCAAGGCGGTCGATGCCATCTCCTTCCACATCGAGGAAGGCGAAATCGTCGGGTTCCTCGGGCCGAACGGCGCGGGCAAGACCACGACCCTGCGCATCCTGACCTGCTACATGCCCGCCACGTCGGGCTCGGCGAGCGTCGCCGGCCACGACGTCTTCTCGGAATCGATGGCGGTCCGGCGCGCCATCGGTTACCTGCCCGAGAACACGCCTCTCGATGGCCAGATGCGCGTCCGTGAATACCTGAACTTCCGCGGCCGGATTCGCGGACTCGACCGATCCGCCCGCCGGAGCGCCATCGAGCGGGTGACCGAGCTCTGCTGGCTGGGGGACTTCGTCGATCGGCCGATCCATCAGCTCAGCAAGGGCATGCGGCAGCGCGTGGGGCTGGCCGACGCCCTGCTGCACGATCCGAAGGTCCTGATCCTCGACGAGCCGACGGTCGGACTGGACCCGACCCAGATCCGCGAGACCCGCAACCTGATCAAAGAGCTCGCCAAGCGGCACACGGTTCTGCTGTCCAGCCACATCCTCCCCGAAGTCGAAGCGACCTGCGAACGAACGATCATCATCGCCCAGGGGCGGATCGTCGCATCCGGCTCGCCCGAGGAACTCAAGAACCGCATCCGGGCCGGCTCGCGCCTGATCGTCGAGATGGCCGGACCCCAGAACGACATCCAGACCACGATCGCCCGGCAACAGGGCGTCAAGAAGGTGGACTGCCACACCGACAACGGCTGGCATCGACTGACCATCGAGACCGACAAAGGGGCCGACCCGCGCGAGGGGATCTATCGGCTCGCCTCGAAGCATGCCTGGTCGCTGCGTGAGCTTCGCCTGGAACAGGGCACGCTCGAGGAGTTCTTCGTTCGCATCACGGCCGAGCAGGCGGCCCGGCGCCCCGGCGGCCGGCTGGAGGCGCAAGCATGATCAGCAACGTCGCCGCCCTGACGCGACGCGAACTGGCGGCCTATTTCCTGTCTCCCGTGGCCTACATCGTCGCGGCGGTCTTTCTCGTCGCATCGGGCTATTTGTTCATGTCCAACACCCTCGTCGAGGGCGGCGAAGCCTCGATGCGGTTCATGCTGAACAGCATGGCCTGGCTGCTCGTCTTCGCCATCCCCCTGCTGACGATGCGGCTGCTGGCCGAGGAGTTTTCCACCGGCACGATCGAGATGCTCATGACCGCGCCGGTCACCGACGTCGAGGTGATCGCGGGCAAGTTCCTCGGTGTGATGGTCTTCTACCTGGCCCTGCTGCTGACCACCGGCGTTCACGTCGCTTTGCTCGTCGCCTTCGGGGCGACCGATCTCGAGGTGATCGCGTACGGGTATCTCGGCATGATCCTGCTCGGCGCGCTCTACATCGCCGTCGGCCTGTTCGCCAGCGCGCTGACCCGTTATCAGCTCCTCGCCGCCATCCTCGGCATGGGCATCCTCGCCCTGTTCACGATTCTGGTCGATGCCTTCGCGGGCCTGCAGGCCGGGACCTGGCGGGTCGTCCTGAGCAACGTCAACATCCTCCACCAGTTCGGCGACTTCAGTAAAGGCATCTTCGACACCAAGGCGCTGGTCTTCTTCGTCAGCACCACCCTGTTCTTCCTCTTTCTCGCGGTCAAGGCCCTGGAGACCAGACGATGGCGGTAGAGGTCCGGCAGTCCCATCGAACGGCGATGAGTTCCGGCCGCCGGTTTGCGATCGGCGCCAACGTCACGCTCGTGATTCTGGTCGCGGCGGCCCTGCTCGTGGCGGTCAACTGGATCGCCACGCGAAAGAACTATCGCCGCGACCTGGCCAGCCTGGGCAACTTCGGCCTGAGCGAACGCACCCAGCGGATCATCCGCGAATGTCCCGAGGACATTCATCTCTCGATCCTCTACCGGCCGAACGAGAAGGACGAGAAGCAACAGGCTTACATCCGGCGGCTCCTGGACTATTGCGACGAGTTGCAGCGGTTCTCCTCCAAGGTCCACGTCGAACACATCGCCACGGCGGCGCAGCGTGAGCGGCTGGTCGCCCGCATCAGCAAGACTTTCGGCGGACAGGCGGAAGGCCACCGCAAGGCCCTGGCGGCCTTCGACCAACTGCGGGCCGACCTGGACGCCGGCCTCGAGCAAAGGTTCAAGGCCGGACAGGATCTCCTGGCCGCGGAATCCACCTGGCTCGGCAGCTTCCCCCTGTTCGCGCAGGTTGTGATGAAGCTCCGCGGCGAGCGGCAGGACCTCGAGCAGACGGCGAAGGAAATCGCCGAGCTCACTCCCGAAGGCGGCATCCCCAAGTACGCCGACGCCGTCAACAAGGCCAAGGCCGCGATCGGCAAGCTCAAAACCGATTGCCGGGCGATCGCGGAGATCATGGGCCGGTTCACGGGTCTGGCGGATGAGACGGCCCGGCCGGATTCGGAACACATCCGCATGCTGGGAGACGTGGCCCGTCAGTCGAAGGACGCAGTCGATTCCCTGATGCAAATCGTCGGCAAGGAAGGCGACCCCGTCCCCCAGGACCTGTCCGCAACCCTGAAGGCCTATGCCGACCGGGGCACCGAGGTCGGGGGCCTCCTGGATCGGCTCGTCCGACGGGTCGACCGTTTCGCCAAGCAGTTTCCCATCGACAAATTTATAATCGCCGATACATTCTCCTATCCAGGTTTTTATCTTCTGCCTTTTCTCTTTTCCACTCCTTGTCCTTGTTGTGATGTACTTTTCACTTGCGTTCGCC
>JBHHUY010000047.1:0-14943 GCA_046753965.1 Phycisphaerae bacterium
GTGGCACCGCCGTCTCGGCGGTGCGGACAGGGGCGGGCGCCCGTGCCACAGAGGTTTCGGGACGTACTCGTAGTCGTGGCGCCACCCGCGCGGCGGGCGTCCGCGCGTGTTCATCTCGGCACCGACGACGGGAGGTCGAACATGAAACGTGTGTACATCCCCATCATTGCGCTCTTGTTGTGGGTCCCTCTTGTGACGACGACCGCGCGCGCGGATGGGATCATCGGCGCGAAAAAGAGCAAGGTCTATCACACGCATCCCGACGAATGCGGCTCGGCCAAACGAATCGGCGCGGCGAATCGCCTGCGGTTTTCTTCCACGAAGGAGGCCCAGGCGGCGGGCCGACGGCTCTGCAAACGCTGCGCCGCGCTGGATCGAAAAGCCAAGGCGTCAAAAGACAAGGGCAAGAAAAACGAAGGCGACCACGGCGGTCGAGATGAACCCGCGCGGCCGGCCGGGCGCCGACCGCCTCCGGAGCCGAAGAACCCTCCGCCGCACGCAGAGGCGCCGTCGATCCCGCCGGACTTTGTCCGGGTCTCCGACGTGCTCGCGGGAGGCACGCTCGTCCTTGACACCGGAGAGAAGGCCGCACTCATCGGCGTGGTGTGTCCGCAACCCGGGCAGCGGCACGCGCGAGACGCCGTCCGGTATCTGCGCGAGCAGACCCTGCGCCGAACGGTCCGACTGTCCTACGAGGCCTCACCCTGTTTCGCCAGGCCGCGAGACGACTGGGGCCGCCTGCTGATCTACGCGGTCCCCGAGCCCGACGGGCGGGACCTGGCCGGCGAACTGATCTTTCAGGGCTACGCATGGGCCGATCCCGGCGTGCGCTTCGGCCGCGCCCGGGAATACGCCCGACAGGAGGAGGCGGCCTGGCGCGCGGGCCGCGGGGTCTGGGCGAGGTCCGACGGCCCCGATGGCAAGCGAACCGTTGTCACCGGCCGGTTTGCCCGACAATACCACCGGCCCGATTGCCGGCACGTTTCACTCCTGACGGGCGTGACGAAGATGACGGTGAACGAGGCCAGGCAGCGCCGACTCGTGCCGTGTTCGGAGTATCGCGCGAAGATGAACACCCCTTGAGACCCTCGGTCGCCCGAACGCGACTCCCACGCGAGCGAATGGATGGCGAAACGAGCTAGAACACACCGCGCGGCGGCGTCTCGTCGCGGCCGTTTCGAGCGACTCCGCTTGATCGGCATGGTGCATCTGCCGGCCCTGCCCGGCGCCGCGTCCGCGGCGCTGCCGATGGCTCGGATCATCGATCGGGCCGTGGGCGAGGCGAAGGCCCTGGCCCGCGCCGGATTCGACGCGGTGATGGTCGAGAACTTCGGCGATGCGCCGTTCGAGGCCGAGGCCGTCCCGCGCGAGACGATCGCGGCGATGGCGATCGTCGTCGACCACGTCGTGCGCACCTGCGGGGTGTCCGTCGGCGTCAACGTTCTGCGGAACGATGCCCTGGCCGGCTTGGCCGTGGCGGCGGCGGGGGGGGCGGCCTTTCTCCGCGTCAATGTGCTTTCCGGCGTCAGCGCGACGGACCAGGGGTTTATCACCGGCCGGGCCGCCGCGCTGTCGGCGCGCCGTTCGCAAGTCGCGCCGCGCGTGAAGATCGCGGCCGACGTGCACGTCAAGCATGCCGTTCCGATCAGCCAGCCGGACATCGCCCTCGCGGCCGAGGAAACGGCCTATCGGGCCGGCGCCGACGCCCTCATCGTCAGCGGAAAGGCCACCGGCGCGCCGACGGAACCCGACGCCGTGCGCCGCGTGATCCGCGCCGTGCCGGATCGCCCCGTCTGGATCGGCTCCGGCGTCACGGCCGAGACTCTGAGCGAGTACCTGTCCCTCGCCGATGCCGTGATCGTCGGAACCTGCCTCAAACGTGGCGGCCGGACGATCGCCGCGATCGACCCTGCGCGGCTTCGGGCGTTCGCCAAGGCGGCGGGCAATCGGTAAGAGATCGGGCAAGAATCACATGTTCGACCGCTCGATCGACCTCGCCGCCCGGCTTCGCCGTTTGGCGGCCCGCAGACTTACCTTGTTCTTGCCCGACGCCTGAGGGATCGATCGAGCGTGACAGCTCCAACCGAGCGATGCTTCGCGAGAAGAGCCGCGGACTTCAGTCCGCGCGGCTTTTGGAGCCCTGGTCCGCGTTTCTCTGCATCAAATGACCGCGCGAGCTGAAGCTCGCGGCTCACCAATGCTGCAGTGCATGCTGAGTACAAACCGCTCAGTTTGAGTAACCCGTGAACGCCCGTCCATGAGCCGGGCCGTCCCTGATTGGAAGGTCTCCGGCGCGCCGAACAAGCCGCGCCGCCGCATCTGCGGGCCGACCGGCCGTCTTCAGTCGTGGCGGAGCGCTTCGATGGGGTTCAGAGCGGCGGCGCGCCGGGCAGGCAGGAGCCCGAAGAGCACGCCGACGCCGGCGCTGAAGAAGAAAGCGATGAGGACGATCACCGGGGACATCAGCGGCTCGACGCCGATCTTGTAGGAGATGAACACGGCCCCGAAGATCCCCAGCACGATCCCGACCGACCCGCCCGCGCTCGAGACCACCGCGGATTCGACGAGAAACTGCCGATGGATCATCTTCGTCGAGGCGCCGATCGCCATGCGGATGCCGATCTCCCGGGTGCGCTCGGTCACCGCGACGAGCATGATGTTCATGATCCCCACCCCGCCGACGAGCAGGCTGACCAGGGCGAGGAAGAACATCAGCAGGGTCATCTGGTTGCTCATCTTTCGCGCCTGTTCTTCCTTCTCTTTCAGCGTGGTCACCTTGAAGTCGTTCCCGTCGGTCTCGGTGAGCTTATGTCGTTGCCGCAACAGGTCGGTGATTTCCTGAACGGCCAGCTCGACGTCGCCGTCGCTCGTGGCCGAGCAGAGGATCGCGCTGGGTTCCCGGATGCCCATCAGGTCGCGCAGGACGATCGGCAGGGGGACGATGATCGTGTTGTCCTCGTCCATGCCCAGCGGATTGACGCCTTTGGGCTCGAGAACACCGACGACCTTAAGCGACAGCCGCCCGATGCGCACGGTTCGATTGATCGGGTTCCGGTCGCCGAACAACGCGCGCTGCGCGGTCTGCCCGATCAGGCAGACACGGCGCGACGCCACGAGGTCGAACGGTTCGAGGTTTCGTCCCGCGGTGATGCCCCAGTTGCGGATCGTGGCGTACTTGTGATTCGCGCCGGTGATGGGGACCTTGGCGTTGTCCGTGTCGCTGACGACTTGCAGCGTGACAGCCTGGGTGCCCGTGGCCAGGGCCACCGCGTCGCATTCAAGCTCGATCGCCTCGGCATCCGATTGGGTCAGATTGCTGCCCCCGATCGAAGCGGATGCGCCGCTCTTGCGCGTGTCGTCGGAAAAGACGAACATCATGTTCTTGCCGGCCTTGCGAATGTCGCTGATCAGTGAGTCCTTGACGCCCTGCACGACGCTGACGCAGATGATGACGACCGACACGCCCATGATCATGCCGAGCATCGTCAGAAAGCTGCGCAGCCGATGCCGCCACAGCTCGCGAAGACCCATCTTGAAGCATTCCACCCACAGCGCCAGCATGGTTCAGGCCCCCACCGCCTCAAGTGCGCGGACGTCGGGCACCTCGGGCCCCCCGTAGCGCGGCGTCGGTTGGTCGGCCACGATCTGCCCGTCGCGGAGAACGATGACGCGCTCGGTGAACGAGGCGATTCCGGGATCATGGGTGACCAGAACGATGGTGAGTCTCTGGACCTCGTGCAGCTCGCGGAGGATCTTCATGATCTCGCCGCTCGTGTGGGTGTCGAGGTTGCCGGTCGGCTCGTCGGCCAGCATGACGCGGGGCTTGTTCACGAGAGACCGGGCAATCGCGACGCGCTGCTGCTGGCCGCCCGAGAGCTGCGACGGGAGATGGCTCGCCCGATCGCAAAGATGGACCCGCTCCAGCGCGGCCATCGCGGCGGCGCGGCGTTTCCGAGCCGGGATGCCGGCATAGACCATGGGGAGTTCCACGTTTTCCAGCGTCGTGCTCCGCGTGAGGAGGTTGAAGTTCTGAAAAACAAAGCCGATGTACTCGTTCCGCAACAGGGCCAACGCGTCGCGGCTGAGTTCGCTGGTGAGACGGTCCGCGAGGTGGTAGGTGCCTCGCGTGGGCACGTCGAGGGCGCCCAGGATGTTCAGCAGCGTTGATTTCCCCGAGCCGCTCGCGCCCATGATCGCCACGTACTGCCCCTCGGGAACATCCAGGTTCAGGCCGCGCAGGGCGTGGACGCCGCTCTCACCGGCATCGTAGATCTTGTGCAGCGCTCGCAGACGGATCATGACCTTCGCGGTCGACTGGTTCTCGTTGTCGGGCTTCTGCGTCGCGGATGAGGTGAGGGGTTCTGCCATGAATGCCGGGTCGGGTTGGAGCGGTTAGAAGTCGAGCAAGAATAACATCGTCGATTGCTGGGTTGAACGCGCCGGACGGCTTTGCCGCCTGGCGGATCACGCGGCTGCCTGATTCTTGCCCAATGCCTCAGAGTCTTCGATTGCCGGGGCTGGCCAGCTTCATTGCTTCTTTCAGGCTGAAACCGGACGCATCGGCGCGGACGAATTTCTTGACGAAGGTGCCACCGGGCACGGCGCCCGCCAGGATTTCGGTGTGCACATTGTCGGTGATCCCCACCCAGAGCGGCACCGCCTGCCAGGTCTCCGTGGTCCGGTCGAACCGCCAGGCGATGACCTTGTTGCAGTAGTCCTTCGCCGATCCGTCCGCGTTCAGCGGTTGCGGAGGTGAGGCGGCCGCGTCGCAGAGTGCCCGGCGCTCCTCGAGCGAGATCGGCGGGTTGAAGCGCAGGGCCGCGTTCGCGATGCGCGTCGCGTCGGGTCGTCGAACACAGGCGATCTCCACGTTGACCGACATGCCCGGCAGGAGGGTGTGTCGCTCGTCGTTCTGCACTTCGAAGATGACGGTATAGGTCGTCACGCCCTGGATGACTTCCGGTTGGTTCCGCTTCTTGAGGATCCGGCCGTGGAACTCCGATCGCTGCCGGCCCTCGACGACGAACCGGGCCTCCTGGCCGACGTCGATGTGAACGATGTCGGACTCGCTGACCTTCGCGTTCACCCGCATGCGATCGAGACTCGGCGCGATCATGAACAACGGCGGCGTCTGAAACGTCGCGTTCACCGTTGCCCCCAGATCCATGAATCGTTTCAAGACGATGCCGTCGATCGGAGACCGGATGATGCAGCGATCGACCTGGGCCTGGGTCGTTTCGAACCTCGCCTGGGCGAGCTTCTCCGCCGCGACGGCCTGGGCCACCGCTTCGGCCGCCCGCTTCGGCAGGAACCGCTCGTTGTTCTTCGCCAGTTCGTGCGCGGCCTTGGCGATCTCGACCGCCGCCTTGGCCCGGAGATAACGCGCCTTCGTCGCCGTCCACTCGGCTTTCGAGGCGTCGTCCTTCTTGTAAAGATCGTCGATTCGCTGCCAGTTGTACTCCTCCGCGACCAACGACGCCTCGGCCTCCCGCAGACGACCGAGCGCCTGCGCGGTCGCCACCGGCAGGTTGGCCGCCTGCTCCGCCTGAGCCAGCTCCGCGTCCGCCCGCGCGCTCTTCGCGCGGATCAGCTCCGCCACGGACTGCTGGTGTTGGGCTTCGGCCAGTTCCGGGTCGATCCGACAGATGACTTGGTCTTTGGCGACGGGTTCGTCGTTGTCGACGGCAATCTCGATGATCTTTCCCGTCGTCTCGCACCCGACGAGGATGTTGCTCAACGGGTCGACCGTCCCGAGGGTCTCCACCGTCATGACGACCTCGCCGGAACCGACCTTCACCTCGACGATCTCATAGGCGGCCTCGTCGTCTCGGAAGACGGTGAACCCCACCGTCAGGCCGACGATCGCCAGGATGAGAAAGAGAAACCACTTGGACCGCATGGCCGCCTCCAGAGCGTCACCTCTCGGGCTCAGGCCCGAATCCTTCAGTCTAATTCAACGTTTGGGGGATGGGAAGCTTTCCCTGGGTGCCCTGCCCCGTGGGGGGGCATCACGGTTCTGGCGGCTCTCATGTACCAACGGCCGCCCCCCGTGGCGGCCGTTGCGCGGCGGGGCACACGTGCCTCCCGACGTCCGCCACGGGGGGGCGGACGCTGCGAAGAAGGGCTGCGTCGTCATCCGCCTCAACTGTCCTGGACCCGCACCGTGCAGGCCGGGGCGTTTCCGGTGGGCCGGCAACAGCTTGCGAGTCGGATTCTCAGGATCCTGTCGTTTGGAGCGACCTGGGCTCTGACGGATCGCGCGCGGCGTGGACCGCGGGGAGTTCGGGCTCAGGGTCGGGCGATGCCACGATCCATCTCTTGAGTTCGACCGCGACGAAACGGCGGTTGACGCAGTCCGTGTGGCCGCCCGTCCAACCCAGCCGTGTGTAACTGGGTTTCCAGCCGATGTTGACGATCCGGCCGCTCTTGATGCCGGGGCCGCGCAGGCCGACGAGCCCCGCCGAATCGTCGAACGTGCCGTCGATCGTGCCCAGCGCCCGGACCGGCCCGGCCAGCACCGGATCACTCGCGGCGTAATAGACGTAGATCTTGCCCTTCATGTGGCGCAATGCCCGGCGCATGTCATACCGACTGGAGAGACTCGATCCCAGCAGAATGAAGTTGTTGACCTTGTAAGGCGGTTTGACGCTTTCAATCGCCCAGACGCCCACCCCCGTTCCGGCCGAGAGCGCGATGATGTTGGCCTCGGCATCCGGATGGCGCTTCAGGTAGGCCGTGATCTCGGCCCCCAGGCCTCTGCCCTGGCCCTTGGCGAGGAACCGCAGGGTCTGATCGAGCGCCGGGTTCAGCGTCAGCGACCAGCGATGGTTCGTCACCAGCCCCTTGTAGCCCGCCTCTTCCAGGCCGATCGGCACGTCGAGCGCGCCGAAGCCCCAATTCCCCGCGCCGTCCAGATACCAGGTGCGCCCGTACCGCTCCTTTGGATCGTTACAACCGGCGGAGGCCAGCAGAAGGCCCAGGCCGGCGATCATCATGGCTCGCTTCTTCATCGACTGTCTCAACAAGAGGCCCGCCCTTTCAGCGGCGATCGTTTGCGCGGCGGATCACGGCCCGTCATCCTGCTTCGTTTCACTCGGACGCAGTGGCTTCCAATCGAATGCCCGGCTCGCGAGTTGCCAGCCGTCCGGTTTCACAGAACGCATGTAAAACCGGCAGCGGCCCGTCTCGCTCCCGTCAGGCGTGCGGCGGATGCCCGCCGCCGTCACGACGGCCTCCGCTTCCGGGGTCGGAGCCTCGTCGGGTTTCACCGCCTTGAATCGCTGGAGTTCGATCATCAGTTCGCGAACGGCGCGGTCGCCGTCGGTGCCGTCCGGATCGGACAACTCGGCGAGCAGTTCCGGTGTCAGATGCGCACGAACGTAGTCGGCGTCTTCCCGAAGACATCGATCGGCGATCGTGTTAAACGCGTCGTACGGATCCGGCCGATCCGGCGCGCCGCAGCCGGCGACCCACGCCGACAGCGCCGCCGCACAGGCAAGTCCCATGGCCGGCAGACGACGCGACCGATCCGCGAACAGCGTTTTCTCGACCTCGCCGTGTGAAATCGCAGCCATCACCCGATCCCCCATTTGCGGGAACCCTGTTGAATCGTCATCTCTTGGGCACGCCGCCGTCCCGGCCCGATCGGCTCGAACGCCGGTGCCTGCCATCCCGAAGGAGGCTTGAGAGAGGTGCCCCTATCATACTGGAAGAGGCGGCCCGTTCGCAAATCGCTCCCCTTCACCGCCCCGTTTTTTCTTACGTCCGTTTCTGCATGAGGCGCTGGAGCCGCTGGAGGATCGAGAGCGCTTCGATCGGGGTCGTCTCCTCGGGGTTGACCGCCTCCAACGCGTCCACGAGGTCTCTCCACCAGTCCGGCATCGCCTCGGCCTGCTCGAACAGCAGCAATTGCTCAGAAGCGCCGCCGGCGTCCCCCGCCGCCGGACGGTTCCGGGATCGCGCTTCCAGGTCCGATAGAATCTGTTCGCTCCGCTTGGTGACACTCGCGGGCATCCCGGCCATGGCGGCGACGTGGACTCCGTAGCTCCGGTCCGCCGCGCCGGGCACGATCTTGTGCAGAAACACGACGTCCCGACCCGCGCCGCTCGGCAGCAGTTGCTCCCGAACGGCCACGTTGTAGTTCGCGACGCCGGGCAGGCGGCCCGCCAACTCCGTCAGTTCGTGGTAGTGGGTCGCGAAGAGCGTCCGACAACCGATCTGACCGGCGATGTGCTCCGTGATCGCCCAGGCCAGCGAGAGCCCGTCATAAGTGCTGGTCCCCCGGCCGATTTCGTCGAGAATCACGAGCGACCGCCGCGTCGCGTTGTGGAGAATCCGCGTCGTCTCGACCATCTCCACCATGAAGGTCGAATGGCCCCGCGACAACTCGTCGCTCGCCCCCACACGGGCGAACACGCGGTCCACCGGGCTCCATCGCATGGAAGCCGCCGGGACGTCGCTGCCCGTGTGCGCCAGGAGCACCAGCAGCGCGATCTGGCGGATGTAGGTGGATTTCCCCGCCATGTTCGGCCCGGTGATGATGAGCAGGCGGTCTCCGTCGGGCGCCAGCCGGCAATCGTTCGGAACAAACCGCTCGGCGAGCGTCACGTCCAGGACGGGATGCCGCCCGTCGACAATCTCCAGAACCCCGCCGGGCGACGCTTCGGGGTCGTCGATGATCTCCGGCCGGCAGAAGCCGCGCATCCGCGACAACTCCGCCCAGCCGGCCAGCACGTCCAGGTCCGCCAAGGCATCGGCCGCGCCGCGCAGCGCGGGCAGGTCGGCCGCGGCGCGCTCACGCAGCTCGTCGAAGAGCTCCAGTTCGAGCTGGCGGGCGCGATCCGCGGCGCCGAGTACGTCCGTCTCGTGCCGCTTCAGTTCATCCGTGATGTACCGCTCGGCGTTTCGAATCGTCTGTTTGCGAACGTACTCCGGCGGCACCTTGTCCGCGTGTTGGTGGGTCACCTCGATGTAGTAGCCGAACACCGAGTTATAGCCGAGCTTCAGGCTGGGGATGCCGGTCCGCTCGGCCTCGCGGGCCTGGTACTCGGCCAGCCATTGGCGCCCGTCCACGCCGACGTGCCGCAGCCGGTCCAGCTCGGCGTTGTAGCCGTCGGCGATGAATCCCCCGTCCCGCACGATGGGCGGCGCGTCGGGCCGCAACGCCGTGGTGAGAAAGGTGCCCAGGGGGTGCAGCCCGCTCAGGGCCTCTCGGATGGTGGTCAGCAGATCCCGCTTCCCGTCGCCGAGCCCGGGACCGATGACCTCGGCCAACTCGCCGCACCGGAGCAGCGCCCGGCCCAGGCCGACCATGTCGCGCGGCGAGGCCCGGCCGACGCCGAGCCGCGCGACGATCCGCTCGACGTCGCCCATGTCGCCCAGGCCGTCCCGGACCTGCCGAAGCCGATCGGGGTGAGTGCGAAGATCGGCGACGGCGATCTGCCGATCGAGGATTTGCGCCGGTTCCCGCAGGGGGAAGCAGACCCACTCCCGCAGACGCCGCGCGCCCATCGGGTTCACGGTCGTGTCGATCGCGTCAAGGAGCGAGCCCTCGCGCGCGCCGTCGCGCATCGTTCGTTCGACTTCGAGAGACCGCAGGGTCGTCTCGTCGATCATGACGATGTGGTCCGAATGCCGCGGCACGATCTTCAGGACGTGCGACAGCGCCGACTTCTGGGTTTCCCGGAGATAATCAAGCAGGGCGCCCGCGGCGCAGAGCGAGGCGTCGAACCGATCAAACCCGAATCCCTCCAGGCTCTTGACGCCGAAGTGACCGCACAACACCTGTTCGGCGGTGTGGCGGTCGAAGACATGGGGCGGCCGCCGCGAGACCGCCGCGCCGGTCGCCTCACCGAACCGGTCGGCGAAGGGCGCCTCGGTGTCGATGTCGGCCTCGGGCACGAGCAACTCGGCCGCGCCCAACCGGGCCAGCTCGTCGGCGACGGCGTCGCGCGCGATCATCTCCGCGAAGAAGCGTCCGCTGGCCAGCTCGACGCACGCCAGCCCGACCCGCTCGCGCGATCGGTCGCCGCGTTCCGGACAGAGCGCCGCCAGGTGGTTCGGCCGGCGCTCTTCCAGCAGCGCTTCGTCGGTCAGCGTGCCGGGCGTGATGATTCGCTGAATCGCCCGCTTGACGACACCCTTGGCCTTCTTCGGGTCCTCGATCTGCTCGCTGATGGCGACCTTGTAACCGGCGCGGACGAGCTTCGCCACGTAGCCGTCCACCGCGTGGTACGGCACCCCCGCGAGCGGGATCGGCTCGCGGCTGCTCTTGTTGCGCGCGGTCAGGGTGAGGCCCAACACCCGGGCGATCGTCTTCGCGTCCTCGTAGAAGGTCTCGTAGAAATCCCCCATCCGGAACAGCAACACGGCCTCGCCGACCTGGGCCTTCTGCTCCAGGTATTGTTGCATGGCCGGCGTGCGCGAGGCGCCGCGGGCCGGCTTGGTCCCGCGCGGCGCGGCCTTGCGGCCCTTCCGTCCGACCGCCGGTCGCGGACCGATCGCCGACGGTCCGGTCGTACTCGTCATCGCGTCGCCGTCCATGGGTTCCGTTGCAAAAAGGAGGCCAAGCCGCAATGACTCTAGATGGTCCGTCGAAGCCTGGCAAGCGAACGGCCCGAGATCGAGACGTCCGGTGCGTGCCAAGACCTCATGCGGCACGGGCGTCCCCTCATGTGGCACTGGCGTCCCGCCCGTGGACACACCGGCGAGACGGCGGGGCTGCCGGACACTTGGAACCCGCGCTTCACCCGGCTGTGAAACGTGGCGAGATCGGGTTTGCCCCGGCGGAACATCGCGGTCCCTGAGATACCGCGCGGCCGGCGGCCTGATAGAATGCGCGGGTGCCCGCGCAAGAACCCATCCCGGACCGTTCACTTGTCGGAAACACTGATCGCGGTATCGCCGGCACGGGCCGGCCCGATTCCCGCGCGTCGCGCGAGCGCCAGCAGTATGTGCTGATCTGCGCCGCGATTGTGCTGCTCTGCCTGGCGCTCAAGCTCCCGAGCCTGACCTATCCCCGGCTCGAATACGACGAGCGCATCTACTGGCAGTTGACGGACAACTGGTTGAAACACGGAACCTACTCTCTTCGAGGAACCCAGGTCCTCAGGGAACTGCCGCCGTCGGTCTACGACAAGCCGCTTTTCCATCACCCGCCGCTGTTGCCGATCCTGCTCGCGCCGTGCGTGTGGCTCGGGAGCCCGAACGCGGCGATTCTGGTTGCGTGGCTCGGCCACGTGCTGGCGATCATCGGTGTTGCGATCATCTGCTGGATGTGGCGGCGCCGCTCCTGGCGCGCCACCACCTTCGTGCTCTGGCTGCCCGTCCTCGGCGTCGCGCTGGATCCGGTGTTGACGTTCACCGCGCGGAAGATCTGGATCGACCCGGTGGCGGGCGGCTTGGCGGGCCTGGCGATGGGGCTGTGCGCGCTCGCCGCGCATCATCGGTCGCCGAGATGGGCCGCGCTCGCGGGGGTGGTCTTCGGCCTGGCGGGTCTGGCGAAGTTGTCGGCGCTGCTGGTGCTGCCGGCCGGCATCCTGCTGTTGGGATGGGGGCGAGGAGCCGGGCCGAACGGCCCTGTGCGAACCCGAACCCGCACCGGGATGATGCTCGCGTGCGCGCTGCCGGCCGGTATCGTCCTGTTGCCCTGGTTCGTCGTCTTCTACGGGCACTACCATCGCCTTCTGCCGGACTGGATTCGTCCGGACGCCGCGCTCATCGCGGCGAGTCCGCATGTCGCGCGCGAAATGGACCGGCCGTGGCGTTTCTACTTCACCCAGAGCGCGCTCGTCTCTCCGGTCGTCCTCGTCGTCGTGGTCGCGGTCTTTCAGCGCGCCCGCCGCCTGCTCACGGCGAGGCTGGGCCTCCCGGTGCTCTGGGTCGGCCTCGTGCTGATCGGCCTCCTGGGATTGCGAGCGCTCGGGCACGGCGCGCAGCTTCGTTACCTGACGCCCGCCCTGCCCGGGGTGTATGTCGCGCTGGCCACGCTGCTCGGCCTCGCCTCCGCCGGCCGTTCGGTGCTCGGGCCGGTAGCGCTGCTCTCGGTGATCTACGGCGCCGTCGCGATGGGCTACTTCCTCTATCCCGACAATCTGCGATACGACGACATCGTCCCCCTCCCCGAAATCATCTGGCGGATGTGGACCGAGCCGCCGCCGGGGGCGTTGCCGTGAGCCCCGCGCGCAATCGCGATCCGTTCTGGGAACTCGCCGCAGTGCTCATCCTTGCGGCCGGCGCGATGACGCTGGCTGGAACCGAGGCACTCTGGGCCGGCCTCATCCGCGCGCTCGGTGTCCACGTTCCCCTGCTGCTGGCGGCCTGGCGTTTGACGGCGGCCCGGGCCGCGCCGACGGTTTCGAGACCCTGCTCCGCCTGGCGGCTGCTGCTGGCAGGTTACGTTTACTTCTCCACGCTGATCGCGCTCGGTCTGCTCCTCGGTTGTCTCGGGTGCCTCACGCCGCTGATGCTCCTCGCGGCGTCGGCGCTGGTCGCCGCGTGCCTCTTGCGGGCGACACGCGGCCGGATCCCCCGATCCTGTCCAGAGTCCGTCCCGAAAGTCCCGTGGCGCCGCCGTCTCGGCGGTGCGGACACGGGCGGGACGCCCGTGCCACATAGGTTTCAGGACGCGCACTTGGTCTTGCCGGCCGCCTGCCCGCCGGTGCGCGACCGGCATCGACCGAGCCTGCTCGGCGTGGTTCTGATGTTGGTGGTCCTTTTTGCTCTCTGGCGGGGTCTCACGCACGCGGACTACGACTACGATGTCCTCACGTACCATCTGACGTTTCCGGCGCGCTGGTTTCAAGATGGCGCGATGACGCTGATCCCCACTTGGTGCGGAGACCCCGCGCCCGCCTACGCGCCCTTGGCCACCGAACTGTATTACGCCGGCCTGATCCTGCCGCTGGGCGACGACACCCTGGCCCGCTGCGGTCAACTGCCGTTCTGGCTGCTGATGCTCTGTGCCGTGCATGCGCTGACGGGTGAACTGCGGCTGCGCCGCGCCGCGCGGAACGGAACGGTCCTCGCCGTTGCCCTGTTGCCGTCGTTGGCCGGGCAGGCGGCAACGGCGATGGTCGACGTGGCCTTCGCCGCGCACCTGGCGGCCGTGGTCTGTTTCGCGCTGCGCCTGGTCCGCCGCGTGAAGCCGGCCGACGCGGCGGGACTCGCGCTGGCGGGCGGGCTTCTGCTTGGGACCAAGTATCTGGCCATCGTCTTTCTGGTCGCCTTTCTGCCGGTGCTGGCGTGGGTCAAGTGGCGATGCCTGCGCGTCTTTCGAGCGCGACTCGCGAAGCCCGCGGTTGTCGCCGCACTGTTGCTTGCCTATTGGATCGGCGGCTACTGGTATGTGCGCAACTTCGTCGCCACGGGAAATCCGTTCTATCCTTTCCGTCTCGCGGTGGGCCGCACCGTACTTTTCGACGGCGCCTACGGCCGACCGCAGATGGAGAACTCGCCCTTCAATCTCCGCCGCCGGGGCGTGCCCGACGCATTCGGTCGGACCGTCTGGCAGGCCCTCCACGCCTCGGACGAACCCCTGCCGGCGCCCGATGATTCGACGGGCGTGACCGCGTCCTTCCACCGCTGGTACCTGGGGCCTTTCGGGCTCCTCGCGGGATTGTTCCTCGCCGCGACGGTCGCCGTGTGTCTTACGGAACCGCGCGATCGGCCTCGCCGGCTCCTGGTGCACTCCTCTATTGCCATGAGTCTGGCGCTGTTCTGGTTTCTCTTGCCGTTTCAACAGGCGCGGTTCGCCTGGGGGCCGCTCGTGTTGGGCGCGGCCGCCGCCGCTCAGGCCGTGCGTCTTCATCGCCGCGCCGGGCCGGTGGTTTTGCTGTTGGTGCTCTTCGTTTATTGGCGGGCGTTCGAAGGCGAGATCGCGCGGGGCCTTCCCGACAGCGCGACGGGTTGGCTCGCAGTCGGCGCGGCGGGCGCGGTCATTCTGCTCGCGCGCGGTTGGGTGTCGCCCGGTGCAACCCGGGCGGCAAGCCTGTGCCGCTCGCCTGCGTTCGGTGTCGCCGCTTTCTTCGCCTCCGTACTTATCGCCGTCACTCTCGCGCCGGACGCCCGTTTGCGGGCCTTTGCTCTGCCCCGCTGGCGTTTCATCGGGCCGGCGTGGGCGTGGATCGATCGCGAACTTCACGGCAAGACCGTCGCCTACGTCGGCAACAACGTGCCGTATTTTCTGCTCGGCCGCGGCTTTGAGAATCGTGTGCTCTACGTTCCCGCGCGCGAGTCCGCGCGCGGTCGCTTCCACGACTATGCCGCCGCGCCGGAGGCCGCCCGCCTGGGCCCGCCGAATACATCCGAGCCTGTGCCCGACCGCTATCGGATGGACCCGGAAGCCTGGTTTCGCAATCTGCGTCGGTTGAAGGTCGATTACGTCGTGGTCAACTCGATGCTGATGTTTCCGAACCTGCTGATCAACCTTCGCCACGATCCGCTGGGGTTTCCGATCGAGCGGACCTGGCTGGACGCGTTGGCCCGGCCCTCGGGCGATCGACCGGCCTGGGTCGAGCGCCGCGACTTCTCGCAGGGCGGTGTCCGCCTTTACAAGCTCGCTCTGCCCGACGCGGCCGCCTCGCCGGCAGGGTGGCCCTCGATCGTCCGCGACGAGACGGACGCACTGGATCGGCTCCGGCAGGACGGTCCGCCGGCGGGCGCCCCGATCCGGGACTATCCCCACGCCCGGCCGATCATCAAGCGGTATCACCTCCGGGCCCTGCGCGAGCCGAACGGGCGGAGAGACGATATCGGCGATTCATGATTCCCGCTGATTGCACGCCTATTTCCAGTCTTGCTCAGCGTTCCGCACGGCGAATGCGCGTTATTGCGATCCCACGCGGCGAGAAAGGAAGGTCCCCCGGCGGATGTTTACGGGTTCCGCTCAGCCGGCTCCGGCGGACGCGTTCCGCCCGCGGCAACGGCCTGTGACTCCTTTTGGGG
>JBHHUY010000048.1:0-14384 GCA_046753965.1 Phycisphaerae bacterium
ATAAGGCTCGCGGCTCGCCAATGCCGTATTGCATAAGGCTCGCGGCTCGCCGATGCCCTATTGCATAAGGCTCGTGGCTCGCCGATGTTATCGTCCACACTGAGTGCAGCCCGCTCAGTTTGGGATCCTTTGCGCGTGTCCTCACAGTTTTGTGGCACGGGCGTCCCGCCCGTGTCCGCACCGCCGCGACGGCGGTGCCACAGGACGGCAGCCACGGGCGGGGGTCCGGATCGGCAGCGAGACGGCGGGGCTTGCGATGCTTGCAATTGCGGGGCCGATCGCTGGAATGATGGGGTGGTGCGCGGCGGCGGCCCGGCGGCCGCCGGCGTTTCGCGCGGCAGGGAGTTGCCCGAATGTCATTCTCGCGATGGATCGGCGGATTGTTTGATCGGTCGTTCGACCCGGCGACCGCCCGGCGGTTGCCGGCGCTGGACGAGCGGTCGCAGAGCAATGTCCGCGGGCTGTACATGGTGGGGGAGATCGCCGGGACGCCGCTGATCAAGCTGGGCCTGAACGCGGGGGTCGACTTGATCGACCGGCTGGCGGGGGAGTTGGATGGGCGGCCCGAGTCTTCAGACCGGGGCTCTCGATTCGAGCGGGTGGCGCGGGCGTCAGGGCAGGATGATCTTGCCGCTGAGGATCATCGCGGCCTCGAGTCCGGAGGACCTGGGGCCGCCGGCGCCGCTCGGACGTCCGCCACGGGGGGCGGACGCTACGAAGAGACGCCGGCCGCGGGGGGCAGTGAGCACGAAGAGGCGTCGGCCGCGGGGAGCGGGGGTGCCGGGGATGCGTCCGCGACGGGGTTGGATGTCCTGATCGTCGGCGCGGGCAGCAGCGGGCTGGGGGCGGCGGACCGATGCGAACAACTCGGTTTGCGGTACGTCGTGATCGAGCAGCAGCGGGCGGCGCAGCTCATCCGCAACTTCACGAAGGGCAAGCCGTTGTTCGCCGAGCCGGCGGGGGTGGCGCTCAAGTCGCGGCTCTGGTTCGAGGCGTGCAGCAAGGAGACGCTGCTGGCGAAGTGGGACGCGCAGATTGCGCGGCTCGGCCTGAAGATTCGCGAGTTCGAGCAGGTGACGGACATCCGGCGGCGGGCGGAGACGGACGATTTCGAGGTCGTGACCGACAAGGGGACCCACACCGCGCGCCGGGTGGTTCTCGCCATCGGGATGGCGGGGAACCCGCGCAAGCTCAGGGTGCCGGGGGAGACCGAGCACGCGGCGAAGATCAGCCAGAACGTCGCCGATCCGGACGAGTGGCAGGACCGGGACCTGGTCGTTTTCGGCGCGGGGGACGTCGCGTGCGAGGCGGCGATCGTGCTGGCCGACCGGGGCAACCGCGTGACGATGGCGGCGCCCGACAAGCGCTTCACGTTTCCGAAGAAGCGGAACATCGACGCCGTGACCGAGCGGGCGCGGTCGGGCAGGATCCGGTTGCTGTTGTCACACCAGGCGTCGGAGATTCGCGAGAATGAGGTGGAATTGGTCCACACCGAAACGAAGGAGAAGACGACCGCGAAGTACGACCACATCTTCCGGTGCATCGGGGCCGATCTGCCGCTGAAGTTCTTCGAGCGGGTCGGCCTCAAGCTGGAGGGGACGTGGGACCGGCGGCGGTGGGCGATGCTGGCGGCGTCGTTCGTGCTGGTCTATACGCTCTACGGCATCAAGAAGCCCGCGTGGCCGTTCGGGGGCGGTGATCTTTTCGGTTGGCTGCCGGGTGCCGTCAGCTTCCGGACGCCCGCGATCTTCGGCCAGGCGGTGGGGATCGACGCGGTCTTCTGGTACGCCTGTCTTTATTCGGTGGTGATGACGTTTTTCGGGTTGAAGGCCTACCGGCGTTGGGGCGTTCGATACAACGATTCGTACCAGAAGAAACGTTACGTCTGTCTGATCGTGACGCAGTGGACGCTGGGCTTCCTCATTCCGGCGGTGGTGATGTATTGGGTGCATCACAAGGTGGGGGACAACCTGTGGCTGGGCAAGGCGGGGAACTACTGGCACGCCTTCGGGCTGGAACTGGCGTTTCCGCTCTATTTCTCGATGTTCTTTTTCGACGTGGGTCTTTTTTATCTGATCTACGGGCTGCTGGCGACGCTGGTTGTGATTCCGATTCTGAGCATCTTTCACGGCAAGCGTTACTGCACCTGGTTCTGCGGCTGCGGCGGTCTGGCCGAGACGCTGGGCGATCGGTGGCGGCACTTCGCCCCCAAGGGCAAGGTCGCCCGGCGCTGGGAATGGATGAACACGGCCGTGATGATCTGGGCCTTTGTCGCCGTGGTGTTCGTGATCTCCCGCGCCGGGTTCGGGATGTATGCGGGCTCGACGCGCTTCAACCCCGACGGCTGGGCGGCCGGGATGATCAAGAGCTACGGCTGGATCAGTGATTTCTGGCTCGCGGCGGTGATCCCGGTTTCGCTCTATCCCTTCTTCGGCGGGAAGATCTGGTGCCGGTTCTGGTGTCCGCTGGCCAAGTGGATGCAGCTCTGGAGCAAGTGGTTCGGTCGGCTGCGGATCGTCAGCGACGAGACCTGCATCACCTGCGGCGAGTGTTCGCGCTATTGCCAGGTCGGGATCGACGTGATGAGCTTCGCCAAGAATCAGCAGGAGTTCTCGAACAAGAACTCAAGCTGCATCCACTGCGGCATCTGCATCACCGTCTGCCCGATGGACGTGCTCCGCTTCGACAGCCACGGAACGGGGACGCTTGTTCGTCAACGGCCGGACCGCGGGGTCGTTCAACCGACGGTCGAGGGTCGGCCGCTGGCGTCGCCCGCCGCGGCACGCGAAACCGTCCCCTGATTGCCGTCGATCGACGGCATCCTCAAGGCATGGGGGGGCGTTGCGCTTCGCGCTCACGGGCTCTTGATGAAGCGCTCGATTGTTCGGATGACGCGTTCAACCTCTCGCGGATCGGTTCGGGTGGAGACGGCGTTGTTGTCGACACCGCCGAAGAAATGCAGCAGGGGCAGACCGGCCGCGAGGTCGTCGGCGTAGCCGCCGAAGATCTGGCTGCGGTAATTCAGCCAGAAGCGGTCCCGCGATTCGAGCCGCTGCTGTCGGACGGAACCGGGATACGAGGCGTAGAAGTTCGGCACCGGGTGGACCAGATCGCCGATGTCGTAGATCGCGGTGTAGTATTCCTTGCCGTCCTCGCCGGTGAACGGCTTGCTGCGGTAGATCAGGCCGTCGCGATATTTCGCCCGGCGTTGGGTGCGTTCGGCCCAGTCGTCCGGGAACGTCATGTCGTCGGCGGGGGGAAAGGCCGCTTCGTTGTTGCTGAGGAAGACGCCACTTCGGGCGCGGCGGAGCGCCGCGGTCAACTCGCGGTCGTAGGCGTGTCGCTCCTGGTTTTTGTCCAGCACCTCGTTGACGTTGATGATCTCGCCGGTCTCGACGTTGGCTTCCGCCTCGGTGTCGGACGGGTCTTCGGTCTCGGTGAGGGTCAGGGCCTTGCCGTCCGTCGACGGCTTGACCGGTCGCGTGATGCCGATGGTCGCGCCGCCCAGTGCTTCGACGCGGGCGCGCTTGGAGGCGCCCCTGCGTTTGGCCGCCTTGCGCAGGTTCGCGAGTTGGCGGCGATAGGGCGCGACATCCACGAACGGGGGAAGCCTGTCCAGGGTTCGCTTGGCCGAGGCGAGGCGGACTTCGGCCAGGTCGGGGTCACCGCTTCGGAGGGCCTGGCGGGCCTGGATCAGGGCGAGCCGGACCGAGCGAAAGGCCTGGTCGATTTCGGCGGCCTGTTGTTCCTGAATCAGCTCCAGGGCCCGGCGGTCCTGCTCGGTCATCACGCCGGCGGCCCGCTTGGCCGCGAGAAGTCGGGCGTAGGTGCCCTGGTTGGCCGGTTCGAGCCGATAGGCCTTCTCGTACAGCGCGATGGCCTTGTTGAAGGCCCGTTGGTCTGCGAGGCGGTCGGCCTCGGAGACGAGCTTGTGGACCTGGTCGCCCTTGGGGACGGGTTGGGCGTCGTTCTCTTCGATCGCCTGTTTGAGCAGGTCTCCGGGGCCGGCGAGGACCGGCGACAGGGCGGTCAGCAGCGAAAGCACGAGAACGGAGCGGGCGACGGGATGGAACATGGGAACCTCCTCGGGCGTGAAGGTCTGCACCGAGGTCCGAACCTCGATGCGTGTGGCAGGGCTATGGCATTATTGCCCCTCGACGACCGGTAATCAAGATCAAGGGGGTTCGGTGTGATCGTGTGGGGTGAACGGTGCCCCGTCGTCCACCGGGATGGCGGGCAGGGGGGTGGTGACGGCGGCACGGAAGCGGGGGAGGTATCGGACCCAGAACTCGACGGCCTCGCGGTCCTGCCGCTTCATGGTGAACACGTACTTGCCGGCTCCGCTGCCGCCCAGGACATATCGCCCGCAGGCGCCGCCGCCGATGGCGAAAACGCCGGCCGCGCCGCCTCCAAAGGCGAAGATGCCGCAGGCGCCTCCACCCACGGCGACAACGCCGATGGCCCCTCCGCCGAAGGCGAAGATTCCCACCGCCAGGCCGCCGACCGCGATGCCCCCGACGGCCAGACCGCCGAAGGCGAGGAGACCGAAGCCCATGCCCGGATGGAGACCGCCTTGTCCGAGGTCGACGAGCGGCACCGGTCCGATCGAGCCGGCCGGCACGACGATCCACCCGCGCCGGAGGAGGAAGAAGAGCGGCACCATCAGCAGGGACGGCAGGATCATCCAGCGGCTGTACCAGACCATCGCGTTCTGGAAGGCCTGGGGGTCAAAGTTGGGCGCATCGGCGATACCGACCGCACCGAGACGCCGCTTGAGTCGGGCGTTCTCTTCTTCGAGCAGATCGAGGCGTCGCCGGAGCGTGTCGGCGGCCTCGTCGTCGCCGGGCGGCTGCGGGGACGAACGTCCGTCCGAATCGTTCACGATGCATGCTCCGCGCGTCGGTCCGAGATGTGCGTATCGGGCAAGCCCGTCTCCAGTGCGAGCATCATAGACGGCCGCCTATCACGAATCCAGCAACCGGTCGTAGTCGGCCCGGGTGTTGACGTCGATCGGCATGGGGCCCGTCGTAATCGGCAGTTCGCGCACGCGACCGAGCCCTTGCTTGGCCAGTTCATTCAGGGGTCGACCGGCGGGCCAGCCTTCGATCTGTTTCAGACACGCGAGTGAGAAGACCGTCGGGTGCCCGCGTCGCTTGCAATAGGTTGCGATGAGGATGTCCGGCGGCGTTCGCGGCAGGCGATAGGTTTCGGCGCAGGTCGCGATCGTGCCGGCGCCGACCTGCGGCTGATCGGCGAGCAGGATCATGACGCCATCGTCCCCGTCCGGCTGGAACGTTTTCTTCAGGCAGCGCAGACCGACTCTCACCGAGTCGATCATCTCGCTACGAGGGTTGTCATTGATCGCGATGTGGCAATCTTCCGGCAGGTCTGTTTCGTAGAGCTCGGCCACCTCCTCGCCGGCGACGAGGATCAGGCCGTCGATGGGCGATTCGAGCGCGGCGGCGATGACGGCATCGAGCAGGTTGCCGTCTCCGTAGGGCATCAACTGTTTGAGCTGCCCCATTCGCCGGCCCCGGCCGGCCGCGAGAACCATGGCGAAGACCCGGCGTGTGTTCATCCCGTCGTGTCTCCCGCACCGGTCGCCGCGAGAAAAGGCCCCTCGACGCGCGTCGGCTTCTCGCGCCGGCGTTCGCGGATCAACTCGGAGACGATGCTGACGGCGATCTCGGGAACCGTGACCGCGCCGATCGGCAGGCCGATCGGCGCGTGGACTTGCTCAAGCTGCTTGCGATCGACGCCGAGCGCTTCCAGGTCGTCGAAGATGAGCTTCACCTTTCGGCGGCTGCCGATCATGCCGACGTATCGCGCGCCGCGGCCGACGGCGGCGCGCAGGGCCTGTTCGTCGTGGTGATGTCCGCGGGTGACGATGACCACATAGGTGTTGCCGTCGATCGCCAGCTCGCGGAGGGTCGCCTCGATGTCGCCGGCGACCGGCCGGATCGGCGGTGGGAGCCTCTCGGCGCCAAGCAGATCGGAACGGTCGTCGATCACTGTGATCTCGAAATCGAGGCCGACGGCCAGCCGGGCCAGCTCCGCGCCGACGTGTCCCGCGCCCGCCACGAGCAGCCGGGCGGGCGGTTCGATGTGTAATCGGTAGACCTCGGTTCGCCCGTCGTGCTCGACTTCAATCGGCACGACGGCCTCGCGGCGATCCTCGAGGGCGCCGGCGGCGTCGAGAAAGGGCGCGAGTTGTTCGTTCGTAGCGATGGTCGCGACGGCCACGCGCATCGTTCCGCCGCAGATCAGCCCGTCATCCCACCCATAGTCGTGATCGAGTTGAAAGGTCAGCAGGCCCGACCGATTCTGTTGGAGCAGTTTGAACGCGCGCCGGCGGACCTCGGCCTCGACACATCCGCCGCCCAGGGTGCCTTCGGTGGTCATGTTTTCATGCAGGAGCAGCGACGCCCCCGCGGCCTGCGGCGTGGAGCCGTACGATCCGACGACGGTGCAGAAGGCGGCACGGTGCCGCTGTTCCACCTGGCGGGCCAGCGATCGAAACAGGGCGGTGAAGGGGTTCATTGCGGGAGCCGGTGAAGAAGCTGTCAGCTATCAGCCTTCAGCCGTCAGCCATCAGTTACGAGTCATCAGCCACAAGACGGAGGCACCGGCGACCGGTCGGTCGCTATGACCGATTCGTCGCGGATCGCCGGGGTTGGGTCAGGGCTTTGGCTGCCGGCGCGTCTTTCATGGGCAACGTGTGGCGCCGGATGCCGTCGAAGGCGTAGAGCGCGCCGGCGACGGCCGGCGCCGTCGGCACGAGGCCGATCTCGCCGACGCCGCGAGCGCCGTAGGGACAATCCGGGTCGCGTTCTTCGATGAAGATCGTTTCAATCTCGGGCATCTGATGGGCGCGGAGCACGCCGCAGCCCTTGACATCCTGCACGAGCAATTCGCCGCCGGCCATCGGGAAGTCTTCGGTCAGGGCATAGCCGAGGCCCATGTGGATCGAGCCCTCCATCTGGCCTTCGAGGAGGGTCGGATTCATCACGCGGCCGACGTCGTGCGCGGCGACGACCTTCATCACGCGACCGTCGTCGTCCAGGATCACCACCTGCGTCGCGAAGCCGTAGGTCAGGTGTGTCTTCGGGTTCTCGACATCGGCGCCGAACTTGTCGGTCGGAAAGCCATGCCACTCGCCCTGATACACCTTGCCGGCCAGATCGCGCAGCGACCGGCCCGCGTCCAGGTCGGCCTTGAGCTGCCGCGCCGCTTCGCGGACGCCGTGGGCGCCGAGCACGGTCCCCCGGCTGGCGGTCGTCTGGCCGCAGTCGAGCTCGTCCCGCGTATCGGTGGTGGCGTCGAAGATGTCGGCGGGCAGCCCGGTTTCCTCGACAGCGGTCTGAATGAGAATCGTGAAGAGCCCCTGGCCCATTTCGGTGAAGCCGCTGCGGATCGTGACGCGGCCGCTGGGTTCCACGGTCAGGCTTGCCCGGCCGGCCTCGGGCAGGCCGTTGCCGATGCCGACATTCTTGATGCCGCAGGCGATGCCCGCGTACTTCGCGCCGCGATAGATGTCCTTGACGGCTTCCAGCGTCTTGCGAAGCCCGAACGGTTTGTCCAGCTTCTGGCCGGTACAGAAGGTGTCGCCCGGTTCGAGGATGTTGCGGCTTCGGATTTCCCACCCGTCGATGCCGATCTTCTCGGCGAGCATGTCGAGACAGCTTTCGATGGCGAAGGCGGCCTGATTGGCTCCGAAGCCGCGCATGGCCCCGCAGGGCACGTTGTTGGTGTAGACGGCGAGGGCTTCGATCGAGACCGCCGGAATGCGATACGGCCCGGCCGAATGGCCGCCCGCGCGCTCGAGGACCTTTGCGCCCACTGACGCATAGGCGCCGGTGTCGCCGATGCTGTGGGTTGCCAGAGCCGTCAGGCGCCCGTCGGCGTCGCACCCGACCTTACAGCGGATGCGGATCGGGTGTCGTTTGGGGTGAAGTCGCAGGCTTTCTTTGCGCGTCAGCACCGTCTTGACGGGTACGCGGGCGAGCGCGGCCAGCAGGCACGTCTGCGCCTGGATGGACATGTCTTCCTTGCCGCCGAAGGCTCCGCCGTTCGAGACCAGTTCGACGCGCATCCGCTGCGGGTCCCATCCGAGCACGCCGCAACACTGCCGGCGGTCGTCGAAGACACCCTGGCCCTGAGTCAGGACGTGGAGCCCCAGGTCTTCTTCCGGCCAGCGTTCCGCGCCCTCATAGGAGCGCTGGGCCGCCAGTTGCGGCCAGCTTTCGGCCTGTTCGTCGCGCCATCGGATGGGGACGGCGATGCACGACTCGGGTTCGAGAAAGAGGTGCTCGATCCGCTGGGTCGACCATTCGCCTTCGACGACGTGCGCGCTGTCGGCGAGTGCTTTCTCGACCTCTCCGCGCTGGAGGACCGAGCGCGAGAGCAGATTGCCCTTGGGATGGAGCTTCGGGGCGTCAGGCTTCAGCGCCTCGCGTGGATCGGTGACGGGCTCGCGGACTTCGTAATCGATCTCGATGAGATCCACCGCCTTGCGGGCCGTGGCTTCGTCGGTCGCGACGACGGCGGCGAGGATGTCGCCGATGCAGCGGGTCTCCTCTCCCTCGGCGATGAAGACCGGCCAGTCGTTGACAATCAGGCCGACGTGGCGGTCGCCCGGCACGTCGCGGGCCGTGATGATCCGCAGGACACCGGGCAGGGCTTCGGCGGCCGAGGTGTCGATCCGTCGGACCAGCGCGCGGGGATGGTCGCTGAAGCGCACGGCGCCGTGGGCCATTCCGGGCAGCGTGATGTCGTCGATAAACTTGCGGTCGCCCAGGACGGCCTCCGCCCCGGTGTAGCGCGGCAGCCGGGCGCCGACGCCGCCATTCGTTTGCGACTTCGACCGGTCGCATTCGGAGCCTGCATCCATGCCGGCGTCCGGCGGCGGACACGCGCCGCGGCGAACGCGGCCGAGCAACTCCACGGCGTCCACGATCTTCGTGTAGCCCGTGCAGCGGCACAGGTGCGCCCGCATGTCCGCGGCGATCTCTTCGCGCGTCGGGTTCGGGTTTCGTTCCAACAATGCATGGCCTCGGACGGCGAAGCCCGGAATGCAGAACCCGCACTGCACGCCGCCGGCGTGCACGAAGCAATCGGCGATCTGTTTTCGGGTGTCCTCGGGGAGGCCTTCGAGTGTGGTGACCTGTTTTCCGGCGGCGAGCGACGCCTTCATCGTGCAGGAGAGTCGCGGTTTGCCGTCGATCAGAACGGTGCAGCAGCCGCATTGTCCCAACGGCTGGCAGCCGTCCTTGGGAGAAACCAGACCCAACCGGTCGCGGAGGGCATCGAGCAGGGAGAGTTCGTGACCGTTTTCGATCTCGACCCGCCGGCCGTTGACGGTCAGGACGAGCGTTTCACAATCCGGCTGTACCGCCATCGGGCGACTCCTCGCAACGATCAGGATTCGGGCATCCCCTGGTGGAGTGTAGTCCATTATCCCGAATTCTGCCGGGATTCACAACAACGGCTTGAGGCTGCGACGAGGCTGGAGGCACGCGGGCCAGGTCGTGGAGGCCGCGCGGGCGGAAGCCGGCGGCCTGACGACGTGCGCCCTGCAGTGAATGGCATGCGCGCGGGGGTGGCGCGTCGCGCCGGTTACTTGATGAGTTTGACGGATATGCGGTCGTGCGTCTGTTCGGTGATTTCGTACGCGGTCCCGTCTACCTTCAGTTCCTCGATGCGCACGACGAGGCGCTCGGTGTCATAGGACCAGTCGATTTCGATCTGGCAGACGTTGTTGACGAACTCCTTGAGGCGGACGTTCTGGACGCCCTGAACCTTGCGCATGGCGGTCTGGAAGGCCTTGAAGTCGCGGCGGTTGCAGTTCTCGAGCATGACCTGACACGTGCGCCGGACGTTCTGGCGTTTGCGCCAGGCCTCGCCGATGTCGCGGAGGATCTTGCCTGCGTGCTTCTGGGCGCAGGCCCTCAGAACGGCGTCACCGCCGGCGTTCTGGTTCGTGCTGGTCTTCGAGGC
Source organism: Phycisphaerae bacterium (assembly GCA_046753965.1). Lineage (GTDB taxonomy): Bacteria > Planctomycetota > Phycisphaerae > UBA1845 > UTPLA1 > JBHHUY01. Next base: position 9,997 of record JBHHUY010000048.1, read on the forward strand.
CGAGTAGCTGTTGGACATCAGCATTTGGGCGCTGTCGGTGTGATAGGCGCGGATGGTGATCGTGGCCGTCCACTTGTGCAGGGTCGCATCGCCGATTCGGCTCGTTCCAGCGTGGCGTGCTTCCGCCACTCCCTTGATGACCACGTCGGCCTTGAATGCGGCGGCCATCGCCGCGAGTTTGTTGATGTTGTCGTTTAAGGCCGCGAGTCCGATGTCGCGCTTGCGGACGTCCTCCGACGCGCCCTTGTCCATCAACTGGAGGCCCTTCTTGAGAAAGAAGTTCTCGAGCACGCTCTGGACAACGCCGTCGGTCTTCGGGCCCGTCGCATCGTCTACGTTGCTGTCTTCGACGACGACAACCACGCAGCGCGGATTGTCTTCCGCTTCGATCGTGTGCAACAGACGCGCCCACTCGCGCTCAAAGCTGGCCGTCGAGACCGTCGCCCGAACGCGACAGCGGCTGAGGCCGTCGGCCACGGCTCGGTCGAGGACTTCGTAAGAGCTGATATAGCCCGCCGCGAGCGAGATGGCCTTGTCATAGACCGCCGCGTAGTTCTTGACCTTGGTCTGAGAACTGATGAACGTTCCGCAGGCCTGCTCGACCGCCCTGCGCAGGGCATCCTGCTTCGCCTGCTCCATCGCGTTGGCGTCGGTGCCGGCGGCCAGGCCTTCGACGGTGACGGTTTTTTCATCTCCGGCCTGTACGACCGGCGGATGGGCGGCCCAGAGGATTCCGAGGGCACCGAGCGCGGCGCCCACACGACGGCGTGTCGTTCGGCTCGACATGAGACGGCTCCTGATCGGCAAGGGGCGAGGCCCGGGCGGGAGGGCCCCGAGGCACCCCTCAAGCCCGTGCGGCCATCTTATGGCGGCCATCCGCCGCGTCAATCGAAGCGACCGTGGATTCCCCACGCGGGGTCCATGACCGTTCGGGGGACTCTGGTGTAGCGGCCCCCCCGTGGCGGCCGTTACGCGGCGGAGCGCACGTGCGTTCCGACGTCCGCCACGGGGGGCGGACGCCACGAGGAAGGCCCGCGCCGTCCTTTTGCCCAATGCTGTCATGGCCCTCCACGCGGCCGGGCCGGGGTCGGGCCTCGCGCCTTATGGGACCCTGAATGTCTCAGCCGTGGTCCATCCGTCAGCCCGACGGCCGGTCCGGCAAGGAGCCACGTGGGTTCGGACGGTGGATCCCATGTGTCGCCGGGGCCGCGTCGAGTTTCCGCACCGGCCCTCCCGGCAAAGGGCCGTTCGCAAGGTCGCAGCCTGAGCCCGGACAGTGTGGAAACGGGCGCTTGAAGGGCTGTGGCCGTGTGCCTTATAGTGGCCGGGCTCTGGCGGCCCGCTCGATGGACGGGTGGGCCGGTGCGTGGGTTTGGCCTCGCGGCCCCTGACGAGCGCCTCGAGCGATTGACTGGTTGCCACGCGCGGTGTGGGAACCGGCGATCCGTCACCCAGCGACAACGTGTTGCGCTGCAATCGGCCGAGCCCGGGCACCGTGCATCCGGCGGGGTGCGTTCGGAGTGGGTGGAGACGAACTGTGCGGATCGGCGTGTGTTCCATCGCGGAGTCGGATCGACCGATCCGCTCGGCGGGTCCGCGCTGCGGCGCTGAGCCGACGCACCGAGTCGTGTGATGCAGACTTCCAATCCGGGGCCGAGTGGGTCCGGAGTGACGACCCTGATTTGACAAGAGAGTTCTCGAGAGGAGAAGACCCAGTGAATTCGAGTACGCGCAACGGAGGATGGGCAAGAGTGTGTGGCGTCGCGTTGCTGATACTGATCATGTCCTCGATGGGCAGCGGCTATGTTCTGGGGCAGGACGGCGAGGCGGCCGGCGCCCCGCCGGGCATGCGCGGCATACCGTGGATCTGGTGGGTCTCCCTTTTCGGCGCAGTTGTCGGGCTGTTTTTTGCATTGCGTTTCTACCGCGAGATCATGGGCAAGGACGAAGGCGATAAAGAGATGAAGCAGATCGCCGGGTTTGTTCGTGACGGCGCCTATGCCTATCTCTGGCGGCAATACAAGGTCGTCACCGTCGTCTTCATCCTGCTCTCGCTGCTTCTGGCCTACATGGCATACGGTCTGGGTGTGCAGAACAAGATCGTTCCGTTTGCCTTCTTGACGGGGGGCTTCTTCTCCGGATTGTGCGGCTTCATCGGCATGAAAACCGCGACGAACGCCTCGCACCGCACGACCGCCGGCGCCAGGAACAGCCTGAACCAGGGCCTGGTCGTTGCATTCCGCGCAGGTGCGGTCATGGGGCTGGTCGTGGTCGGCTTCGGCCTGCTGGACGTGACCGGCTGGTTCATCGCCCTGCGGGTCTTCGGCGGCGACATGTCGTTGACCACGACGACCGTCGTCATGCTCACCTTCGGCATGGGCGCGTCGACCCAGGCCTTGTTCGCCCGTGTCGGCGGCGGCATCTACACCAAGGCCGCCGACGTCGGCGCCGACCTGGTCGGCAAGGTCGAGGCCGGCATTCCCGAGGACGATTCCCGAAACCCCGCCACGATTGCGGACAACGTTGGAGACAACGTCGGTGACGTCGCCGGGATGGGGGCCGATCTCTACGAATCGTACGCGGGTTCGATCCTCGCCACGTCGGCGCTCGGCGTGGCGGCCGCGGTCTCGCTCTTCGGCGACGACACTTCGCCCGCAGGGTTTGAAGCCGGCGTCCGGCTTCTCGCGACGCCTATGGTCCTGGCGGGCGTGGGCATCCTGCTCTCGATCGTCGGCATCTACATGGTCAAGACGAAGGAAGAGGCCAACCTCGGGGAACTGATGGCCGCCTTGAACCGCGGCATCTGGGGCAGCACCGCGTTCATCGTCATCGCCGCCCTCGGCGTCTGCTACTGGCTCCTCGGCCGGGGTTTTCCGGTGCCGCCGGCCGGCATCGAAGCGGCCCCGAGCTGGCTGGGCGTCTGGGGCAGCATCGTCGCCGGGCTCGTCGCCGGCGTGATCATCGGGAAGGCGACCGAGATCTACACCAGCTATGACTTCAAACCCACCCAGGAACTCAGCGCCCAGGCCGTCACCGGCCCGGCGACCCTCATCATCGGCGGCATTGCCGAGGGCATGAAGAGCACCTGGGCCAGCCTGCTCACCGTGATCGTGGCGATTCTGGTCGCCTTCATTTCCGCGGGTGGCCGACACGACTACATGCTCGGGCTTTACGGCGTCGGCATCGCCGCCGTGGGCATGCTGGCCACCCTGGGGATCACCCTCGCGACCGACGCCTACGGTCCGATCGCCGACAACGCCGGCGGAAACGCCGAAATGACCCACCAGAAGCCTGAAGTTCGCGAACGAACCGACGCGTTGGATTCGCTCGGCAACACGACCGCCGCCACCGGCAAGGGCTTTGCGATCGGCTCGGCCGCGCTCACGGCGCTCGCCTTGCTTGCGGCTTATATCGATGAAGTCCGCATGGGCCAACTGCATGAGGCCGAAACCGTGATCCAGCAGGTGATCGATGCCGAAGCTTCGGCCGACCACGCCTCTGCTGTCTCGCCGGTCTACATCGGCTTCAACAAGTTCGCGATGAAGTCCGCCGGCGACCCCGAGAAACTGTCCAGCTACGTTTCGCTGATGTGCCTCGACGTGAAGGAACTGGGTGCCGCCGAGGCCAAGGGCGAGATCAAGCCCGGACAGAGGCTCGATGCCTCGGCCTACGCCGGCGGCACGCGCGAAGACGAGTATGAAGGCACGCTGACCGTGGCCGGTCACGAACTCAAGGTGGTCCCGGCGCGGCGGGCCTCCATGGCGCACTTCATGGCGTTCTACAACGTCAACCTGATGAATCCTCGAGTCTTGTGCGGCTTGTTCTCGGGGGTGTTGCTGACGTTCCTGTTCTGCGCCTTGACCATGAAAGCCGTCGGACGCGCGGCCAACCAGATGATGCTCGAGTGTCGCCGCCAGTTCGCCCTCATGCGGGCCTATCTCAAGGGCCAGGGTCACGACGACACCTATGTCCGCAATCCCGACAACTGGCCGAGGCTTCCCGTCCAATACGAGGGCAAGTCCCTGCCCGACTACGCCAATTGCGTCGCCATCTCCACCGCCGGCGCGCAGCGCGAAATGGTCTTTCCTTCGCTCCTGGCGATCATGGCCCCGGTCGTCGTCGGATTGGCCTTCGGCGTCGCCGGTGTCATGGGGTTGCTGGCAGGCGGCCTGGTCAGCGGATTCGCGGTCGCCGTGTTCATGGCCAACTCCGGCGGCGCGTGGGACAACGCCAAGAAGTACATCGAGACCTTCGGCACCATCACCGCCGGTGACTTCAAGAAAGACCCCAACGTGCGAGACAAGGTGCCCGCGCTGGTTCGCGACGCCGTCGCCGCCCGTGCCGAGCAGGCCATCTCCGACGACGAGATTGTCTATGGCAAGGGATCG
>JBHHUY010000049.1:0-14193 GCA_046753965.1 Phycisphaerae bacterium
CCCAATTGTGGGAAGAGAACAAGAGAAAGCGACATGCATGGCGATGCGCACCGTTGAATCCCGTCCCCTGCGCGCCGCAGAGGGCGCCCCAGCTATTGGGTGATGGTTGAAAGCTAACAGCTTCCTACGCCCCCGCCGTCGCGCTGGCCGTCTCGCTCCTGGAACCGGGCTCTCCCCGGTCGCTGAGTCATTTTACCATGTAGTGGACCGTCTTGTCCGCGTCTATTCCGCCGTACTCGGCGACGGCCGGGGTGCGGGTGGCCGGCAGGAGGAAGGTGAACCCGACCGGGTCGGCGGGGGTTGCGGGCGGGTGACCACCGGGCGTACCGCGCGGGGGACCGCTGGGCTCGCCGGGGGCGGGCGCTGGGCGGGGTCTCGTCAACGAAGGCGATGCGGTACCGCAACCGCTTGGAGAAGTCGACCTTCACCGCAGGCGGCCTCGAGTGCCTCGGCGAGCCGGATGCGTTCGTCCCTCTTCTTGCCGCCGACGGCGCGGCAGCCACCTCCATGTCGCCGCCGATATCGCGATGCCGCTCTACAACAGAGGAACGCCCTCCGCGGCGAGGGCGCTGTGCACTGCCCGGCGCACCGACCGGGCGATGTCGATCGCGCGGCGTGCTTCCGGCTCGCTCACGGGTTCGTCGCCGTCGGGGTAACGCGCTGTGATGGCGAAGGGTGTCAGTTCTTCCGCATCCTTGAGGGCTTCGGCCCACTCCCCATGCTCGGCGCACAACTCCAACAGTCGAGCGATGTTGTGCGTGTACGGGAAATCTACGCCGCAAAGCACAAGGAAGCCTTTGAGGTACTTCTCTGCGCACTGCTGCGCGTGGTAGGCCACGAGTCGAAACGGGCACTGGTCGTGCAGGGAAAGCGTGTGCTGCGCCACGCGGAGGTCTTCGTCGGCGTGCGTTGCCCACTCACGTACTTTCGCAATGAGATCATCACGCGGCGCTGTCATAGAGGATTCTTCCTTCAAGCGCTGCCGGCCGCGCAACCGTTCCAGGAATCCGGCGGTTCCGCTCATATTCCTCCGGCGTCAACACGATCACGTCGCGCGCGATGCCCAATCCGCTCAGCGCTCGATCCATCGCCACCATCAGGTCCCGCTTGCGCCCGTTGATCGGACAGACCACAAGCAAATCGACATCGCTGCGATCATCCGCCGTGCCGCGGGCCTGCGAGCCGAACAAGATGATGCGCGTGGGGGCGAATTGCTCCACGAGTCGCCTGGTAATCTCGTTCAATATGTTGTCGGCGATCACGGTACAACTCTCCTCAAATGCCCCACGCCATCAGTCAGACAAGTGAATGATACCGCATGGATCATCGGTTTTCATGCCGTCTCGGGGGAATCGCTTCGAGCGGCTCAGCGCGGTATCCCCGGCCGGCGTCCGCCGCGCGAACCACGGCTGCCATTGCCTGAATCGATGCCTCACGACAACCCACAGGCGGCCTCGAGTGCCTCGGCGAGCCGGATGAGCTCCTCCTTCTTCTTGCCGCCGAAGGCCCGGCAGCCGACCTCGCAGAACTTGCCGCAGAGCGAATCCTGGTCCTCCGGCGTCATCACGCGGTCGCCCATGTTGAAGAGGATGTTGTCTTCCTTGTGGATGTGGTTCGTCAACAGTGAGAGATACTGCGAGGCGGCCGTCTGGAAGCGCGCCTTCGCCGAGGCATCACCGGTCCGGTAGGCCTCCAGGGCCTCGCCCATCTCTTTCGTGAACGCGCGGGCCTGCGTGTGCTCATAGAGCATGACACCGATCGGCCCGCCGTCGCGCGGAATGCCCCGGTCTTCCAGAACCGGGAACAACAGGTCCTCTTCCTTCGCGTGGTGACAAGCGTCGGCGAAGAACCGGAAGAACTCGACGCACCGTTGCAGCGAATCCACGTCGAGCGCTTCCTGCTGCTCGGATCGGGCCATCAGATGTTCGAGCACGCGCAGGACGCGCTCGATGACGCGATGCTCGCTCTTGAGCACGGCGCAAGGTCGCTCGGAATCAGCGGGCGGAACCATGGGACTCTCCTCCGGTTGAAGCGGCGCCCGGCACGATGGCCAGGGCGTCCGCGGGACACAGATAGGCACGCAGGCCGCATGGATGCGCGGCGGGCCGTCCAGAACGAATGAAATCGCCTCACCCTTCAGGGGGCAACGGGCGACACAATAATCACACGGCTGGCCCTGCGACAGGTAACAGGCGTCGGCATCCAGCTTCGCGCGGCCCATCTCGACGGCCTGCCGATCGATGGGCCGCAGCGCCCCCGGCATGCAGGCGGCGATGCACGGCAGGTCGTCGCAGAGATAGCAGGGAGACTCGGTCGGGATGATCGCGGGCGTGCCGCCGGCCGGGCCGAATTCCGGCCCGAGACGTCGGATTGCCTCGTGCGGGCAGGCCTGCTGACAGTCCGTGCAGCGCGTGCACGCCTCGAGGAAGTCCGGCTCTCGCAGCGCGCCCGGCGGCCGGAGCCACAAGGCCTGCGGCGAGGCACCCTGCCCGCGAGCCGGCGCGGCCGGGCCGGCATCGTGCCGCGGTTCGGGCAGTGCGGTCTTTGCGACCATTCTCGCAAGCGCGGTGAAGAAATGTCGCCTCGAACCGATCATGACGGAATCCTGGAACGGCGAGCCGCGGCGTTCGCCTGCGGCTTACATCGCCGAGGTTCGCATCTCCATGGGCTGCTTGAGCAACCAGAGGCTGAACACACTGAAGCCGATCATCCCGAGGAGCATCGGCAGTTGACTCCGCAATGCCGCCCGGGATGAACCGAACAGCCTGAGCGACGTTTTCTGCGCGACCCACAGGCTGTAGACGTGGCCGACAAGCACAAGAAAAACCTGGACAAGCCACAGCTTATCGAGCGAGATCATCGGCGGAACGGTCCAGTGGGCCGTGCCGAAGAGGTTCCAGTTCCATCCGAAGGGATCGGAAGCGAGCGCGAGCACCTTCGGGCCCTCCATGAGCAGGTGTTCGAGATTGTGCGCGATGTGATAGAACAAGGCGATCGGAAGCAGGGCATAGGCGTAACGAATGAAGTAATCGCGATAGGAAAGCGGTCGCGCGGCGCCATCACGACGACCCAGCCATCTCGAAATCGCGACGAGCCCCGCATAGACCGCGATCGGCGCGAGCATCAGCAGGAGCATGCCGAGGCTGAACCCCACGACGCGACCGAGATCCAGCCGATCGCGCAGCGCTTCGGTGAACCGATGCCACCCCGGCGTCATCGTCAGGCCGTGAAAGCCTGTGATCGACAACATGAGCAAGGCGAGGTAGGCCTCGTCGGTCCGGGGCCGGCCCTCGACGGCCAGATCGCTGCCCCACGGCCGGAGGTTGACAGCCAGATTGTCGTGCGGACAGGCCTGGATGCACTCCATGCACTGAATGCAGTAGGTATTGGTTTCCAGCTTGCCCGGATAGAGAAAGGTCGGACAGCCGTAGGCCGTCTCGCTGCCCTTGACACATTCCTTGGTTCTGCACCGGTCGCAGACATCGCGCTTGCGCGGGCGGACCTCGGTGCCGGCGAAGAGCGCGTAGAGCCCGCTGACGCGCCCGACCAGACACCCGTAGCGGCAGAAGCTCTTGCGGTTGAAGAGCATCGCGCTCAGCACGGCCATGAGCAGCATGGCCACGGCGAGATAGGCGGTGACGCGCGGCCGCATCGTGACACCGAAGCCGAGTTCGATCCACGTCAGTCCGACGAAGAGAATCGTGGCGAGCGAGATGTTGCGGATGATCCTCGGCCAGCGCAACCCGAGGCTGAGCGCCTCGTCGGCCTTCTTCCAGAACGAACATCTCTCGGCCCAGCCGGCGATGGCATCCCACGGGCAGACGTAACACCAGGCCTTGCCCGCAAACAGGATGAGAACGATCAACAACGCCCACCAGATCGTCCACGTCAGAATCGGGGCGATGTTCATCGCCGGGTTCTGATTGCCGAACAGCCCCGCCGCGATGATGACCAGGAACGCGACGACGAAGACGGCCTGAAGCGCAAAGCGGAACACGCGCGACCGCAGCGCCGCGCGAATCCATCTGATCGACAGCAGGTCGAACCGATCGGTCGTCCGCGGCGCCGTCCGCCGTTCCCGTCTACGGCGCGGGACCCACACGGCTGCCGTCGACACGACGGGCAACGCCAGGGCCCCGGTGGCGCCGAGGCCGCAGGCGGCGCTGCTCTGAGATTCATCCGATCGAGCGCGGGCGTGGGCAACCCGCCCGCCCGCGGGGCCGCGCGGACCGCTGCCTGCCCGCGCCGTGTTCTCGTCAAAGTCAGGCGGCGAACGATCCGCCGGGCTCGCCGACCGCCGTCCCAGCCAGTCGAAGACGCCGAAGCTGACCACCAGCACCAGGGCAATGGAGGCATAGTAGAGCCACTTCGGAATGCCCCACATCGTGTGCATGAAGTAAGCGGCGGGATCGCGTTTGAACTGCGCGCGGTGCTCGGCGGTGCAAAGGGAATAGGTCTTGCCCAGGTAGCTGGCGGGATAGCGTGTCTCGCCGCTCAGCAGACGGTCACAGACGATGCACTTTTCGGTCAGGTAGTGAGCGGGGTCGGCGTCAAACGCGGTCTTGCAGCGCTCCGCGCAGAAGTAGTAGGTGCGACCGGCGTGGTCGCTCCGGATGCCCCATGCCGCGTTGACTTCCATGCGGCAGACGACGTCCACCAGCCGGCCCCCCGCTGCCGGAAGGGGCGAAGCATCCACACGACCGGCTGCCTCCGCGAGGAACGCTTTACGGCAGGCGGTCCCGCAGAAGAAGCGGGTTCGACCGTCCACGGTGGCCGACGGGGCGGCATCGGGATCGACCTTCATGCCGCAGCCGGGGCAGATCGACTCCGGCGCCGAGCCTTCCGCAGCAACCAGCTCGACCCGGCTCGCCGGCTCCTCAGATCGGAGGTTCGAGAAGAACACGGCCGCGACAACGCCGGTCAGCACAAGATAAGGGAAAAGGAGTTTGAGTCGTCCCATCACGCGCCTCCTGAAGCAGCGATCACACTCAGGGATCCCGCCTTCCGGCGGCGCTCTCGTTTTTTGTGAACGGCCCGAAGAAGGATGAACGCCAACACGAGCAGCACCGAGCCGCCGACGGCGAAGGAAGCGGCGGAACCGGGCTCGCCGGCGACCATCAGAAACGGGATGATCTCCTTGCGCCCCTCGACCATCAGCGACAACTCGACGACATACTCGCCGTCTGACGGAAAGGCGAACTGGAACTTGTGCTCGTTGTCGAACGGCGGCCGCTCGGTCGGCGGCATGACCAGCGTGTTGTCGCCGAAGGTGCTGGTTCGAAGAATCCGAACCGTCACGGGACTCGCGTAAACCTGTTTCGTCTCCCGGTTCTTGATGTAGAAGGCGAGATTGGCCGGCACGCCCGGCACTGGAATCCCCGGGTAAGAGGTCAGAACAACGTCGTAGGGACCGGTGGTGGCCGGGTATTCCAAGGTGGGGCGCTGCGGATAGTTCTCCTTGTACGAATAATGGGGCAGGCCGAGGATGTGATGACCCGACGCGGGCCGAACAAGGACCAGGGGAACCAGCAGTGCGATGAGCCGGGCGGCGGTCTTTGCGCGCGAGGATGCGCCGGCGGCACGGCGACGCCGGCCGGAAAGAGCGCGGTGGGGCCGCGCGGGCTGAAGCCCGCGGCTCGGTGGATCTGCGAGAGGATCTCCATTGATCGCGCTGCCTCGTACGGGTTCCTGTTCCACGGCAGGGCACGCTCGCGTCGGCATGCCGAGGGCGAAGTGCAACGCGCCGTCGCCGCAATGACGAATGCAGACTCCGCAATTGTCACATTCGATGGATTCGCTCTCGGTGATGGGATTGATACCCGCCTCACAGACCGGGAGGCATGCCTGGCACCCCGTGCACGCGCCCGCCTGCAACTTGACGCGCACGATCCGCCGGACGCCGAGCAGACCGTAGAGCGCGCCGCCGGGGCACATCGCCCGGCACCACCAGCGCGGCGAGACGAACAACTCGAAGGCGATGATCAGGCCGAGGAGCACCAGCATGCCGACGAGTTCGGTGCCGAAGATCCAGGCATGAACGAGCCGGCTGATCACGGCGGGCGGATAGATCAGCGCGAAGATCGGCGCGGAAAAAACGGCGGCAAGCACCACGCCGACAAGCAGAAACACGTACTTGTTCGCATGGGCGAACCGAACCTCGCCCGGTTGAATCTCGACGAGGCGCAACAGGCGCCGCAACTTGCCGGTGATCTCGAACAGCAAATAGCCCGGACAGATCCAACTACAGAAGACCTTGCCGAAGACGAAGGTCAGGATGATGGGCAGGAGTGTCTCGATCAACAGCGGCCAATGGACATGTCGGGAGGCGGCGACGGCTTCGACCGCGGCGAGCGGATCGGTGAGGCCGACGCCGAACAGCCGCATCGACCAGACCGTCCCCTTGTTGCCGTCGAGGAACGCCTCGGGATCGTCGAGTCGTTCGATGGTTGGATGGATGAATCGCGTGACGGCCTCGCCGCGGAGACCGGCCATGAGCTGCGGATCGTCGATCGCGCCGGCGGCACGATAATGCGCATAGAGACTCAGCAGCGCAATGCCCGCAACGAGCAACAGCACCGTCCCCTGCACCATGCGGCGAACAACCTGAACGATCATGCGGTGGCCCCCATCGCCGAGGCGGCGTTGCCGAAATGCACGCGCCCGCGCGTTCGGACGACCCGGATCGCCGGCTCGCCCCTGACCACGGTGCGGCAGATGTTCTCGCACATGCCGCAACCGACACAGTGCTCTGTGAAGATCACCGGTGCGAGGAACGCGCCGGGTTCCAGCTTGATCGCCCGGTTCCGCAGCGGGCAGAACATGAAACATTCCCCGCAGGGTCCCCGACGTTCGGCGGTCGCCTCGGACTCGGTCGGCTCCCGGCCCAGGTCCATCAAGAGGCCCTGCTCCCGGCGGAGACGCTTGGCCTTGTAAGACAGGCACAGGTCCTCGCGCAACTCGACCGAGCCCATCGCCGCTTCACTCCGTTCCTCCAGCGGCCGCAGCGCGCCGGTTGGGCAGGCCGGACCGCATTTCAGACACAGAGTGCACCCCACCCTGGCGGGGTCGACGTAGGGCGTGTGATAAAGCGAGCCGTCCCGCTCGGTGTAGAACTGGATGGCGCCGTCCGGGCACGCATCCTGGCACCGATAGCAACGAATGCAGACGGCGAGGAAGTCCCGCTCACCCAGCGCGCCCGGCGGTCGCAGCAGCCCCGCCGGCCTGGCGTAGGGACTCTCCAGGATTGGATAACTCGAGCGCCGGCCGCGCATCAGCAGGTGGGCCCAACCCCCGACAGCGGTCAGGCCGACGGCGGCGGCCAGGCGATGGAGAATCTGTCGCCGTGATAGCTTCATGGTTCGTCGCGGAGGCGGCTTCGTGCCCGCGCCCCATTCCCGCCGGCAGGCATCTCAACACGCCGGACGCGGATCGCGTGCGGATATCGAATACAGGCTCGCTCGCAACAGCCGCACCCGACGCAGGCGTCCGGGTGCACCGTCGGGCGTTCCCACATGCCGACGGTCATTGCTTCGCCCGCGAGCGGACACGCCCGGAAGCAGGCGCCGCAACTCCAGTGGTTGTAGGAGTAACACAAATCGAGATCGAGCTCGGCGACGCCGATTCGGACCTTTTCCAGAATCTCGGCCCGGTCTTTTCGAACGCGTTTGAGGGCCCCGGTCGGACAGACCGCCGTGCACTTCAGATAGTCGCCGTCCTCCTTCGCGCACAGCATGCAGGCCGCCTTGCGCGGATGAAGCGAAGGGGTGCCCGGGCTGCCGGCCCCGTCGCCGTTGCGAACAGGCACGAGGGCGAGATTCGGGCAGGCGTCCACGCATCGCATGCACCGGACGCAGGTGGCGAGGAAATCCTCCTCGGCCAGCGCGCCGGGAGGACGAAGCGGCAACGGGAGGACCGCGGCCGCCGCCGCGCGCTGCGACGGGCGACCGAATCTGCCCGACAAGGCCAGGCCGCCGCCGACGGCCGCGCCGATGGCGACGGATTGCTTGACGAACTCTCGACGGTTCATCGCGGTGTCATCCCAGGGCCCGACTCACCGACTTTCTTCACCAGGTCCGGCAGGTGGAAGCTCGACATCGGGTTGCCGGCCCTTTCCTCCGAACAACCGGCCCAGTTCCATCCAGAAGGATTTGAGCCAGCGCCGGCCGGCCTCGGCCGGCCCCATCTCCAGTTCATCCAGCCAGAATCGGCGCCAGGCCGAACGCCTCCATTCGGCGTAACGCTCGCGAGCGGCGCATCCGGCCTCTCCCGGTTGGGGCGCCGGCAGACCCAAAGCCGTATCGCCTCGCAGAAAGGCCGTCTCCGCCTCGGGACCGAAACTCAGGCAATGCCCGTAAACAGTCTCGCCGATCGGTCGGTGGTAGAGAATCGCCAAGGCGACCAGACTTCCACCCTGAAGATTCGAGACGTCGGTGGGGAACACGACCTGAACGTGACCATCGCTCATCTCGCACATCAGGCGCGGCGTGCGACCGACCGTGAACCCGCCGCGCGCAGCGTAGGCCGCCTCGACCTGCCATGTCGGACCGGCGAGGATGCGAGCCACTACATCGGCATCCTCGGCCGAGAGCGCCGCACCGAATCGCGGTGCGACGGCCACCGGCTCATCGGTTGCGGAACCGCGTGAGTGCTCGTCGAAGTGCGGGTGTCCCCATGTGCATTCCGAGCATCGCGCGCAGAAGTACAGCCGGCGAAGCGCCCAGTAGTAATCGCCTCGCCACCGCCGGCTCGCCGCCTCCCGACCGAGCGTGTCGCGCTCCTCAAGGAATCGCTGCCAGAGCGCACGCTTGTGTTCCATGATCCTCCGCGTCGCCCGGTCGCCGTCCGCCCCCGGTTGCGCCTTCGGCGCCGCCATCGGACCATCCAGATGCTTCAGCAGTGGGTTCACGCCCGGACCCGCGTGCATGGGATGCGCATACAACGTCCGCCCGGCGGCCAGGTCATGCAGGACGACGACGGACACGACCGTCCCCTCTTCGATCACATCGGCGTTGGTCGGGAAGATCACACGCAACGCCGGACCGGGCAAGTGCTTCCACAACACCGGCGCGGGCTGGATTTCCAGTCCCACGCGCCGGAGGCGCTGTCGCAGCATCTCCAGCGCCGGGCTCGAAAGAACTTCGGCGATCTGCGGAGGATCGGCCGGACCGAGAACCGCGGACTGTCTCACGGCGCACCGCGAGGGCCACCGGCGGCGGTCCACCGGCTGTTCCGCCGGTTCATCGAGAAGAACCGCGCCATCGCCTGTTGTGAAATCGGACATGTCTCACCTGCGAAGGCCCGGTGCGACGCCGCCCGCGTCGCGTGGCGCCGGGGTCGTACATTGAACGCTGATCGGTCTCGCGGCCCGCGCGCCGCAGCCGGTCAGATGATCTCAATCCTGGCAGCGGACTTCTTGTAGTCACACTGCCCGCTGACCGGGTCCCACGCGCGATGACTGACCGCGTTGACCAGCCACTTGTTCTTCCGCGGATCGGCACTGTCGGCGACGGAGAGATTCCAGGGGCTGAAGAGGTAACCCGGCGGCACCTCGTTTCGGGCCGGGCGGATCAAGCTGCTCTGGCCGACGGTGACCCGCGCCTCGTAGGCGCCTCGACGTGTCACCAAACGGACGCGCTGCCCGTCGCGCAGGCCGTATCGTTTGGCGTCGTCCGTGTTCACTTCGACGTACTGTTCGGGCACAAGCTTCCGGGTGGTGGCGCCGCGGATCGTCTTGGCGGTGTGAAAGTGCTCATAGACCACGCCCAGCCCCAGCCAGAAGGGATACAGATCGCGCTGCTTGTGTGCTTCGAGCGTCAGCGCCCCGTCATGGTAGGCGTCGAGGTGCGGCAGCTCCGGCGGCAGGCCGTAGTCGCGCGCGGCCACGAGAATCTTCGGCCGTCCCTTGTTCGGTCCGTCGGTGTAAAGGTCGTCGATCAGGAACGGGCCCTGGCCGGGACGCGTCTTTGCGCCGTAGGTCATGAGCTTGCCGGTCACGGCTTCCAGCTTGGTGTAGTCCTGCCGGCAGAGCTTGAAGCGGGCCTTCCCGTCCGGGTGGCCGAAGTCGCCATACGGCCGGCCGGCCCAACCTTCCTGGCCGAGATACCGGCGCGGCGTACCGCCGGCGCGCGCGATCTTGTAGTCGGGTGCGGGCCACTGAATGCCGCGGAGCGCCCGGAGCTGGTCGTAAGGCGACGTGCCGTCGCGTTTTTCCACTTCGAGGATGCCGGAGAGGTCTGCATCGGACCCCTTGCTCGCCGCGACGATGTCTCGAAAGATGTCTTCCGGATCGTAGGCCATCAGGCCGTTGCCCATCTTGATCTTCTTTTCATAGGGAAAGATCTTCGCGGCATCGAGACCGAGGGTCTCGGCGAGGGCGCGGCCCTTGTCGATGGCCATGTCCAGATCCGGGCGGCAATTGGGCGGCGGGTTCTTCGTGCCGTCACAGATATAGACGCGGCGCTCGGACTGGATATAGGTTCCGCCGGTCCATTCACCCCAGGTGGCGGCGGGGAAGATCACGTCGGCATACAAGTTGTTGGGCGCGTGCCGGTAGATATCCTGGACCACCACGAACATCTTCGTCAGCGCCGGACGCACGAGGGTTTCGAGATCGGGCATGTGCACGTGGGTCGTGTACATCCAGAACATGGCGTCCAGCCCGCCTTTGAGCGCCCGCTCCATCATGCCGATCACCATGCCCGGATTGGGCAGGGCGGACGTCTGCGCCAGCCGCTCGCGCGGGATGTGCCAGCGATCCGCGATGTGGTTCCGCCACTTCTCGTTCTTCAGCGGCATGTTGAACGGCAGGCGCCCGGTGAGGCCGCCCATCAGCCGTTCGCTCATGGCGTTGGGTTGGCCCGTCTGGGAATGGCTGCCGCAACCCGGGCGCCCGATGTTGCCGGTGAGAAGGTGGAGATTGATGATGCTGATGGTGTTGAATTGGCCGTGGAGCATCTGGTTATAACCGATGCCCCAGAAGCTCAGGACGCCCCCGCGGCCGCGCTTCCGCCCCTTGATCGAGGCCTGGGCCCAATCGTGGGCGACTTTCTCGATCGTTTCGACCGTGACGCGCCCGGCATCGAGCCGTTTCAGTCGCTCGACGACCTGCTGCGGCGAGAAGTCTTTGAGCACGCCCTCCTTGTAGGCCTCCCATCCGTTCGTGTGCTTCGCCATCCACTCTTCGGGCATGCAGGCCTGGGGGTACTTCTTCATCAAGACGTGGGCGATGGCGTTCTGATAGCTCATGTCGCCGTTGAGCGTCTGAATGTGGTGGCTGTTGCGCGGATTGATCGACTCAAGCCCGGCAACCGTGCCGGTCGCGCGGGGGTCGGCCACAAGCGTCGGAATGTCGTGCTTGCGTTTGTGATCGGCGACCCGCCAGAAGAGGATGGGGTGCGCGGCCCGCGCGTTGTGGCCCCAGAACGTGATCATGTCGGCTTCTTCGATGTCTTCGTAGCTCGTCGGCGGCGCGTCGGAACCGTAGGAATGAAAATAGCCGGTCACGGCCGAGGTCATGCACATCCGGGCGTTGGCCTCGATCGAGTTGCTGCCGATGACGCCCTTCATCAGCAGGTTCTCGATCCACTGGGCCTCCATCGTGAGTTGCCCCGAGCCGTTCAGGCCGACGGCGTTCGGTCCCTTCTGCTTGATGATCGCCGCGATGCGCTCGGCGACGATCCGTTCGGCCTCTTCGTAGGTCACTTCGCGAAAGACATCGTCGTCGAACCGACCTTTCGTTTCGGAGACGTGGCCGTTGAGGGGATCACTCATGTCCTTCCGAACGAGGACCTTCGTCAGTCGGTCGATGTAGATCGGCTCGTGCGCGTTGAGACCCTTGATGCACTGGATGCCGCGATTGGTGGGGTGTTTCTTGTCGGGCACCATGCCGACGACCTTGCCCCGCTCGACCTTGATCAAGGTCCCGCAACCGACCCCGCAATAGGGACAGGCCGCCTGGAGGAGTCGCATCCCCGTATCGACGGCAGCATTCAACTCCGGCGCCGCGCCGGCGCGAACGAATTCACCCGGCAGGAAATCCGTCATCGCCACGGCGGCGCCGGTCCCCGCGGCCATCTTCATGAACTGCCGCCGATCAAACCCTTCGCCGTATTTCACCCGGCGGTGGATCGTGCAGGGTGACTGAAGAACATCGAGGGAAGTGTCTGTTGAATCGCTCATGGGATCAAAGTCTCCTGGGGCCGATCTGGAACGGACGCGGCGCAACGAACGAACGGCGAGTCGTCGATTCGCTTCCGCCCGCGAGGAGACGCGCGGCGATGGCTTGCTTCTCGACTCAACATTCGACCTTGCTTGTCCGCTCGCGATGCCATTCGTCGGCTTCTATTCACTCGGCCTGTTCTCCGGAGCCGCCCAACTGCGGATGTAGGCCACGATGTTGTTGATGTCCTCGCCCGACAGTTCGGCCACGCCGCCCGCGCCCAAGCCGAACGCCCGCATGGCGGTGTTGGAGCGTCCTCGGACGATTGTGGCCTGCAGGAAACCGTCGGTGGCGGATGCGAGAAACTCGGGGTTGTTCAGCCTCGGCGCCCACCCGTCCTTGCCTTCCGCGCCGTGACAACCCGCGCACTGGGCGGCGAAGAGTTCCTCGCCGGCATCCATGTCCGCGTCGATTACGTAACGGGCGGGAATCCCCTCGAAAGGCGGGTCGTGCTCCCAGCTTCGGATATAGGCGACGACATTGCTGATGTCTTCCGCCGACAACCCCAACTGCGGCATGGAGCGCTCGAGCACGACGGTCGCCTGGATATACCCGTCGGACGCGGCCCGCAGGAAGTCCATGTTGGGCAGGGCGCTGCCGGTGGGTTCTTCCGCATTCGGGCCGTGACACCCCAGGCAGGTCTCCGTATAGATCGTTCGACCCAGCGAGACCAGGCCCAGGCCGGGTCGGGCCGAGGGCGTGCCCCCCTCCAGCGCAAGCCGCCGCAGATAGGTGATGACGTCCTCGACCTGCGCGGCCGACAGTTCGGCCACGCCCTGATGCCCCTTCAGAAACGCCCGCATCTCGGTGGCGGACTTCCCGTAGTTGATCCACTCCCGCAGCATGGCGTCAGAGGCAGAAGCCAGAAACACCGGGTTGCGCAACTGCGGTCCGCTGGCGCCTTCCGCATGCGCGCCGTGGCAGGCCGCGCAAACGCCCTGAAACAGGATGCGCCCGCGGTCCCAATCACCGTGGGCCGAGTAGGGTTCGAGGCTCCGGCGACGGCCCTCATTCCATTGGCGGATGAATCGAATCAGGTTGGCCACGTCGGGCGCCGCCAGATGTTTCCACGACGGCATGGCCGTGCCCGGTCGGCCGAGAACGATCGCATCGTAAAGATAATCATCGTCCACGACGGACAGGAACGCGTCATTGTTCAACGACGGCCCCATGGCGCCTTCACCGTCGGCACCGTGGCAGGTGGCGCAGCGCGCGGCGTAGAGTTCGCCTCCCTCTTTCAACGCGTCCTCGTCCGCCCCGCCGGCGGCAAGCGCCTCGATCACGGCCTGCCTGTCGGGCGGCCGCGGCTGCCACGATCGGATGTAGGCGATCAGGTCGCTGACCTCGTCGGCGCTGAGTTGTTTCCAACTCGGCATCGCCGTGTTGGCCCGGCCGCGCACGATCGAGTCACGCAGGAACGCGTCCGACGCGACGGAAAGAAACGCCGGGGAATTGAGCTCAACGCCGATGCTGTTGCCACCGCCGTCGAACCCATGGCAGCCGGCACACCGCGTCTGATACAGGGCACGCCCGAAGCGCGCCTCGCCGCGCGGCGCACCGGCGCTGTCCATCGCCGGTGACCGGGGCTCCCAACTCCGGATGAAGGCGACCAATCGGTCGATCTCGTCCGGCAGCAAACCGCCCTGCTGCGACGCGCCCCAGGCAGGCATGTTGGTGCCCGATCGCCCGAAGGTGATCGTATGGCGCAGGGCATCATCGCTCACGACGGCCAGGGTGTCCGGGTTGTTCAACGACGGCACCATCAGCTCGAAGGAGCGCCCCTGCTGGAGGATGATGCTCCTCGCTTCCCACGCGTGCCCCCAGGGGTCGGCGTCGGTCGGCCACAACCCGCCGCGCATCGTCGAACCAAATCCTTCGGCGCCGTGGCAGGCGGAGCAGAACAGACTGAACAACGTCTCGCCGCGGATCGGGGTGGCATCAAGCGGTTCGCGCGAGGCGGGGGTGTGGCTCGCGAG
>JBHHUY010000050.1:0-14186 GCA_046753965.1 Phycisphaerae bacterium
GGCCCCGACAGCCCCTATCTCGAGCTGTCCGAAACCGCGCGCAAGGCCGAAGCCGAGGCCGAGGCGCTGCGGAACGGGACGCTCGCGGGTGCCACACTGGCGGAAGCAGAGGCTGAAGACCTCCTGACGGCACCCTACGTCGATGGTCAGCCGGCCCCCGGCGTTCGCGACCTGAAAGTCCGGCTGGAACAGGTCAAGACGCAGTTGGCGGGCTACGAGACGGCGCGCACCACGCTCCTCGAGCGAAAGGCACACTATGAGGCCCTGGCCGAGCAGTTCGGCGAGGCCGCGCGGAAAACCGGCGCGGGCGCCGAGGATCTCTCGACGCGGATTGCGAAGCTGATGGAGCAGTGCACTGCTCAATTGCCGCGAGCCGAGAAGGCCGCGGACGCTGCCTTGAAGTCCTTTTCCAAGGCGGGCCAATTCGCCCAGGCCGCCATCCGCGCGGCGGCTCAACGAACCCGGGAGGCCCGCTCCGCCGCCGCGACCGCAGTCGGCATCGAAGCCGAGCGCCTGCGGATGATCACCGACGACGGGGACACGGAAGCCTCGGTGCAGGAGCTGGCTGCCGAAGCAGCCTACCAAGCCGCCTTGACGCGGGCGATACAGATGCACGCTCTTCAGCGGCGCTACGGCACCGAGCGTTTCGTGGCTTCGCTGGCCGACCGCAGTGAACCGGAGTCGATCGAGGACCGCGTCGAAGCCTATCGCAAAGAGGCGATTGAACGGCTGGCCTCTGCCCGGAAGGCGCTTGAGGCCGCCGAGCGGCTCATCGCCAAGTCCCGCGCCCGCACAGACCATGGCACGGTGCAGGGCAAGGACTATGTCTGGCAGGTCAAGGTCGGCCAAGCGGCTGTTCATCTGCTGGAGGCCGCCCTGCTCGACGACACCGATGCCGTTTTCGCCAAGAAAGATGCCGCCTATCGGCTCTTGACCGAGGCGGCTCAGGGTCGCGAGCGCAGCCCCCTGCTCACACCCGCGATTGAGACGCTGCAGTACCTCCAGGATTCCGTCCGGTAGCCCGGTTCCCGATTGCCCCTTCGGGCCTCCCGATCACCATATCCAAGTCTTGCTCGGCGTTCCGCGAACGCCCGTCGTGAACGTCCCATAACTTTGTTCCAGCAAGTCGTTGACAGCCGGTTCGAGTTATCCTACTATCCGCATAGATGGATGATTCAGCCTTTGGCACAGCTGAGAGCCGCGCCACCGGAACCGAACCGGTCTTCCGCGCGATGGCGGAGCCGACTCGGCGCCGGCTCCTGCAGGTTCTCACGCTCGAAGAACTCAAGGTCTCGGAGCTGGTCGAGGTTCTCGGACAGCCCCAATCCACCCTGTCGCGGCATCTCCGGGTGCTCCGCGAGGCCGGGTTGGTGCGGGATCGGCGTGAAGGGGCCTCGAGTCTTTATGTTGCGTCTTCCCGACACGCGGACGACGGTGCCGGGGACGATGACCTGTCCGGCCTGCTCCTCGGGTGGTTGAAGCGAAACCCGCTCCCGACCGCTCTCGCCGAGCGACTGCGGGGCGTCGTCGCGCGTCGCCGGAGCGACGGTGTCGGGTTCTTCAACCGTATCGGGCGAAAATGGGAGGAGCTTCGCAGAGGCGCCTTTGGTGAATCGTTCGCGTTCGAAGCGTTTCTTTCGCTCCTGCCGCGCGCGTGGCGCGTCGTTGATATCGGCGCCGGCACGGGCGAGATTCTTCCCGCGCTGGCTTCGCACTTTGATCACGTGGTGGCGGTTGAGCCGGCCGAGGCGATGTTGGCCTGCGCGCGCCAGCGGGTTGCCAGCCGGGTGTCGCCTGAGGTGTCATTCTGCCAGGGCAGTCTTTCGCCGCTTCCGCTCGCCGACGGCAGCGCCGATCTGGCGATTGCCATGCTTGTGATTCACCACCTGCGGCATCCTGAGGCGGCGTTGGCGGAGCTTCATCGCGTTTTGCGGCCCGGCGGGCGTGTGCTGCTCGTCGAGCAGGAGGCGCACGAGAATCAGGACTTTTACGAACGGATGCAGGATTTCTGGTGGGGCTTTGCGCCCGGCGACTTGTCCGAGCGCCTGCGTCGCGTCGGTTTTCGGCATGTGCGCCCCTGGCGGTTGACAACGACGCGCGAAGCGCCCGGCGCAGCCGACGCCCCCCCACTGTTCGCTTTGACTGGAGAACGTGCCGATTCCGGAGGATCGGTGCAGTAGAGACTCGGGCAAGGACAGGCTCAGCGGGATGATCCGCCAAACGGCAGAGCCTGACGGGTGGGTGCCCGGGCGACGCCCTCAGAGGAGACGATTGACATGACGACGACACTGGTTTCGCAGCAGGACTACAAGGTGGCCGATCTGGGTCTGGCCGCGTTCGGCCGAAAGGAAATCCGGCTGGCCGAGCACGAGATGCCCGGCCTGATGGCCACGCGGAAGGAGTACGCGGGCAAGCGGCCGCTGGCGGGCGCCCGGATTACGGGCTCGTTGCACATGACGATTCAGACCGCCGTCTTGATCGAGACGCTCGTCGATTTGGGCGCGGACGTTCGGTGGGCGAGCTGCAACATCTTCTCGACGCAGGATCACGCGGCGGCGGCGATCGCCGTCGGCCCGAACGGCACACCGGAAAGCCCCCAGGGCGTGCCCGTGTTCGCCTGGAAAGGCGAAACGCTGGAAGAATACTGGTGGTGCACGGTTCAGGCGCTGAGCTGGCCGGACGCGGACGGCCCGACGATGATTCTGGACGACGGAGGTGATGCGACGCTGTTCGTACACAAGGCCTTCGAATATGAGGAGGCCGGCGCGGTGCCCGCGTTCAATGCGAAGACGGACCCGGCCGAGTGGAAGATCATCCTCGAGACGATCCGCGCGGAACTGGACCGGTTCCCCGGCAAGTGGACGAAGGCTGCGAAGGCGATCCAGGGAACGACGGAGGAGACGACGACGGGTGTCCACCGGCTGTATCAGATGCAGGCGTCCGGCACGTTGCTCTTTCCGGCGATCAATGTCAATGATGCGGTCACCAAGAGCAAGTTCGACAATGTGTACGGCTGCCGGCATTCGCTGATCGACGGCATCAACCGCGCGACGGACGTGATGCTGGGCGGCAAGGTCGCGGTGGTGTGCGGTTACGGCGACGTGGGCAAGGGCTGTGCGCAGTCGCTGCGCGGGCAGGGTTGCCGGGTCATCGTGACCGAGATCGACCCGATCTGTGCGCTGCAGGCGGCCATGGAGGGCTATGAGGTCAAGCCGCTGGAGGAGGTCGTGGGGTCGGCGGACATCTTCGTCACCACGACGGGCAACCGCGACATCATCACGGCCGAGCACATGAAGCAGATGAAGAACGGCGCGGTTGTCGGGAATATCGGCCATTTCGACAACGAGATCGACATGGCGGGGCTGGCCGCGGTGCCCGGCGTGCGAAAGACCAACATCAAGCCGCAGGTGGACCAGTGGACTTTCGCCGATGGACATTCGATCCTGGTTCTCGCCGAGGGCCGGTTGTTGAACCTCGGTTGCGCCACGGGACATCCGAGCTTCGTGATGAGCAGCAGTTTCACGAACCAGGTGATGGCGCAGATTGAGCTCTACCAGAATCGCGACCGCTACGAGAACAAGGTCTACACGTTGCCCAAGCGCCTGGACGAGAAGGTGGCGCGGCTGCACCTGGACCATCTGGGCGTGAAGCTGACACGGCTGACGCCTGAACAGGCGGCGTATCTCGGCGTTCCTGTGGACGGCCCTTACAAGCCGGATCACTACCGGTATTGATGGGGAGGGGGCGCGGCGAGCTTCCAGGGTGGTCGCACGGAATGTGTTTGACGGGAAGGCGAGGCGCCGGCCGTGAAGGTGGCGGGTTGATCCGCCAAACGGCAGAGCCGGACGTGGGGCCGCTTCGGGGGTCTCAGGGGCATGCGCCGTTCACGAGGCAGTTGACGAAGCTGGAGACGTCCAGGCCGTCGGTGAGGCCGTCCGCGGTGAGGTCGGCGGCGCATGTGACATCCGGTTCGGTCGCCCCGTTGACCAGGACATCGACGAACGCGCCGAGATCGCCTTCGTCGATCACGCCGTCGGCGTTCAGGTCGCCCCGTGCGCGGCCGATGACGCCGCCGAAGAGCTCAAGCGAGAAGTTGGGGAGGTTGTCGTAGCACCATGTCGGGCAGTCCTGACCCAGGCGCGCGACGCCCGGAATCCAGCCAAAGAGCGCCCGTTCCCAGATGAAAGTCGTGCTGCTGCCGGTCGTATCGTTGAAGATCTCAACGACGTAGGTTCCGGCGGGCAGCGCGACGGGCGAGGCGAGGGTGAGTGTGTACGCATACTCATCGACGCCGAGGAACTGCCGGCCGGTCAGTGTCCGGCTTGAGGGGACAGCGGTTTCGCTCGCGATCACCGCCCCCGGCAGCCCGGATGCGTCCTGATGGAAGACGACGGTGAAGACATCCGGGACGGGGGTGTTGCCGGTGTATCCACCCCAGATGTTCAGAGAGTGAACAACCGCGTCGTGCAGGAGGAGGAAGTTCTCGGCGAGCTTGTTGATGCCCAACGATGGGTGGGGATCGGCATCGCTGAGGTTTCCCGATGAGCCGTTGGCGACCTGCTGGAGGAGGCGCTCGGGCGCCGGTCCCTGGGCCCGGTCGATTTCGTCCGGAATGCCGTTGGTGTTGCAGTCTCCGCTGCTGGTGCAGCCGTAGATTTCGACGTCGTCGATGAACCAGCCGGTGAATCCGAAGCAGCCGTCCTTTCCGAACTCGAAGCGCACCTGGAGGGTGTCGCCGCCGGTCACGAAGGCGCCCAGATCGACCAGCGAGGTGCCCCACTGTCCGCCGACGCCGCTGAAGACGACCTGCCCCGCCAACGGATTGGTGTTGCCTTGTTCGACCGCCGTGAAGAGTGATGTGTTGTAGGTGTTGTATCGATAGGCGGCGGCGGGCAGCGCCTGCCAGGGCCCGCCGTTCACGCTGATCTGCACGTTGCCGCCGTCGAAGCGCGGCTCGGTCTCGACGAAATGGGCGAATGCGAGGGTCAGGGTTTCGAGCCCGCCCGGCACCGCGATCACCGGACTGGTCAGCGCATGCGTGGACGACTCGTCGACGGCGGCGCAGTCGCCGATGTTGGGATCGTCACAGAACCAGCCCGTGCCCGGCCGCCCGAGCGGGAGGCCGGCGGTCTGTACCCAGTCATAGACGGTGGGCGGGGCGCTGTTGGTGACGGTCCATCCGTTGACGCCGGCTTCAAAGTCGTCGGCAAACACGGTCAGGCGGGTCGCGCATTGCAGAGGCGCCTGGGCGTTGAGCACCGGGACGGTTTCGCCGCAGGCCCCCGGCGTGTTCATCTCCACGGCGAGAAGGGCCTTGTTGACCTCGGCCGCGTCGGCCGCTGTGAACATGCTCGCGGACGGGCTGCCGGTTCGGGGATCGTTCGGGAATGTGCCGATCAGGTCTGTCGCGGCTTGATTGAACGCGAGGAATGCATCCTCAAAGTCGGACGCGACGGTCAGGTAGACCGTGAGTGCGCGATACCAGACGGCGCCGGCCTTGATCGGGCCGATGCCGGTGACGGTTTGTCCGTTGAAGGTTTTTCCGTCACAGAGAATCACGAAGGCGTGGTTGACGATGCCGCTGCCGCTGTGGACGCCGCCGTTGTCGCCGAGGCTGCAGGTTTGGAGCGAGCTGTTCGCGCGATCGGGATCTCCCAGGCAGGGCGGGCTCCACAGATCGCGAATGGCCCCGCCGAAGCCGACGGAGTCTTCCGAGAAGAGCCAGCGGACGCCGTCGCCGTAACTCGGGCCGGGACTGCAGGTGACGCGCAGATTGTTCGGCGTGTCGACACCCGGGCCGGTGGGCGTGGGCGGCCAGGGCGTGCCGCCCGGCGGGCCGGGGAGCGAGGCGTCTCCGTTGTAGAGGTCGACCAGTTCTCCGAAGACGTCTGAGTAGGATTCGTTGATCTGGCCCGATTGATTCTGGTAGATGAGATTGGCGGTGAACTGTGTGAGCCCGTGGGTCATTTCATGGGCGACGAGATCGTCGGAGATGACGGTCGGGCAGAAGACGGCCTGTTTGTCGATGAAACTCCAGGCGGCGTTTGGACACGGCACCGCGTTGGAGTTGACGGTGGCGACCATCGCCCCGCCCGCACCGTCGAGGCCGTCACGACCGAAGGCGCGGAGGAAGTAATCGTAGGTGTCTCCCATGTAGTCATAGGTCGGGTCGACCTCTGCGTTGCCGGTCGGCGGATCGCCTTCGGCGCGCGCCAGAGGGCCGGGCAGCGGTTCGCCCGGGACCGCCGTGTGCAGGTGAACGCGGCGGTCGCGGGCCAGACACATGAGCGACCAGCGGTCGAGCACATCGCCCCGCCGCGCATCGATAAAGAAGGCTTCCTCCATTCCCAACGCGGGGGCCGATACGGCCACGTAGTAAGCGAGGTGGGGACCGATTGTGGGATCGCCGTACCAACCGGGGTCGACGATGACCAGCTCGGTGTCGACGGCCGTCGCCGAACCGCCGCCGAGCATTTCGATCGCAACGGTTTCGGCCTGATCAGACGTCAGCGTCGGAACAATCGAAAGCGTTTCAGGAATCGGATAGAAGCGTCCGTTGGCGGCGATGAATCGTCCGGCCGCGTCCTGGTGGACCTTGAGCAGGCCGGAAAAGACGGGGATGCCGCGATGGAATTGGCGATAGGTGCTGTGCGTTTGTCCGAGCACGTCCGTGCGGGCGCTGTCGAAATGCAATTGCCGGGCGGGATCGCGAAGGCCGAAGCGCGAGCCATGCTGTTGGAGGAAGTCGATCGGCGCGGCGGCGCTCCTCCCGTTTGTCGGCTTGACCGGGATTGATCGACCGGGGGCGGCGGACACGAACACCGTGAGGCCGGTCCGCGCGGAGACTCGGACCACGAGGTCGGCGGCAGGATCAGCGGCGCGGGTCCGGCTTGACATCAGCGCCAGCGTCGTCGCGAAGATGCACACGAGCGGTGCCGGTCGCATCAGCCCGGCCCGCCGATGAAGGCGATTCGCATCATCCTGCATTTGCGGCCCCCACAAAAAGGAAGGTACGCCCCGGGAGCGGCCCGGAGGACGGTAGAACACGGACGAGCGCCCGATCACGAAGCGAAGCACGGGCTCAGGCTTGCGATTGCGCTAAGGTTGAAGCAGTGCGTTGACCAGGAGCGGCACGTCGTCGGTGGCGATCGCGCCGTCGCGGTTCATGTCCGCGGCCCAGCGGACCTGGAGCGGCAAGCCGGCAGTTCCGTTCATCAGCATGTCAACAAAGGCGACGATATCCAGGCCATCGACGGAACCGTCGCCGTTCGTATCGCCGGTGCCCTTCAACTCGTCAGGGTTCAGTGAGGCGTAGACGAGCGGGCCGGTCATGAGGAAGACATCATCGGCGTCGACAGCGCCGCTGGCGTCCAGATCGGCGGCGGCCATCTGGGTGGGATCGGAGACGTTGCCCAGGAAGACATCGGTGAAGAGCTGGATATCCAGCCCGTCGACGGTCCCGTCGCCGTTGATGTCGCCGTCGCCCGGACTGATGACCGGCGGTGGATCGAAACCGTTGGGGAGTCGGAGCAAGGGATCGCCGACGAGTGTCCACATCCAATCGTTGTAGGGATTGGCGAGGTAATAGGCCTCACCGAGGGTCCAGCCCTGTCGGAGGGCCTCGAGGAGCGTGTCGGGAAACGGAGCGACGCAGCATTGGGGTTCGCCGGTGGCGCCGATTGCCGCGGCATAGCCCGCCGCCAGGGCGTTGGGAACGTAGCAGGCACCTTCGGCGGTGGTGCTGCGGAGCGTCACGGCCCCGTAGCTGTTGAAGTGGAACCCGAGAACTCGGCTGCCGGGCGAGGCGCTGGTGAAATCGTCCACGGTCCAGCCCCAGAGCTTGTAAACCGAGAAGCGAAAGGCATCGCCGGGCGGCAAGTTTCCGGGAACGGCCGTGGCCATGTCGAACTCGGCCCAGGGCAGATCGGCGAGTTGTGATGCCTCGGTCGCGGCCCGCAACCAGAACCACTCGTTGTTCGGGGCGGGGAATGCGTTATCCTCGAAATCGTAGAAGATGTTTTCCCCGTCGATGTAGTGGTTGGGATCTTCAATCACGAGCGCCTTCTGGGTGATGGCCAGGGCGTCGAGCCAGGTCGGGGCGTCGATGTGGGCGACCATGTAATGATTCGGTGCCATGGTTGCCTTGGTGAGCCGACCGCCGGGGGGCAGGATGCTGCCGACGAAGTGCGGGTTGTCGAGGTTGTCGTTCTTTTGGAGGGCGGCGGGGAGGGCATCGTCGTTCATGTCCTGGAGAGCATCGGCGATGGAGAAACCACCGGTGCCGGGGTTCAGGGGCGGGCTACCGTAATGGCCTGGGAGGTCGAAGCCCAGAATGATCCCCATGATCCGCTGTTCGAGGGCGGGATCATTGGCCAACAGGTCGCGGACGGGGGTGATGATCTGGTCCTGAACCTCTGTGAGGGTGTCGAGATGCTCGTTCAGCGAGGCGTTGAGGCCGACCTTGTTCCCATCGGGGATGCCTCTCTGGAGCTGGTACCAAGCAGCCCACGAACGGCTCTGGGGGCTGTTGAGGTTGTAGAGGAGCAGCCAACTGTCCGGCATGTCTGCGGTACGATCGACCGGTGTGACGACGAGCTTGGGCGGAGCGGCGCGCAATGCGGCTCCCGCAATCGTGAAGGCGAGGATTCCACCCACGGGCGCAAGCGTCGTTCTCAGTGATTCCCGCCCATCAGTCATTCCCGCCCTCAGCTCCGGCCCAAGACCCGCGCGGCTGAATCTGCTACGCACGATGCCTATCACAAAGCCGATGGCAATCCTGTACCCGCTCTCTCACGCCGCTGGGGCGCGCTGCTCCGGTGCATCCTAACCGAGCGCGGTCGCCGATCAACACAAAAGTTGTCGGCCCCACCGCGCCGCAAAACGAGAAACGGCGGGACTGCCTTGCCGGCACCCCGCCGTTCGATCATCCAAGAGCGGCCATCGGTTCCCAGCCTGGTACCGACTCCATCTTCGCCCCTCCTTGCACGTCCTGGACCTGGTAGGTCGGTCTCCGCTCGGGGTGCTCCTTACGGGGTCAGTCAAGAACTAGCACACATCGCCCGCTGTCGGCTCCCGCAGCACGCGCGTGCCACTGTTATGCGAGCCGTCGCCGTCGACGGGCGATCAGCGCGATTCCTCCCAGGGCCACCAAGGCCAGCGAAGCAGGTTCAGGAATGGTGATCAACTGGATCTCGAGGCTCTGGAACTGGAGGTTGCCCTCGGCCGAGCCGCCGATTCCCGCGATCGCATCCAGAACGGTCGAGAGGGAAATGTGGATATCGGGAGACGGCGAAGGGAACACAAAGCTGACATCGATGTCGGCCTGGCCGTTCCACGAGTTGTTGCCGGATGTCACCGGGAACGGGGGGTTGGTGACGAGATTCGCCGGGCCGAAGGTCCGGAGGAGGCCGGCGTTCTCAACCATTTGAAGCGTCGCATTGATATCCACCGAGCTGTTGGGGCCGAGCACGTTGTAGGAGCCGAAGGCGGTGACCATCATCTGGGAGAACTGCTTCCCCGGGTTGGCCACCACGTCGAACGAGACCGTGTCGTTGACGTTGTCCGTGCCGCCGTTGACGGCCGAGGCCTGGAAGTTCGAGGCGAAGAAGAAGAAGGAATCGCCCGAAACCAGGGGATCTCCGAAGAGCCCGTTGACGTCACCGCCGTTCGAATAGCTGAAGTTGGTCGCGGTGCCGCTGGGGATGCTCCAGGGCGCGGCGAACGCCGGCGATGCGATGACTAGGGCCGCGACCACGGCCCCCACGATTGAACACTTGCTGATCATGCGATTCATTGTGATACCCTCGCCTCCATTCCCTTCTGACTGGGACAAGCCGTTTTCTTTTCTCTCCCGGCCGAGTTATCGACCACGCCTCTGTCTCGAACGTCTGACTATGATCAACGGGGCAAAGCCCGCGAAAACCAGCAACAACGAAGCGGGTTCGGGAAGAATGATGTTCATCCCGGTCTTGTCAATGAAGGAACCCGCAGGAGCGGACCCGACCACGGCAATCGTGTCGGTCACGGTGATCTGAAACTTCTGCCACGGGACGTCAGAGGCCGGCGGATTGCCGACGGCGCCCGCGACGAGGGTCAACTCCGCGTGCCAGGTACCGTCCGGATTGAAGGTAACGGGCATGCTCAGCGCGCCGGTGACGCCGGGCGGAAACGGATCGAACCGGAAGACCGAGAAGTCGGCCTGAACCTGGAAGTCCGTGCCCGGGTCGTTGGTTCCATTGGACCAGGTGCCCCACTCCTGGATGGTGATCTGGTCGATCGGCAACGCGCCCGGAGGGCTTGACAGAGCAATGTCGACGGTCACCCGCGCGAAGTCGGTCGCGTTGTTGCCCACTCCTCCGCCGCCGTCGGCGCGGAAGGCGGTTGGGCTGAAGAAGAAGCCGGCCTCGTTGACCGTGGGGCTTTCAAAGAGATCGGTGTTGTCCTGTCCGCCGAACCAGCCGAAGGCCGGATTCGCGCCTGACGCATTCATCGTCCAAGCGCTCGCGTCTGCGGATGACGCGGCGGCGAGCACCGTCGCGGTTGACGCGGCGATGCAAACGAAGACTTTCCTAAGGCTCATCGGGGCTTCCTTCCTATCGGATGCCGGCTGCATCCACCACCCCCGCCGTCGACACGGCGGAACCTGCGCTTCCTCTCCTGATGCGGATCCCGGGCCTGACCCGGTAATCCAAGATGCACTATACCCGGATTCCCGGACGTAAGTCAAGCCGAGAGGGGCCTCAATTCGGGAAACTTCGAAAGAGCGGGCACGCCTTCCTCCCCGAGCTGTGGGGTGCCTGTACGCTGATCTCTGCGATGTCCGCCGGAGCGGGTTACCTGTGTAACCGTATGTCATTCAAGGAGTTCCGATGTTTCCGGAGTCAGCGATCTGCCGGAGCACGCCTTCCACGCCGGGCCTGTGATGCTCGATCCGACATGACCGGGGTGGCAACCATTCGGTCCGGAGGGTCGCCGAGCGCGTGTAGTTCGCCCCAGCCGACGTTGTTTTTGCCCTGAGTGACGTCACGCCGGCGGCGGAACCGACCGGCCCAACACCCATCCAATGGCTCGCCCGAGGCGTTGCGGACTCCTACGAACCATCGGCGAGATAGGCCAGGGCGCGGTCATCGAGGCCGTTCATCACGACGGTCAGGTATCGGCCGCCTCCGACGGCTGGAACGTGGATCGCCCGGACGATGCCGGCCATTTCGGCGGACCCGGGCAGGAGTTGCTCCAGGCAGTTCGGGGAGTTGCTCAGGAATGTGTCATTGAAGCGGTTGCGGTGGTCGTCGGGATAGAGCGGCAGATAGACGATGTTCGCCTCGACGAGGTCCTGGAAGAAATGGGTGCCGTACGAGACCTCGGGCACATAGCCGTCGCGCTCGCGCGCCACTTCGATCAGCATCTTCGATCGGTTGATGTCGGCGTAGGTGACGGGGACGCCGAGGCGGATGTCGTTGCTGCCCCACCGGCCCGGCCCGATGAGGATGAATCGGCGATTGGCGAGTTGCTCGTTGAGCCGCCCGACCACCCGTGCGACCTCGATCCGCTTGTCTCTTGTTGGGACGGCGTCGTAGTCGCGGGGATCGACGTAGACGACGTACTCAATGTTTTCGACGAGACCCGACCGGACGAAGCGGTTCGCGCTGAAGATGATCCGCTCCTGCGGGATATCTTCGGGGATCGGAATCGCGACACTTTCGGCGGATTGGCTCAATGTCCGGCACTGGAGGAGGAAGAGCTTCTCGCCGTCGTGGGCAAACTCAATGTCTACAGCAACCCCGTAAGCGCTCTCGAGCTTCTTCAGGATGAGACGCAACTGCCTGGGGAATGATCCCTCACTCATGAGCTTGTCGAAGGTGATGAAAAGATCCGATGGGTCGGCATCGATGAAGGTTCCGGCGGGCGGCCGCAACATGCGTTCCTGCCGGATCGAGACACAACGGTCCAGGAGTGGAAAGTCGCGGGCATGCTTGAGGAGGCGCTTCAAGGTGATGGATTCGAGCCTGTTCTTCTTGAGGTTGATGACGTCGATGCTTCGCTGGCATCCGCACATGATCTCGGTGTTCGTCGATTCGTGGCGAAGTGTGGGGATGCCGAGCGCGACGAGCCGCGGAGACTCGCCGGCGACGCGATCGACGGCCCGCGTGCCGAGGCCCATCACGATTCGGAGCAGGCCGTCCTCGCGTTTGATGCGCGGACTCCAACGGTAGTCGTTTCGACTGAAGGCGACGCCCGCGAAGGCGGGGGCGAAGTAGGGCCCGAAGCGTTTGCCGACGACCTTCTGGATCAGAACGGCCATGTCCTCCTCGTAGTCGGAGAGGTCGTGCTCTCGGCGATAGAGCAGCGGATCGGGGCCCAGGGCGCTGGCATAGACCTCGGCGATTGCCCCGAGCAGTGCGCGGAGCCGCTTGGTCAAGGTTCCCTGGTTCGCCACGAAGAGACTGGCATATTTCCCGCTGAAGGCGGTGCCGAAGCGGTCCTCCAGGAGGCTGCTGGAGCGGACGATCAGCGGATGGTCGCCGATCTTCTCCAGCATGGTGCGGAGCTGGTCGACGATGCCCGCCGGGAAATCGGCGTTTCGAAAAACCGACTTAATGAGGTGGTATTCCTTGTGGATTTCTTCGGCGGTCTTGTATTTCTGGTTCTGATATTCTCCGAGGCCGTTGAAGGCGAGGAAATCCTCGATCACGTCGGATCGGAGGTAATAGGATTCCGGAATCGCGACGGGCCAGGTGTCGGCGGGCGTCGCCGACGGTCGAAACTCCGGCTGATCGGCAGCCGTCGCGGGCACGGTCGTCCGGCCGGTTCGATTGGCGCCGAGGATCGTGGCCGCGAGGTACATGCCGGCGGCCTTTCCGCCGACGCGCCCCATGCCCGCTTCCGGGCCGATCGTGCGATCGATGATGTCGTCGAAGTCTCGGATCCGCAGATGTTTCTTGGCGATGGCGATGAACTCGAGCTGGTCGCTGACCAGGTGACGGATGAGCCCGACGCGGATTCCGATCGCCTCGTCGCGGGTGAGCTGCAATTCGCCCTCGGGCAGCGCACAGAAGCGTTTGACCGTATCGGCCAGCAGCCTGAAGGAGACCGAGCCGAGGGTGACGATCGCGCGGAGCCTGTCGGCTTCTTCGCGCTTGAGGGTCAGATTCACCATCTCGTCGATTTCTTGCGGCCGGAAGTGTCGCACCGCGTGCTCTCGCGTGATCTGATGAACCCAGTTTCGCTCGGCCTGATCGCCTCGCGGCGCGCCGGCGATGTTGGGATTGACGGGGTCCGTCCCATGCAGTTCGTCTACGTTACCGCTGGCCTGCCGCGCCTGCGCATAGACTTCGTCGACCGTGAGGATCTTGCGCTCGTGCAGGGCGACGAGCAGTTGTCGGAAGATGCGATCCGCCAGATGGGGATAGAGCGTCAGATGCTCGTCCAATCGCTCCGCGGTCAAGTTGGGTGTATTCGTTGGCATCTCAGGCGGAGTCGTCCAGGCGCCGAGCGGAGACCGCTCGACCGCGCCGTTGTTCTTCTCAACAGTCGGGCCGGAGCCCGGCGAACGGTTGATCCGCCAAACGGCAAAGCCCGCCGACCGGTTCAACCGAACAACCGCGCGAGCGATTCCTGTTCGATCCCTCGTCAATCCACTCGGTCCGGAGGCGGGCGCCGGCCGGGGGGCGATTGCACCTTCATTGTAACCCAACTCTTGCCGGTCCGCGGCAGGTCGCGCGTCGTGCCCGCAGAGGCAAAAGCCGTGACTGAACACGCAGCTCGCCGCGCCGATCCTGAACCGGCCGTGGGAACTGCAGACTTCCAGACCCCAGGGCGGATCGGGGCGGTCGCAGCCTCTGTTTGATGCATCGGGCAGGACGATCCACCCCTCTCGGCCGGCGGCCGGCCGGGAGGAGGCGATGCCTTGGTGGGATTGAAGGTCGGCCCATTGGAAGTTGGCAGGCGACCGGCCGGGCCGCGACGTCAGCCGCCGAGGGCACACATAGGCGACATAACATATCTGATTACCGATGGCGGCTCGTCGCTGTCTGTTGGTCCTCGGCACGGCGGCATTCTGCGTCAGAGGCCGGGGTATCGCCGACCTCTGGGCCGGATCCCTCTGTCATTCTATCAGACGGGGCGGGGGTGTCGGGGGGCCATGACAGTTCAGGCGGATGACGGCGCAGTCCTTCTTCGTAGCGTCC
>JBHHUY010000051.1:0-14023 GCA_046753965.1 Phycisphaerae bacterium
GGTTCACGTCACCCGCCCCCGACCCCCTCGGGATTCCAATCCCGATCGACCACGATCGTATCTCGGCGCGGATTCGCCGGCGACCGGACGTCTTCCAATCGAGCGATCGTACGCAGGCGCGCGGCCGATCCCAAACGGTCTGAGAATCACAGCTTGTTCACATTCCTGTGGATATGTGCGGCCTGTCAACCACCGCAAGCGGCAGGGAGAGACGCCGAGAGCGCATTCCTGAAACAGCCATAACCCTTGTATTCGCAGGAAGATACGGAACGAAGCCGAAGCTCGCCGGGTCGTCGCGGGCGACGAAACGCCACGTCAAGCGGCTGCCGCGTAGGTCGCCGGCCGTCGGCCCGAGATCGACAAGACGCCGAATTGACACCCTTTCGACCACGTGCTAGGTTTCCTCGCCCCAACGGCCGCCGGCCTTCACGAAAGCCCGTTCAGGATTGGCTGTCCTCGACCGATATACGCACGTGGACGGACGGGAGGGTTCAGCGGCCGCGAGGGCGCCCCGCCGCTTCCAGTGGTAACCGCAGTGGCACCGGGAACTTAGTTGCTCATGAGGAAGAAACCCCCCACCGGCCGCAGCACCGGCTCGGGCAACGGCAGCCCGGCGCTGGTGATCGTCGAATCGCCCTCGAAGGCGAGGACGATCAACAAGTACCTGGGCCGCAAGTACGTGGTCAAGGCGAGCAAGGGCCATGTCCGGGACCTCCCCCCCCACCGCTACGGCATCGATCCCGGCCAGAACTTCAAGCCGACCTATGAAATCCTGCCCAGCCACGAGAAGGTCGTCGCGGAGTTGAAAAAGCTCGCGGACCGGGCGGAGACCGTCTACCTCGCGACCGACCTCGACCGGGAGGGGGAGGCGATTGCCTGGCACCTGGTGCACGCGCTGGAGATTCCCGCCTCGAAGATCAAGCGGGTCGTGTTCAACGAGATCACGAAGAAGGCGGTCACGGCGGCCTTCGCCCACCCCCACGAGATCGACACGGCGAAGGTCGATGCCCAGCAGGCGCGCCGGATCCTCGACCGCGTGGTGGGCTATGAGCTCTCTCCGCTGTTGTGGAAGAAGGTGGCCAAGGGCTTGTCGGCGGGCCGGGTTCAATCGGTGGCCGTCCGGCTGATCGTCGGCCGCGAAGAGGAGATCCGCGCGTTCGAGCCGCAGGAATCCTGGACCATCGAGGGCGTATTCTGTACGGATGCCGCGGCGGCGCGAACCCTGTCGGAGCAGTGGCGACGCTTCATCCGGCCCGGCCGAAAGAACGCCAAGCCCCCGACGCAGAAGGATCGCCTCGCGTGGTTGAGCGAACGCGACGGCTTCGCGGCCTCGCTGTCGGAACTCGCGGGGCGACCCTTCAAGGCACTGGGAACGCTTGAGCGAGACCGATCCAAAAAGGTGAAGTTCTCCAGCGCGGTCAAGGAGGTGCGTTCCGTCGCCGAGGCGCTGGGTTACGAGACCAGCGAAGTCGTGGAAACCGACTGGGAGGACTATCGCCACCTCGCCCTGCGCAAGATCGAATTGATCGGCCGGATGAATGCCGCCTCGACCCCCGAGCTCACGGTGAAGTCGGTCGACACGAAGCGGACGCGATCCAAACCGTCGGCCCCTTTCACCACGGCGACGATGCAGCAGGTCGCTGCCAACACCCTGCGGTTTTCGACGTCCAAGACCATGCGGACGGCCCAGGCGCTGTACGAAGGCATCGACATCAAGACCGGCGAAGGCAATGTCGGGTTGATCACCTACATGCGGACCGACTCGACCAATCTGTCGCAGGAATCGGTCCGCGCGGCCCGCGACTGGATCGGCGCCGCTTTCGGCGACCGCTATCGGCCGGCGAAGCCCCTGCGATATGCGAGTTCCAAGAAGGCGCAGGAGGCCCACGAGGCCATTCGACCGACCGACGTCACACGGACCCCCGAGGCCATGCGGGGCCACATGACGACGGAACAACACAAGCTCTATACGCTGATCTGGAACCGGTTTGTCGCCTGCCAGATGGTTCCCGCCGAATGGGATGCGACGACCGTGCTGATTGCGGCGAAGACGCCGCTCGGCGAGGCCGTCTTCAAGACGACCGGGCGCGTGCTTGTGTTCGACGGATTCTATCGCGTCATGGGAACCCCGCGCAACGGCGAGGAGCAGACCCTGCCTGCGCTGAAGGTCGGGCAGCGGGTCCATCCGCTCGAGGTTGCTCCGACGCAGAAGTTCAGCGCACCGCCGCCGCGTTTCACCGAGGCCTCGCTGGTCAAGACTCTCGAAGCCGAGGGCATCGGTCGCCCCAGCACCTACGCGGCGATCATCCGGACCATCCAGGATCGCGGCTATGTCGAACAGGAGGATCGACGGTTCCACCCGACCTCGCGCGGCGAGATCGTGACCCGGAAGTTGGTCGACCATTTTCCCAAGGTGATGGATATCCGCTTCACGAGTCATGTTGAAGACGAACTTGACAAGATCGAGGAGAGCCACCTCGACTGGCACCATGTCCTGCACGAGTTTTACGAACCGTTCAAGGAATCGCTCGCCAAGGCGCATGAGGAGATGGAACAGGTCCGCGCCGAGCCGAGCGACTACGTCTGCGACGCATGCGGCAAGCCGATGGTCTACCGCATGGGGAAGAACGGCCGGTTCCTCGCCTGCACCGGCTTTCCCGATTGCCGCGTGGCCAGGGACGTGGACCGCGACGGGAATCTGATCCAGCCGGTCAAGGGCGTCGAGGCCTGCCCGAAGTGCGGCAAGGACATGCTCCTCCGCAAGAGCCGGCGGGGCCCGTTCCTGGGATGCTCGGGCTATCCGGACTGCACCCACACCCAGCCGTGCGACGAGAAGGGCGTACCGTTGAAGAAAGTCGCGGCCGCGGACATCCGGGAGAGCTGCCCCGAATGCGGCGCGAGGATGGAAGTCAAGTTCTCTCGCGGTCGGTCCTTCCTGGGTTGCACGGCCTATCCGAAATGCAAGGAAACGCTCCCGCTTCCAGCCGGCGTCTACGTCGAGAAGCCCAAGCCGGAGGCGGCCGGCGTTCGCTGCGACAAGTGCGGCCGGCCGATGGTGATCCGCAAGAGTCGGCGCGGCCCGTTTCTGAGTTGCTCCGGTTTTCCAAGCTGCCGCAACGCGGTGTCGATGGACAAGCGCGACCACCTCGAGGCGCTGGAGGCCGAGGGCAAGATCCCCGAACCGCCGGTGGAGCCGGTCAACGGCGCTGCGAGAAACGGCGGAGTCGCGCGCGGCGCGCGGGCGAAATACCTGAACAAGGAGGAGTTGGCCGCCTTGGGGGCTCCGCCGGCGGGGTTCGCCTGGACGCGCACCGGGCGCCCGGTGGTCGAGACCTGGCCCGAGGGCTCGCTGACCTGCTTCGAATGCGGCGGGACGATGGCCCTTCGAAACGGTCGATTCGGCCCGTTTTTTGGCTGCACCAGCCGCGGCTGCCGCGCCATCGCCAACCTGCGCGGCGAGGCGAAAAAGCGGGCCGAGGCGGAGTTGCCCGCCGCCGATCGACCCAAGCCGATCGAGACCGACGTGAGCTGCCCCGATTGCGGGCAGAAGATGCTCCTTCGCATGGGGCGGACCGGTCGATTCCTCGGTTGCGGCGGCTATCCGGCCTGCAAGAAGACCATGGAACCGCCGCCGGGGCTGCTCCGTGCCGTGGGCAGTGCGAGCGAGACCGCCGCCAAGTGAGACCACCTGCCGGACCGGGTTGTCGCCTCGCTGCGACGGAACTAGCATCCCGATCATGTTGGTGCTCGAATCCACCCGGGCCGTCGTCGAACGCGCGAAGCACGTGACGATCGACGCCGAGGCCATCGAACGGTGGTCGCGAGACGTGAATCCCGAAGCCCTCCGGCCCTCGGGACACGAGCTCTACGCCTCGCTGCCCGGGACCCAACAACAACTCGCGAACCTCGTTCTGCTGATCGACGCGCTCAATTTCTGCTTCTGGTCTTCCGACCCCATCCGATTTGAATGGCGGGGCACAACCTACGTCCGGTTCAATGCGATGCTGGTCTCGCTGCTCCTCGCGGCGAAGTACGACCCGCAATGGTGCGAAGCGGAGTACTGGCTGACCGTGCCGCGCGACGAGATCCGCTCCGTCCTCAGCGGCCGGGGCGAGTTGCTTCTGCTCGATGAGCGCGAACGCGTCATTCGCGAGACCGGCCGAGCGCTGTTGGACCGGTTCGACGGGCAGTTCATCCACGCGGTCGAGTCTGTCAACGAGCAAGCCTGGCCGCTGGCCGTCCTGCTCATGACCAATTTCGATTCATTTCGCGACGTCAGTCAGTACGAAGGGCAAGCGGTCTATTTCATGAAGCGGGCACAGATCTGTTCGCTGGATCTCTCCGTCGTCTGGCAACAACACGATCATCCGCCCCTGATGGGTCTCGAGGAACTGACGGCCTTCGCGGACTACAGGATTCCCCAGGCGCTCCGTCATCTGGGCATCCTGACGCTCTCGCCCGAACTGGCCCGCGCCATCGACGACGAAGTGGAGCTGGAGCGGGATTCGCCCGAGGAGGTGGAAATCCGGGCCGCCTCGATCCAGGCGGTGGATCGCATGGCGAAGGCAGCGGGCAAGGCTGGCAAGCGTGTCACCGCCTGGGAGGTGGACTGGCATCTTTGGGCGTTGTCCCACGATCCCGGCGTCCGTGTGAACCATCACCGCACACGAACCGTCTATTATTGATTGGAGTCGGCCCGTCCGGACGATGATGAAGGGAAGGGCCAAGTCCGAGGGAGGTACCCCATTGCGTCATGCATCCATCCTGCAAACGTCGCTGCCGCGCCGCCGCACGGGACCACTCGTGCTGGCCGTCGCAGTCCTGGGCGCCGGCTGTGCCGGGCCAAGCGGCACCGCGGTGCTGGACGTCGGAGAAGTTTCGATCGCAGGCTACGAGAAGCCCCTGAGGCAGATTCGCAACGATCCGGTCGCCTTCCTGCGGCAATGCCTCGCCGAGAGCCGCAAGCTCAAGACCCTGCGGACCGAGTTCCTCCGCCAGGAGCGGCTCGGCGGATTGGTCAAACGGTTGATGCCGGCCGAGCACATCATCGTCGATTATCGGGACGATCCGTTCAGCGTTCGGTTTACCTGGACCGACGCCGACGCCGAATACGACCAGTGCGTTTACGTCGAAGGCCGCAACCAGAACCGGGTGGCCCTGTTGCCTCGCAAGGGTCTGTTCGGCCTGCCGGCGAGCATCGGAAACTATCCGGCGCCGTGGGGGGTTCTGTTCAACAAGACGCGAAACCCCATCACGGATTTCGGCCCGCGGCGCATGATGGAGCGGACGCTCGATCGGATCAAGAAGGCCCAGCCTCTGGGTGAGGTGAAGATCAACGTCATCGGCCTGGCCGAGGTCGGCCCCGAGAAACAACGCTGCTTTCACTTCGAAATACGCTATCCCCCGCGCGACGAATACGCCTGCAAGTTGCAGGACCTGTTCATCGACGTGGAGACGCGATTGCCGGTCGAAACGCGGCTCTGGCTGACCCACGGCAACAAGCGTACGCCGGAGACACTCGACGCTGTTTATCGCTTCACGAATCTCCAGCCCAACGTCGAGGTGACCGACGCTCATTTCGTCATCGAAGCGCGACGCGACAAGGGCAAGGGATCAAAGAAAACGCAAAGCCGACCGGTCCGGGCGGCCGCGACAACACCGAAGCGACAGTGAGGAGTCGGGCAAGAATATGGCAAACGTGTGATCCGCCGACGGCAAAGCCGGTCGGCGCGTCCCACCCGGCAATCGGCCATGTTATTCTCGCTCGATGCCTTGGACCCGCCCGGTGCGCTGACGGCGACGAGTTGCTTCAAGCGGCGATCCGAATCGTCATTCCAGGCTGAGGATCACCCAGACAACGGACAGCACGACGAGGACGGCCAAAAGGATCACGACGGGCCATCGCTGGATGAACGAGCGGTCAGACACCGGCGCCGAATCGGCGGCGCGGTCCGGCGGCGCCAGCGGGACGGCGCCCCAGGAGGTGTCCATGCGCGAATCGAAGCGTTCCTCGGCCCCGGCGACCGCGGTCAGGCTCGCGGTCGATTCGTCGAGGGCCATGGCCTCGAGGGCGGTGTCGCGTGTGCTCGGCCCCGCCGTGACAACGGCCAGCCGCAGCGCGAACTCGCCGATGACGATGCGACTCTCGTCGGACAGGCCGACCTGTTGCGTCCGGACGCCGTCGACGAAGGTCCCGTTGCCGCTGCCGACATCCGTCAGCCGCCACTCCGAGTCGACCCAATCGAGCCGGGCATGGTGCCGGGAGACCAGCCGCCCCGGCAGGACGATCTTGTTGTCTCGAGCGCGACCGATGGTCGTTGTGCGGCCGGGCGTGAGGGCGACCTTTCGCCCGGCGCCGATCGGCCCCCACTCGATCTTGAGGTCGGCCGTACCGGCGGGCACAACGAAGGGCTTTTCGCAGATGCCGCACCGAACCGTTCCTCCCGCACTGTCCCCAGGCACTTCGATGGCGCGTCGGCAAAGGGGGCAATCCATGAGGATGGACATCCTGTTATCATGGTCGGGCGGGCGATGAAACACAACGATGCGGCGAGGGCCTTGATGAGGGAGTGTTTTCCCCGGAGGTGCGATCATGCGAAGGATGTGGTGCCTGTTCGCTGCGGGCTCGCTTCTGCTATTCGGCGTGTCCTGCGAGCCGGCCGACGTTGAGAAGGCGAAGGAAAAGGTCGCCGCGGCCGAGGAGGCGACGACGCAGGCCATCGAGAAGGGCAAGCAGAAGGCGCTTCCCTACCTGGAGAAAGGCAAAGAGAAGGCGAAGACGGTCTACGAAAAGGGCAAGGCCGGCGCCGGCAAGCTGGCAGAGAAGGCGCGACACGCAGGAGACGTTGTAAAAGAGAAGGCGAAGACAGCCGCGGGCGAAGTCAGCGAAAAGGCCTCAAGACTGACCCGAAAAGCCAAGCCGTACGCGGAGAAGGCAAAACAGGCCGCGACTCAGGCCGTCGAGGTGGCGAAGACCGCCACGACCCAGGCCGTCGAGAAGGTCAAACGCGCGACGAGCCAGGCCGTCGAAAAGCTCCAGGGAGACTGACCGCCTGTCCCGACGCGGGCGGGAGACACGCATAGAATCTGTGCGGGCGCGTCGATACGGGACTCAGGTGGAGACGCCCATCCGGGTGGGGGCGGATCGACGGCGCGGACTGGAGCGGCGTGCAAGCGGGTGTCCTGGAACCTCCGTGGCACGGGCGTCCCGCCCGTGTACGCACCGCCGAGACGGCGGTGCCACAGGGCTTTCAGGACGCACGCCAAGAAACTGCGTTCGAGACGCGAACCGCAGACAGGCTGAAGCGGTTCTCGCGCGAGTCCGGGCTGATTCCGGGCGGGGGCTGTCAAGAGGCCACCCGCCGCGCGCGATTCCGGCAGACAGCTTCAGGCCGCGGTATTGAGGACGCCATGCAGATGCGGACGCGCATCAGTCAACGAGTCGCCGTGCCGCCGGCCGCGGTGTTCGCGCTGGCCGCGTCCGCGTCGATCGGCATGCTTCCGGCGCGCGGGGCGGCGTGGCAGGCCCAGGTTCGGATTCAGGTGCAGCCGGCGGGGGGGCCTGTGCTTGAGCTGTCTTCCAGCGACGCCGACAGGAATACGTTTGCTCCGGCCAACGACCGTGACGCGGCCGGCTGGCTCAAGCGTGCGGAGGATGCGGCCAAGCGAGGGGACTGGAAGCTCGCGGCCGACACGCTCGAGCGCGTGATCGCCCAGCACGGCGATCGGACCGTCTCAATCGACGAGGCGCACTACTACTCGGCCATTCACTTCGCGCAGAAGCAAATCGCGAAATGGCCTCCGGAGGGTCTCGAAGCGTATCGGGTGCTTTACGACCCGACGGCCGCGCGACTCTTGGAACGGGCAAAACAGAATTACGATTTCGACGCGCTCCGCGAGGTCGCGCGGAAGTACCCCTACACAACGCCCGGTCCCGAGGCGATTGACCTGCTCACAAGCTGGCTCCTCGACCGGCGGCAGCCGCACGAGGCGATCGTCCTGCTGCAGACGCTTTCAAGATTGCCGCACCGCCGCATCAAACCCGCGGACCTGCTCGAGAAACGCGCGGTGGCCTACGCGCTGGCACATCACCGCCGGCAGGCCGCAGACATGCTGAATCAGATGCGAGCGCTGGCGGCGCGTTCCGAAGCCGCGGTACCGGCCGATTGGCCGCACCGGATCGAGGCCGTCCAGCGCTTCCTGGAGCACCCGAAACCGGGCGAAGATGCCAAGGCCGGCACTGTCTTCTTGACGTCCTGGCCCAACCGCCTGGGACCGGCGTGGACCATGGGGCGGATGCCGTCGGTCGACCCGGTCTTCGCAAAAGACAGCGATTGGACCTCGCCGCTCCCGGGCGCGGAACGGCTCGACCGCCGAGCGGTGCGGCGCGTCATGAAGTGCCAGGCTCGGCCGCCGGTGTGGCAGGCGGTGTCGGACGGCGAGCGGCTGTTCGTGACCTGCCCTTCCGGACTGGTGGCCCGCGATCTGGCCACGTTCGACTTTCTCTGGCAGGCGTTTCCCAGGTATCGCCGGCGCGATCCGGCGGTGACACGACATCGGATGCTCGTCGGGTTCGGCGCGGCCGGTCGCGCGAACACCCAGGCTGAACAGCTCGATCCGCTGTCAACGCTCACGCTGTATGCAGAGGACCGAGGCGAGGTCTCGACGGCGATGGGTCTGGTCTTTGTCATCGAGCAGGATGCATCGTCGCCGCCTTCCCCTACGGCTCAGGGCATCCTGCCCGCGAACATCACGATCGACGAAGCCGACCTCGCCGAGCCGAACACGCTTCGTGCGTACGAAGCCGAGACCGGCCGCGTGGCGTGGACGAAGGGGCGCGGCGGCCCCCCGGAGGATGCTCTCAGACCGGCTCATTTCTATGCCGCGCCGGTGGTGTCCGGCGCCTTTCTCATCGCGCCGTTTCTTCATCGCGAGGACCTGTTTCTCGCGGTGCTCAAGCCCGACGGAACACTCGTCCGGCGCGTGCTGCTGGGCTCCGGCCGAGCCGGGCTCTTTCCGCTGCGCGGCGTGCTGCAACCGACTGTCCACGACGGGACGATCTACGTGCCCACCGGCGCCGGTCTTCTGCTCGCGCTCGATGCCTACGACTTCTCCCTGCGGTGGCTGACGAAGTACGAGCGCGCGAGCACCGGGCGAACACAAGGCCGACGGCGCCGCGGAGTTTGGATACCGCGGCAGATGCGACTTCGCGTGGCGGATGAATGGCTCAGTTCGCCGCCCCTCGTGGCGGGAAACGTCGTGTTGCTCGCCCCCCAGGACGCCGATCGGCTCTATGCGTTTGACATCGATGACGGAAGCCTGAAATGGTCCTATCCGCGGGGCGGCCATCGCTACATCGTCGGATCGGACGGCCGGCGCGTGGTCATCGCGGGTGAAGGTGTTCTCGCCCTCGACGTGACCGCACCGGGACAGGCGCTGTGGAAAGCGGACCACCTCCAGCCGACGGGTCGCCCGGCTCTGAGCGGCGATCGGGTGCTCGTGCCGACGACCGGCGGCCTCGTCCGGCTGGACCTCGCCACGGGAGAGGCGATCGGTGAACCGATGCCCACCGATCTCGACCTGGGCAACCTGTTGGCACTGGACGGATCGTTGTACAGCATCGGCATCCAGCATCTCTCCAAGTTCCCCGACCCCGTCCGTTCGAGGCAACTGGCCGAAGCGCGGCTTGAAAAGAACCCGGGCGACGTCGACGCGATCATCCGGCTCGCCTGGCTTGCCCGGCTTTCAGGGCATTGGGGGCAAGCCCTCGACCTGCTCGATCGCGCCGAGGAGGCCCTGGCGGACAACCCACCGTCGACCATGATCACCGGCGTCTTCCAGCCTGGCAGAAGCGAGCCGGTGTTGCGTTCGAGAATCGCGCACCAGCGCACGGAAGCCTTGCTCAATCTGGCCGGCGAGGCGGACCCGGATGAGCGCCGGGACCTGCTTGAGCGCGCCGCCGCCGCCGCAAGCCAGACACTGGACCGGTTCAAGGCAGGCCTGGCCTTGAGCGAGTACCTGGCCGAGCACGATCAGCCGCGAGCAGGATTCGAACGGGCGATTGCCCTGCTATCGGAAACGGCAAACGAGCCTGTCCGGGTCGACGAACGACTGACCACCCGCGCGAGTGTGCTGATCGGCGAACGGGTTCGGCAATACTGGCAGGCGATGTCGGCCCGTGATCGCACGGCAGCCGGCGAGCACCTGGCCGAGCGCATCGCTCGCGCGACGGACGAAGCCGACGAGGAATCACTCAACACGCTCGCCGATTGCCTGGGGTTCATAGAAGCGGGTGCTCGATTGGACTTACAGTTGGGGATCGAGAATCTCGAAGAAGGCAACCAGGAATCGGCGATCTTTCATTACCTGCGGGCCGCCCGCCGGGAAGCAAGTGCGGAGATCACGGTGGAGGCGCTGCTGCGGCTGGCCTGGGTCTATCGGTTTCCCGGCCCCGGCTTGCCCGGCGCTCCGGCTGAGGCGGCCGAAATCCTGGATCGGCTGCTCGCATCGTTCGCGGACACCGTGTTGCCCGACGCAATCCGGGCGATGCGCGAGCTTCGGCCCGGCGCCACCGTTCGAGACTTCGTGGCGAACCTGCGACAGATGCTTCCGCCATCGTTGTCGGAGGACGTTCCCGCCATCCCCAGGATTCTCGGCGAGGCGTTCGCGCTGCGATTGCTCTACGAAGACCCCGTGCCGGCGGAGATGCCGAACGACGGCTACTCGTTCTGGGATCCGACGCGTAGACACGATGTATACGCCAATGTGGTGGCCTTGGAAGTGTCCGA
This sequence comes from Phycisphaerae bacterium, assembly GCA_046753965.1. GTDB lineage: Bacteria > Planctomycetota > Phycisphaerae > UBA1845 > UTPLA1 > JBHHUY01. The sequence continues at coordinate 10,788 of JBHHUY010000051.1, forward strand.
TCAGGTTCGCGGTTTCCGTTCGCAGCGCGACGAGGTGGAACGCCACTTCTGGAGCACCGACCTGCTCCGCGCCGGAAGCCGCTTATCGAGCGCCGCGGCCTTTCCACTCGGAGACGTCAGACCCGCTGCCGTCGCAGGGCGCGTCGCGCTGCTTTGCGCGCCCGGCCAGGCCATCGCCGTGGGACTCGATTCCGGCCGCGCCATGTGGCCGCCGATGGAGACCGATTACGAACTCAACGAAGTGGCGGACCCGCCCTTCGTTCAAGTGGACGGGGTCTTCATCGGGGCGGTGGATCCCGAGACCCTCGTCGCGATCGAAGCTCGCGAGGGCGCCCGCCCGCTGTGGCGGCGCCGCTGGATCCGCGGTCGCCCCGGCCGGCTGCGCGCCGTCGGACACGACTTGATCGTGGTTGATCGCGACGCCACGACGGTTTCCGTTCTGATTCCGACCAGCGGGCGGGAGCGCAAGGTCTATCCGCTTCTGCCGGGCGAAGCGGCGGGCGGCCGCGGCTCCGACGATGTCGAGGCGGAGGCGACCGACGCGCACGTGGCAATCGTCGGCCACGTCGTCTGCCGGAGCGACCGCAAGCGTGTCCTGGGCCGTGATGTCCGGTCCGGCCGAACACTCTGGACCGTGGAGGACATCGGGCTGGTCAAGGGTCTGTGTGAGTTGGACGCCGACCACCTGGGGATCAGCCACGGCCCCAATCAATTCGCGGTCGTCCGCGTCGAGACGGGGGAAGTCATTCGGCGAATCACCGCGGAAGGCCTCGTGATGCCGCCGCTCGATGCGGTCATCGACTCGCCCACCACCGCCGGGCGACTGGCGGGGGCGCGTCTGTTGATCTTCGCTCGGACAGACGACCAGCGCCCGGAATACGTACTGAAGTCCATCCCGCTCGACGAAGGAGAATCCTCGTGGTTGCGGGAGCTGGGTCCTTTCGCGACGATCAGCCGGCAGATGATGCGCGCCTCACCGAATTACCTCGCCGTCGTGCGGAACTACGTGCCCGATGAGCAACGAAAGCCCCGCGGGCGGGCCGTCCCGGCCGTCGATCCCGGCGTGCCGCCGAAGCTGGAGATCGTCAGGAAGGACAACGGCCGGCGAATCGGCCCCGGCCGCCGGGGATTGCGGCCCTATGATTTCGACGAGGGCAGTCTCGGCGGCCCACAACCCGGGAGCCAGCGGCGTCCGCTCCATGTCTCCCGGTTCATCCGCGACGTGATCATCCTGGATGACCGCATCATCGCCGTGGCGCCCGAGGGCATCTTCGTGTTGGCGGACGAACGTGAGGTTGAACGCTCCGACGAAACGGCGGGACACTCATGATGCGAAAACGACAGCCTCTCTCGCTCGGAGTGTTCTCCCGCGGTCGGACCGCGGCGCGGTATTCGGGCGTTTTGGCGTCGGCCGCGGTACTCTGTCTCGCGCCGCTCGCTCGGGGGCAGATGCCCCGAGCGCGGCCCGCGCAGGTGACGCCCGAAACCGAGGCGGCGATCAACAAAGCGCTGAAGTACCTCGCGTCCCGCCAGAGCTCCGACGGCGCGTTTCGGGACGCGGGGGGGTTGGGCACCTACCCGGTCACCATGACGTCGCTCGCGAGCCTGGCGCTGATGTCCTCCGGCTCCACGCCGACCGCGGGGAAATATGCGCCGAATCTCCGGAAGTCGTTGACCTATGTGCTGCGGTCCCCCCAGCGCAACGGCCTGATTTGTCGACCGGGGGAGGAGGAATCGCGGTCGATGTACGGTCACGGCTTCGCGATGCTCTTCCTGTCGCAGGTGATGGGGATGGAGGAAGACCCGGAGCGGCTGGCCCGAGTCCGCTGGGTGCTTCGCAAAGGCGTCGATCTCACGGCGCGCAGCCAGAGTCGACTGGGCGGCTGGCTCTACACGCCGGACATGAACGGCGACGAAGGGTCGGTCACGGTCACCCAGGTCCAGGCGCTTCGGGCGGCGCGCAACGCGGGCGTGGGGGTGCCCAAGACGGTCATCCGGCGCGCGATGAAGTATCTCAGGCGCTCGGTTCAACCCGACGGGGGCATCGCCTATCGCGTCGGGATGTCGGGGTCGCGCCCCCCCATTACCGCGGCGGCCGTGGCGTGCTGGTTCAACGCAGGCGAGTATGACAACCCGATGGCCCGTCGGGCCCTGAAATACTGCAAGGAGAACATCGGCTTCGGCCAGTCGCGCCAGGGCGTCTGGGGCCATTTCTTCTATGCCCACCTCTATCTGTCGCAGGTGATGTACCTGGCGGGCGAGAAGGAGTGGAAGCAATACTACCCGAAGATGCGCGACTATCTGCTGTCGACGCAGAACGAGGACGGATCATGGGAAGGCGATTCGGTGGGCCGCGTCTACGGAACCGCGATCGCGCTCATGATCCTCCAGTTGCCCTACAATCACCTGCCGATCATGCAACGGTAGCCTGAACGCCGGCGGCGCGCGGACGTTTGCCGACGGCGGAAGACACGCTTACAACGTCCGGAGAAAGCTCGCCATGCCCGATTCGATCGAACGCCCCGCCGGAGAAGCCGATGATCTCGCCGCCGCCGAAAGACTCGGAGACACCTACCGGCGTCTTCGCGCGGAACTGCACAAGATCATCATCGGACAGGACGATGTCATCGAACAACTGCTGATCTCGCTGTTCGCGGGCGGGCACTGCATCCTGGAGGGCGTACCGGGTCTCGCCAAGACGCTGATGATCTCGAGCCTGGCCCGCTGCCTGTCTCTGTCTTTCAACCGGATTCAGTTCACGCCCGATCTCATGCCCAGCGACATCACCGGGACCGAGGTCATCTCGGAAGACAAGACCACGGGCACGCGTGCGTTCAAGTTTCTGCCGGGGCCGGTCTTCGCCAACATCATCCTGGCCGACGAGATCAACCGCACCCCCCCCAAGACGCAGGCGGCCATGCTTGAGGCGATGCAGGAGCGACAGGTCACGGTCGGCGGCATCCGTCACGAACTGGTCCCGCCCTTCTTTGTCCTGGCGACGCAGAACCCGATCGAACAGGAAGGCACCTATCCGCTGCCCGAGGCGCAGCAGGACCGTTTCATGTTCAAGATTCAGATCGGTTACCCGAGTTACGACAATGAATTCGAGATCGCGACGAAGACGACCGGCGAATGCGACCAGGCGGTCGAGACGGTGATCAGCGCCGAGGAGATTCTCGCGCTTCAGAAGGTCGTGGGCCGCCACCCCCCCCCCCCGGCCGCGGGGGACTACCCCC
>JBHHUY010000052.1:0-13991 GCA_046753965.1 Phycisphaerae bacterium
GCCGCCGTGGACTTCGAGTCCGCAGGCCCGGCCGATGCGGATGCCCGCCCGGAGTACGTCCAGGGCGGCGGCTCGGTCGCGGGCTGCCGTCGCGTCGGCATAAGCGCCGGTCCAGAGTTCAACGGCGTCGAAGCCCAGCTTCGCCGAGGTTTCGATCTGGGCCTTGTCGGGTTCGATGAACGCGCTGCAGAGGATGCCGGCGCCCTTGAGTCGCTTGACCGCCTCGCCGACGCGATCGGCCAGTCGGACGACATCGAGCCCGCCTTCGGTGGTGAGCTCTTCGCGCTTCTCGGGGACGAGGCTGCATTGGGTGGGGCGGGTTGCCTCGGCGACGGCCACGATCTCCGGCGCGACGGCCATCTCCATGTTCAACTTCGTCACGACGACAGCCTTGAGAAGGGGCACATCTCGATCGGTGATGTGCCGCCGGTCCTCGCGGAGGTGGAAGGTGATGCACGCGGCGCCGCCGAGCTGGGCCTCGGTCGCCGCCCAGACCGGGTCCGGCTCGTCGGTCCGGCGCGCCTGGCGAATGGTCGCGACGTGGTCGATATTGACACCGAGCGTAGGCATCGCGTCTCCCGAGGCTTGCAAAGAGCCGTGCGCATGCATTATAGAGGGCGATGCCGACATCGAAAGGGACCGGAGATTCGGCTCGGCAGGGGGGGGCGATTCGTTCTATCGAAGGTGGTCTCGCGCATGCAAACCTACCCGGAGATTCCCGTCGGACGCGAGGTGCTCGCGGCCTGCCTGCACCGGCCGCCGCCGGGGCGATTGAGCGTCGCCGCACCGGTCGTCGTCTGTTGCCACGGGCTGACGGGAACACGGGTGGGCGCGTGTTACCGCTTTGTCAGGCTGGCCCGCCGCCTGGAGCAGGAGAACATCGCCTGTTTGCGATTCGATTTCCGCGGGTGCGGCGAAAGCGACGGGCGGTTTGAAGATGTGACCGTCGCGCGACTGGTCGAAGACCTGCGGGCGGCCGTCGCCTGGTTGGATCATGCCCCGGGCTGCGATCCGTCCCGCGTCGGCATCGCAGCGAGCAGCTTCGGCGCGCTGGCGACGTCGCTGGCCGCGGCCGAGTTCGGAAGCCTGCGCTGTGCGGTGTTCTGGGCACCGGTGGCCGATGCGTGGACACTGGTGGATCGAGAGATGACGCCGTCGGCCTGGGAGTTGGTCCGGGCGCAAGGTTGGATCGACCATCGCGGGCTTCGGATGGGCCGCGCGTTTCTTGACACCCTTCCGCGAGACAACGCGCCGGAGATCCTGGCAGCGCGTCGAACCCCGCTGCTGATCTACCACGGGCGGGGCGACGCGCAGGTGGGCATCTCGCACGGCCGCGCCTACGAGGCCGCAATGCGCAGCGCCGGCGGCGAGGTCCGGCTGGAGGAGATACCGATGGACGATCACGGCATGCGCGCGGTCTCGGCCAACGATCGGATCATCGATGGCAGTGTCGGGTGGTTTCGCCGGTTTCTTCACCCCGAAGCGCCGGCGTGAACGTCCCGGATGATCTGCACCGGCGCGCCGATGTCGGTGACGATGACGCGCCCGGTGTATGCCGCGGCGCCGGCTTGCAGGAAGCCCGTCTTGTTCGCCACGAACGTGATCGTGGCGTCCGCGCGGACGGTCGCGTTGGACGGCCGGCCCGTGTCGCAATCCAGGCCTGAGGGGACGTCGATGGCCGCGATCAAGGCCGGGCGCGCGCGGTTGATCGACTCGATCAGCGCGTCCAGCGGGGCGCGAACCCGGCCGGCAAAGCCCGTGCCGAGCAGGGCGTCGACTACGACGCGGGCATCTTGAAGACGCGCGTCTATTTCTGATAGGCCCTCCTTGTTATCACAGCGGTTGCACGGGACGCCCATCTTGGTCGCGATGGCCGATTGGGTCGCCGCGTCGCCGGTCAGGCGCTCGGGCGCGCACGCGAGAAGGCACGCGACCGGATAGCCCAGGTTGGTCAGGTGCCGGGCGATGACGAACCCGTCGCCGCCGTTGTTGCCGCGCCCGCAGACGATGGCAACGGGGCAGCCTGGGGGGGGCGAATCGCCGCGTTCTTCGAGCAGGCCCCGGATGATGCGCGCGGCGTTTCGACCCGCGTTTTCCATGAGGATGATGCCGGGCATGCCGTAGTCTTCGATCGCGCGGCGGTCCACTTCCCGGACCTGTGCCCGCGTCAGCGTGATCGGCGTTTCATCCCGTGACATGGTTCGGCCTCCCATCGTTCACCGGCCGGGTTGCGTGGCGGCTTGCGTCGCCGCTTCGTTGCGTTTCCGGATCGCCGCTTGAATCGACCGGCGCAGATTCTCGGCGGCTTTCTGCATGACGGAATCGGCAGGGCCGGCCCGCCGAAGCCGCGAGAGAATCTCCTCGCATTGCTGCGCGGCCGCGCGGAGGTGGCCGCAGGCCCACAGGGCCGAGGCGAGATTGTGCCGAACGGCGTGGCGGTCGGGCCGTTCTTCCAGCGCACGCCGGTAGAAGTCGCTCGCGATCTCACAATTCTTCGCAAAGCTGAGTGCGAAATCACCGAGTGAGGCCGAGAATCCCGCGTGTTGCGGGTTCAATCGATCGGCCTCCTTCGCAGCGCTCTGAGCCCGCTCAGCCTCACCTGAGACGATGTACGCCTCGGCCAGAGCGGCGTAGGCCAGATCGATCCGGGTGCCCAGGCCGAGTTCCATGGCGCGGCGGATCGCTCGGATGGCTTCGTCGATTCGGCGCGTCCGTGTCAGCGCGCGGCCGAACGTCAGCCAGTATTGTGCGTTCAGCGGCTCGCCTTCGACAGCCGCCTGGGCAAAGCCTCGACATTCTTCGAAGGAACCAACATTCATCGCGTGCACGGCGAGTTCGTAATTCGCCTTGGGCAGCTCGGGGACGAAGTGCCGGACGTGAGACCAAAGGCTGTAGGAATCGTGCCACACGCGCTGTTGCCGCAGTGTGAGGTTGAGGAGCGGCAGGATGACCAATCCGGCGCAAAGCGGCACGCCGACTGCGCGCGGGCGTGCCCGTCCAGCCCACCGCTGGAATAGTGTGCCCACCGGCAGCAGCAGGAATGGCAACGGTAGATAGAGAAACCGGTCTGAGACGAGTGAAGTCGCGAACCGGATCGCGCCCAGCGCGGGGAGCAGGAGCAGCGCAAAGGCCAGACCGCCGCAGAACAGCGGCTTGGACCACTTTACGGCGCTGAGAACGATCCCGGCGAAGGTGAGGCTGCCGAGGGTCGTGAGGAGAATCACCGGGTTGTTCCAGCCGATGTCTTGCGGGATCGCTCGGAAGGGCGACAAGTGGACCGGCCAGAAGATGTTCCCGAGATAGAGCGCGAAGTTGTAGCACATGAGGCCCGTGAGCTTCAGGAGTTGGGCCGGGTCCGGCGCAGCCAGGCTTGCAGCGGAAGCGGCCTGCGAACGCCAGGCGATCACGGCCATCGCGAGCAGGATCAACAGGAAGGGCAGCTTCTCGGCCAGCGCCGAGCGAACGCGGCGACGCAGGGGCCAGACGTCGAGCAGGATCAGGACCAGGGGCAGCAGCACGATCGTCGGTTTGGCGAGAGTTCCCAGCAAATACAACGCGATCGCGGCGCCAAGCCAGGCGCGACGCCGATCACGGCCGTACCGGAGGTAGGAAGCGACACAGGCAAAGGCAAACAGGGACGCGAGTACGGTCTTGCGTTGCGAAATCCAGGCCACCGATTCAACGGCCGCCGGATGCGCCCCGAAGATCGCCGCCGTGATGAGCGGAACCAGCGTTCCGCCGAGGATCAATCGCATGATCCAGAAGATCAGCACCGTGTTGAGGGCGTGGAGGAGGACGTTTGTCGCATGATAGGCGAATGGCGAGAGGCCGCCTTCACCGGCGACGCTCGCGTCCAGCATCAGCGAGAGCATGGTGAGGGGTTGGTAGTAGCCCTCGACGCTCGACGGTTGCGTGACTTCGCCGAGGAATCGGCGGGCACTCTGCCAACTCGGGTGGCGGACCAGCGGGTTGTCCACGACGTATTGGTAGTCGTCCAGGCGGACAAAGCCGCTCGACAGGGTGGGCAGGTAAAGCACGATCGTTCCGACCACGAGCGCGGCGGCCGCGATGAACGAAGACGAGAAGAGCCGTGCGGGCGGATGCGTCGGTCTTGGCTCGGCGTGTTGCGTGTTCACCGTGTCTTCCGGCATCGGGGCGCTTGGCTCAGGAACCGTGGGCGCGCCGCGCCGCAGGCGATTCGGTGACGGCCGCGTCGCCCGATCCCGCCGCATCCTCTGCCATGTGCAACAGGGTGTCAAAACCGGGATACGAGCGATAGCGCCGCAGTGGCGCCGACCGCGCGGCCCGCTCGGCGGACCGCGGGTCTTTCGCGATCGCTGCGGCCAGGTGTCGCCGGGCGAGGCGGGGCTCCTCGTTGGCGGCCCACGCGATGGCGAGCCCGAGATGGGTCATGGCGTCGTTGTGATGTTTGAGCGCGAGTTGAAACTCTTTGCGGGCCGAGGCGAATCGACGCACTTTCAGATAGGCGTGGCCCAGGCCGACGCGAATGTCCGCCGATTCGGGCTCCAGGTCGCGGGCTGTCTCGAGGTAGGAGATCGCTTCGAGAGTCCGCCCGCTTCGGGCCAGCGCGACGCCCAGGTTTTGGAGGCATTCGATCCAGTGGGGGTCGGACGCAAGCGCCTTTCTCAGCGGCTCGATCGCCTGCCGACTGCGACCGTCGCGATGGAGAAGCAGGACCGTGCCGAGGTAGAATTGCGCGGAGGGGTTGTCGGGTTCGACTTTTTCGGCTTCCTCGGCCCAGCGCAGCGCCGCATCGAGATCGTTATCTCGGATATACGACTCAACGAGCCCGATGTAACCGAACGCCCAACGGGGATAGAGCCGGACCGTTCGGGCGAACAGGTCGCGGCTCTCGTGCCAGACGAAGGTTTGAGCGTATGCCTGAACCGAAAAGATCAGCACCACCGCCGCGAGTGTGATCGCCGCCCAGCGCCTCGAGAGTCGCCGAAGCACATGCCCGCGCGACGACAGCCACGCGGCCAGGACAATGACCGGCACGATCAGGGCGCTGTAGAGGTACTGGTCGCTCAGCAGTTTGTCCGTGTGGGGCGCTTCGAGCAAGGCGGGCAGAACGAAAAGAAGACTGCCGACCAGCGCGGTGAACACGGGCTTCGAGCGCGAAAAGGCGACGAGCAGCATCGCGGCGATTGCCACGGTCACGGCGATGTCGAACCCGAGGCCGAGCGCACGCGTGCCGACGGTTGTCTCGAACGGGTGATAGGGCGAGAGGTCCGCCGGCCAGACCAGCCGCGCCACCAGTGCCGCGAAGTTGTGGAGGAGGAGAACGGCGCCACCCGGACCTTCCGCCAGGGGTGGCTTGGCCTGCGCGCGGACCGCCATCTGCATGCCCACACCGGCGAGCAGGATCAGGAAGAGCGGGACCTTCTCAAGAATCGGCCGAAGCGTCCGTCGCCGGTAAGGCCAGACATCCAACAGGAGCAGGATCACCGGCAGGGCGATGAACAGGGGCCTGCACAGGATCGCCGCGGCGAACAACGGAACAATCGGCAGAAACCAACGCACGCGCGTCGCTTCGACGTAGCGGATGTAGCAGGCCAGCGCGAGCAACGTGAATGTCGCGCCGAGCAGTGTCATGCGCTGGGAAACCCAGGCGACGGATTCCACCTGAACGGGATGGAATGCAAAGAGGCTTGCCAGAAGAAGAGGCCAGAGCAGGGATCGCGTGAGCCGCCGAACGGTCAAGAAGATGAGCCCGGTGTTCAGCGCGTGGAGCAGAAGATTGGTCAGGTGGAACTGAAACGCGGCGGCCCTCCAGTCCTTCGTCAGGAGCGCATCGCCCATCAAGGACAGTGTGGTGATCGGCTGGTAGTAGCCGCCGGTTCCTTCGGGTTGTCGGATCGGGCGGCGCGTGAAGACGTCAGCCAGTCCGCTCCACTGGTTGGGCCCGGGTCGAAAAACCTCGGTGTAGTGCCTGGCCCACGTGCGGCCGAGTTGGATCGCTTGTCGATCGTCGTTGTGAACGAGGCCGGCGGTAAGCACCGGGCTGTAGACAAGACCCGTCGCGAGCATGATCCCCAGACAGCCGAGAAGGGAGACCATCGCTGGGGAGGGTCGTCGGGCGTCGGACGTGGGGGACATGACGGCGGTTTCCCGGATTGCGACGGCCGCGCGATCCTCCTGAGCCTCGCTGGCGAAGTCATGCGGCCTGCGGGCGTGTCGTGAAGCGGATCGGATTGTACGGTTCGGGTCGCCGCGCTACAATTCGCCTCCATGAGAATCCTGCTCAGCAACGACGACGGCATCTTCGCGCCGGGGCTCATGTCGCTTTACGCGGTGCTGCCTGAGACCGCTGAAGTGGAGGTCGTCGCCCCCGAGAGCGTGCAATCAGGCGGCTCGCACGCCATCACGATCCGGCATCCGGTGCTCTGGCGGACCGTCTCGGTCGCCGACGTGTTTCAGGGCACGTCGGTCGAAGGGACTCCCGCCGATTGCGTCAAGCTGGCGCTCAACGCGCTGCTGCCGGAGCGCCCGGACCTCGTCGTGTCGGGCATCAACGCGGGCCTGAACACGGGGATTCACGTGCTTTACTCGGGAACGGTGGCGGCGGCGATCGAGGCCGCCATCCAGGGATGCCCCGCCGTTGCCGTTTCTCTTGAGCTTCACCGGGACATGGACTTTGACGCCGCCGCGCGGATCGCCGGCCGGCTGATCGACCGGATTCTTGAGAGCGGGCTGCAACCCGGCCAGGTATTCAACATCAACATCCCCGAGCTCAAGCCCGGCTGGCCGAAGGGGGTTCGGATTGAGCCGCAGTCGATTCAGTCGATGGCGGAGCGGATCGAGCGGCGAGCCGACCCGAACGGCCGGGAGTATTACTGGCTCGACGGCGACTTCAAGGATATCGGCGGCGAGTCCCAGACGGATCGCCACGCCCTGAGCGCGGGCTACGTCTGTGTCACGCCGTTGCAGTTCGATCTGACCGATACGGCCCGGCTCGATCGTCTGCGCGAATGGTCCTGGCCCGACTTGCGCTGAACGATTGCCTCGGTCGGAACGGCGGCCTCCACGCCCATCGATCCATGTGTTGCATCAGTCCCGCTCACTGCGCAACAGCAGGAAAGCCCGATGCGTGACCGCACGACGGCCGGCGCGATCGGATCCCAGGCTCGTTGCACCAGCGTCGAGTGCTTCGAGCCTCGCGTTCGTCACTGAGAAGAAGGATCCGGGGCGTCTGTTGTGATGCGCTGTCAGCCGGCTTGGGTCGAGCCCTCGTCGGCCGGATGGGCCGCGGCGCCGACCTCTTTCCGGTGCCTGCGATCGAACCGGATGGCGATCAGCAGGATGACCACTCCGATGACCAGCAGCGCATCCGCGACGTTGAAGATCCAGGGCCAGAGGGACCATTTCCCGATCCGTGCTTCGATCTTGATGAAGTCTCGGACGACGGGCTGAAGGCCCGAGCGCGGATCAAGCGGGCGCTTGTAGCTGCGCCGGTTGTTGCCCGACTGATAATCACCGATCGTGACGTAGCGGTCGTTCTGATCGACGAGCCGGCCGATGTCGCGGCCCCGAGGTGTATGGACGACGTAGGCCTGCTGGGTCGTGCGGTCATAGAGATTGCCGAGGGCGCCGGCGAGGACGAACCCAAGGGCGATGTGCATCGACCAGCGCGAAGCGGCGGAGTTGGCGAACAGGTAGAGGACGAAGATCAGGGCGAGAACCGAGGCACCCACGAAAATCGGTGCGAGCCCGGCGCCGATCCCGAAGAGCGCGCCGGGGTTGAGGGACAATTGGAGATTGCACAGGTCCTGGATGACAACTCTGGACTCGTGGGGCCGGAAGGAGCGGAAGGCCCACTCCTTGGTCCACAGGTCGGCGGCCAGGCCGAGTCCCGTGGCGATCCAGAGGCGCGCGTGGCTGGCCGCGTGTCCCATGGCCCAGCGTTGCGCGTGCGTCTCCGCCGCGCGGGCGGGTATGGTGTGTGCGTTGCTCGGAGGGGCTGAAGACATGGGAATCGGTGACCGCGAGACGGATTCGGCAATCAGCGCCGTCGAGATGCTTCCTGTTCGCGCTTGTGGGCAACGCAGAACCTGGCCCACGGCTTGGCCTTCAGCCGCGCCTTGGAGATCGGCTTGTGCGTCGCGATGCAGATGCCGTAGGTTCCTTCCTTGATCCGCTGGAGTGCGGCGTCGATCTCCTTCAGCCGATCGCGCTCGCCTTCTATCAGACTGATGGTGAAGTCCTGTTCGTAGTTGTCCGTACCGATATCGGCCATATGGATGGGCATCATAGAGAGATCGCCCGCTGCCGTCGTCCGGTTCTTGCCGAGGGCTTCATTCTCCATGCTGCCGACATCGCCGACCAGTTGCCTGCGCTTCTCCATGAGGAGCTCTCGAAACATCTCAAGGTCCTCGAGCGTCAGCTTGGTCTTCGGCAACGGCTTGGGGACCCCGGCCACGGCTTTCCCGTTCCGGCCGGTTGCAGGCTTTCGGTTGCTGGCCGATACGTTGCGCCGCTTGGACTTTCGAACAGCGCGCTTACCTTGGGCGGCGCCCGATGCGCTGCCGGACTTCGCCGAGACGCGACGATTCGTCACGGTGTTCCCTCCATTGCTTCGCCGATTGTTCCGCCGTCCGGCAAGCAGGGCGGATCGACGCGTGGTCCGGTCTTCCCGGACCTACGGCTGTCATGCCCCCCCACCGGTGAGGCCTATCGAAGCGCCCGAAAACACTTGCGGCGCGGACGTCTTGTCCGTTCTGTCTTCTGACGGCCGGGAGGCCGCGCCACCGGGTCTTGGAACGCCCTATGGGCTCGAGCGCTTTCGCTCATCGCTGAGCCATGCTAGTATACGGGGCGCGGCGTAAGGGTGTCAACCGTGTCGCCGGAGCGGCGGTTCGCCCTCCTGCGAGCTTCGTCGCGCGCTATGCGGCGCGCGTGAGCGCCGCATGTGGCGTTTAGTGCGCCGCGCCTCAGCCCGTGCGCCGATCCAACGAATTCGTTCCACCCTTGTTTGAATTCACCGTCACTCATCGCGATTCGACGACACGAGCTCGGCTCGGGAGATTCAGGACGCCGCACGGTGATATTCAGACGCCCGTCTTTATGCCGGTCGGGACCCGTGGTTGCGTCCGGGGCATCACCCCGCGCCAACTCATTGAAACCGGCACAACGCTCCTCCTCGCGAATACCTATCATCTGTCGTTGCGGCCCGGCGCCGAAGTTATCCATCGTCTCGGCGGCCTGCACCGGTTCATGGGCTGGGACGGACCGATTTTGACCGACAGCGGTGGTTTCCAGGTCTTCAGCCTCGCCGGCCTCAACGCGGTCGATGAGAAAGGCGTCTCCTTCCAGTCGCATATCGACGGCGCGCCGGTTCGCTTCGACCCCGAGCGGGCGATCGCGATTCAGGAAGCCCTCGGCGCCGACATCATCATGGCCTTCGATCAGTGCCCGGCCCTCCCGGCCGAGATCGGCGTCCTCCGGGCCGTCGTCGAACGCACGATCCGCTGGGCCGACCGCTGTCGGCGGGCCCATCGGCGCGCGGATCAGGCGCTGTTCGGCATCGTGCAGGGGGGGCTGGACCTCGACCTCCGAGGCCGCTGCCTCGATGCCCTGGTGGGCCTGGACTTCCCGGGTTACGCCCTCGGCGGACTTTCTGTCGGGGAGCATCCGGAGGAAATGGCCGGGTTTCTCCACACCTTCGCGGCCAGGATGCCGGATGACCGGCCTCGGTATCTCATGGGGGTCGGCCGCCCGGTCGACCTGATCCGAGCGGTGGCTGCGGGGATGGACATGTTCGATTGCGTCCTACCCACTCGGAACGGCCGGAACTCCTACGCTTTCACGGATGCCGGGACCCTCCGCCTCCGCAACGCCCGTCACATCCGCGACGAACAGCCGCTTGAGCCTGGCTGTGCCTGCTACTGCTGCAAGCACTTTTCCCGAGCGTACTTACGGCATCTTTTTCTGGCGGAGGAGATGCTCGGACCGATACTGGTGTCCCTGCACAACATCGCATACTATCACCGCTGGATGCGGCGGATTCGTGAGGCCATCGCCGCCGACACCCTGAGCGATCTGCTCGGAGAATGTGAACGCAATAGAACACGGCCTTCAGACGACGAGGCGACCGAATGACAGAGACGTTATGGATGCTCTCACAGGCGGCCGGCAAGTCAGCCTCCCCGCAGGGCAACCCGGGCAACCCCCTGTTCGACATGCTGCCCTTGATGATGATCATGGGGCTGATCTTCTATTTCCTCATGTTCCGACCGCAGAGCAAAGAGAAGAAACGCAGGGCCCAGATGCTGGCCGCCCTGAAGAAGAACGACCGCGTGATTACGATCGGGGGAATCGTGGGCACGGTGACTTCGGTTCGAGACGAGGAGGTTACCCTCAAGGTAGACGAATCCAGTAATACAAAGATCACCTTCAGCCGGTCCGCCATCCAACGGGTGGTCTCAGAGACCGGGGCGGACTCGGGGGAATCCGCGGGCAAGCGCTAGCGATGTGCTTCATCCAACCCTTGCGAGTGCGGACCATCGGCATTCGGACGATTCCGTGAGAACGCAGCGCCGCAAGTCTACCGTGGCCCAACGAGATAGCTGAGCCGGTTTATCAGCATTGCGCCGGTCATGGCATGAGCACTCCGGGCAGGGCCAATCCGCCCGCTCGAAGCGCATGGACGGTCGCGCATGGGTGGGCGACCATCAATCCGCCGGCTTCAGTCATGACGCGAACCAGGCAATCCAGCACTGGTACGGCATGCTGGTCAGTCCGAGCGACGCAACCTTCGATCGGGCCGGGCGGTCGGGAGGCTGCTCACGCACCCGTCGCCGGTACGCCGATAGGGACACAGGCGACCGGGAGCCGCGGGCGTTCTTGAAGGCTTCCACGCCAGGAAAACTCGGCAGGGTTTGCCACCCGGCCGCGAAACAGCAGTATAATACGCGTGTGGCCGCCCTGAGGATGAAGACGCGGCCGATGAGCGAGCGCGCACTTGAACGGAGGTCAGGTCATGCGGTTAACGACGACACGCCGGTTGTTCGGCGCCGGCTCGGCGGTGCTTCTGGGGGGGCTTCTCGTGTTGGTCACGACGGAGTGGACGCGGTCCCAACAAGCCCCGCCGCCCGAGGGTCCGCCGCAGATCACCGGCAACACTCGCCAGTCGATCATCACGGACCAATTCACGACCGTCACATCGGGCGCGCTGCAAGCCCGGAGTCCCGGCACCTTCGTCCAGCAAGGCGTGGCGATGACAACCGGAAACCTCGACCTGATCGACGGGAATGTTGTGGATCAGCCGAGTTTCATCCGCGACACGATCGATCAGATCATCACGCAGATCTTCGACATGTTCGCGCAACTCCTGCAGGGCCTCAACGCCTTGATTCCGGGGGCTTCCGGGCTTCCGGGTTTGCCCGGCGGGTTGCCCTCAGCCGGCGGCGCTACAGGCGGCGGCACAGTTCCCACGCTGAACAACCCGTTGACGAGCGGCGGTGGCGGAAGCGTGCCCATTCAATAGGGCAAAGATCGGGGCGATGTCGATTCAGGCGGCGCCCATCTCCCTCGTTGTCGTGAACAGCCGAGCTCTGCGCTCCAAGAGCCCATGTCGATTGGCGGTCTGCGCGCGAGTCTGCGCAGAATAATCGTAATCTCCCCTTCCGCGCGCAGTTTCGGGCAAAGAGTGAGCGCCAACAAACGAACTCAAACTGAGCGGTTTGTACTGAGTATGCAGTTAGACCAAGGCGAGCCGCGAGCTTCAGCTCGCGCGGTCGTCTGAGGCAAAGAAGCGCCGACCGGGGCTCGAGAAGCCGCGCGGACTGAAGTCTACGGCTCTTTTTCTCGGGAATCGGTCAGTTTGCCGAACGGAGCAGAATCCATCACCCACGGTCGTGAACTCGGCTCCTTCAGCAACGACAAGGGCCAGGTTTCGGCTCCGTGAAAGCTCATGCGATGGGCCGGAAACCGATCTGCGCGGCGCACCGTCCTCAAAGATATGGTTCCTCACGGCCGGCTGGCGGCGCGGGTCTCAGTATCAGCAAGCCGGATTGCCCGCCAAGCGACGGCTGCTGAGCAGCAGGCCTGCGAGGGAAGCGATCGCCCCGCGGAGCCGCATCGGCGGATTCCCGAGGGGTCCATGACAGAATTCGCGGGCACGGAGGATGCGCGTAGCGGCCGTCCCCTGTGGCGGCCGACGACCGCGGCGGGGCTTTTCTTGCGTCGACGTCCGGCGCTGAGGCCGGACGCTACGGCGACGCCGTGTCGGGATCTCCCCCGACCTCCTGACCCCGCCCCAATTCACTGTGCCGCCCCCAAGCCGTCCACAGTTACGCAGGCTTGCCGGAAAGACACGGAGGTTCAGCATTCAATGTCATGGACTCTGTCTGCTAGCCTCTCGGATCCAAGTCGTGTCTTCGCCATGCTCGGGTACTGTGCGAATCGCGAATCTCACCGGTACAACTTCAAGTACTTGAACATCTTCGGCCACGCCTCTCACGGCTTGAAGGCGACGGCGACCTCCTGGCCATCCAGCGCCGACTCGGTGAGCACCACGCAGTCCTCGACCGCCTTGGCTTGCTCGAACTGCTCGTCACTGACCTTGCAGATCACTTTGTAGAAGGGGCCGGACTGCCACTCGGCAACCTCGGCCGAGTCCCTGAACTTGAGGTACGCCGCAACCGACCCATGGGCGGCTGCCAAGATGGCGAAGCCGACCGGCACTGACTCCTTGATGAGAATGTACATCTTCATGGTTCCAACTCACACTCGATTCCAAGATCCTCGGCCAGTTTCATCAATCCTCGAGGCGACTTGGTGGCTCCGTAGACGAACGTCTCGTCCAACTCGCCAGCCCGCGCGCGATGCCTTCCCTTGCGGGCCTTGAACAGGAGCGTGGCCGCTGGATGCCCTTGGATGTGCTGGGCGAAGCGGGATGCGCGTCGCTTCGTGTCCAGGTCCTTCCAGCCATCTTCCTTCTCCAGTTTCTCGAAGATCGACGCGCACATGTCGGCAGCGGCATCGCAGATGCGAGTGGCGAGCCTTCTGCACTGCTCAACCAACTTGGCGCAGTGCTCAGCGCGTTCCCGCTGCTCCGGCGGCAGGTTCTCGGCTGCCAATGAACCCGCGAACGCAGCGAGCGCCTCCCAATCCAGATCAAGGTTTGAGCGACTGCTGCCCGCCAGGACTGCGTACTGCTGTCGCTGCGCCGACCAGTGATCCGCCCGGGCCGGCACCGACACGATCCGGAACTCCGGGAGGATCAAGGCCGTCAGCCGACCGCCATGGGCCACAGCACCGGCATCCAGGACTCCTGACAGTACAGCGCAAGGTCTCCTGAACGTGCAGTGCGTAATCTCTGGATAAACAAGTAGTTGTGTTCGATTCGTTCGCTCTTGCTGCCGTACTACAACGGTCGCACCTGCCGGCCGGGTCTCCGGCCACCAGACGCCCTGCTGGCAGGGCCGACGGGCAGCGTTAGCACATGCTCGCCGACACAACTTTGCGCTGAACTGCTAACCTGGAAGGTAACACATCAGCCGAGTGCACTGTTCCCAGTTTCG
Organism: Phycisphaerae bacterium; assembly: GCA_046753965.1. Classification (GTDB taxonomy): domain Bacteria; phylum Planctomycetota; class Phycisphaerae; order UBA1845; family UTPLA1; genus JBHHUY01. The sequence goes on from JBHHUY010000052.1 coordinate 13,545, forward strand.
GCATCTGAAAAAAGATTGAGAATTGGGATGGCGCGCTTGTCCGCAAGTTGCTAACACTTGTGGCATGGCAACGCGGACGGCGGCCGAACTTCAAGCTGCTGTCCCACCGAGGCCCTCCGCGCCGTCGGGGGAGAGGGAAACCGGCAGCGGGAAACGGCCTTGAAACGCCCGTGAAACAGCCGCGACAGGGCCGTGAGACAGGCTTGAAGATGCCTGCAATCCGATCCCCAATCCGCCGACAACGGAACGCAGCCGGAGCGTTGGTACGCGACGCAGGTGGCAGGCACGACGAGATGCACCTACGGACCTACGGACGATGCTGGCCAGCCTGCCCTTGACACCCGACCGGACTGCGACTAGACTGCCGCCCACGATTGCGGGGTAGAGCAGTCGGTAGCTCGTCGGGCTCATAACCCGGAGGTCGCAGGTTCGAGTCCTGCCCCCGCT
>JBHHUY010000053.1:0-13949 GCA_046753965.1 Phycisphaerae bacterium
GGCAGATAGAGCCGGTCATCAGTGAGCCGGCGGCACGATCGAATCAAAGGAGACTGGCGATGTACCGAATGCGAACCCTGACAGCGGTTGCGGCACTGATTCTCGGCGTTTCGACGCAAGGCGCGTGGGCTCAGCTCGATTCCATCCCGGTTCGTCCGGGATCGTTCGCCAACGGCGATTTCGAAGACGGGATGTCGGGTTGGACCTGGGACTACCAGACCAGCGCTCCCGGGCTGTTTGAGAGCCAGGGTCGCGTTCAGACCGTGTTCACGTCGCTCGCTCCGGAGGCCAACTCCGCCCTGCAGTTGAGCAGCTCGCTTCGCGTACCGGCCCCCCCGAAGGAGACAACGGGCGGCGCCGGACTGGGCGCCCGCGGCAGTGCCCGCTCGTTCGAGCCGGTGAGTGGGCCGATCGGCGGGCAGGCCCCGCTCGGTGACGGCGACGTGATCGGAGCGACGGTGACGGCGAGCCAGCAGTTTACGTACGACGGCGGGCGACGCATGGTCGCGACAGCGAGCATGCTATTCGGCGCCCGCTTACAGGATACCGAAGGCGGCGCCCTCTCCGCGAAGATGCGGGTGGACAACCTGACGACCGGAGCCTCGTGCTCGACGGTCCTCGCCTCCTACGATTATGCGTGGCCGTGCACCAACGTCGTCGCCTTCACCGGCGAGACCGGGGCGCAGGCCTACGCACTCGATCTCGGTGCCTGCGAGGCCCAGCCGGGAGATGTCCTGGAGGTCACGTTCACCCTGCAAGTCACCGCGGAGAACGGCGCGGGCGCAACCGTGGAGATCTACGTTGCGGTGACGATCGACGATGTCGCCATCGAGACGCTCACCGGCGACCCCGCCCCGTCACCGTCTCCCTCCAGCCGGCCCGGCAGCACGATCTCCATTCTCGTCGAGGAAATCGACGACGCGAGCGGCCCGGTGTTCACGCTTCCGGAAGACGGAGACTCGGGCTTCTGGATTGATCTGGGCAACGATGTCTTCTTCCCGTGCGAGGGCGGGAATGGCGAGCTTCGCAATCCGATCGAGCCCAGCGCGGAACCGACCGATGACCCGCAGTTCGAGCAGTAAGACGACCCCGACATGATTCGGCCCGACGAGCAAATGACCAAAAGACGCTTCCTCCCTCTCCACTCTGTCTGCGTCGCCGACCCTCGGGGCACTCAGTGCACCGGGGGTCGCGACGTCGACGAGTCTGTCCACGAAGGCCGGGTTGCCGAGCCGCTCATCGGCACCATGCTCGTCGATCGCCCCGGCGGGTGTCTGCCGTTGCAGCGCTCGGCGCCCGGCCCTACCATGCCTGCTCCCTTGCCGCCCAGTCGGAGATACCATGAAGCAACCCGCGCTGACCGTGACCGTCAAGCCTCTCGACCGCGCCCTCCGAGCCGATGCCCTGATCGTCCCCGTCATCATGCTCAAGGGGAAGATCGACGTGGGGCGAGTCCAGGGACTCGACCCGACGGCCCGATCGCGGCTGAGCGAACTGCTCTTTCGACACCACGGCCGGACGCGCGTCGGCGAAGTGGACGATCAGATCATGCCCGTCCGATCGGCCTTCGGTCGGATCGCGGTGGTGAGTCTCGGCGAGACGCGGCCGGCCAAGTCGGACGACGTTCGCCGGGCGGCCGCGTCGGCCCTGCGCTGGTGCGGCAGACATGACGTTGCGCATGCCGCCGTCGCCCTCGATGCCCTGCGCGGCGCGGGCGGCGCGGATGCCGCGGCGGCGTGGGTCGAGGGCGCCGTGCTCGCGAGCTTCCGGTATCTGACGCTGCGCTCGAGTCTGCCGAAATCAGCCCCGACGCCCGTGAAGCGCCTGACCATCGCCGCGCCCGCGCGGGGCCTTCGCTCGGTCTCTGCGACCGTCTCTCGCGCCCGGACAATCGCCGAATCCGTGAACCTGGCGCGGAGTCTGGCGCACGAGCCGCCGAACGTAATCAACCCGGTCACCCTGGCGCAGCGCTGCCGCGCCATCGCCCGGCGCTACAAGCTCCGCTGCCGCATCCTCGACGCGCGTCAAATGCGGTCGAAGAAGATGGGGGCCATCCTCGCCGTCGGAGCGGGTTCCGAGACGCCGCCGCGGATCATTCTCCTTGAGCATCCCGGCCGACGGCGCAACGCCCGGCCCGTGGTCCTCGTCGGCAAGGCCGTCACGCTCGACACCGGCGGCTACTCGATCAAGCCCGCCGCGAGCATCCCGGAGATGAAGTACGACAAGTGCGGCGGCATGGCCGTCATCGGGGCGCTGGTCGCGGCCGCCCGTCTGAATCTCGGCCGGCGCGTCGTCGGCGTGATCGGCGCGGCCGAGAACATGATCTCCGGTCGGGCCTATCGTCCCGGCGACATCGTGCGCGCCGCCAGCGGCAAAACCATCGAAGTCCTGAACACCGACGCGGAAGGCCGCCTCGTTCTTGCCGATTGCCTGCACTACGCGCTGCAGGCCTACCGCCCGGCCGCCCTGATCGACCTCGCGACCCTGACCGGCGCGTGCGAGATCGCGTTGGGCACCGCCTGCGCCGGGTTGATGAGCACCGACGACACCCTGGCCGACGCCCTGCTTGCGAGCGGCGAGCGGACCGGCGAACGGCTCTGGCGGCTGCCGCTGTGGCCCGTCTATCGCGATCAGATCGCCGGCACCGACGGCGACATCAAGAACACCGGCGGGCGCAACGCCGGCGCGATCACCGCCGGGATGTTCTTGAAGGAGTTCGTCGGCGACAAGACGCCCTGGGCCCACCTCGACATTGCCGGCCCCGCGATTGCCGACAAGTCATCCCCCCTGTGTCCGGCCGGCGGCACCGGTTTCGGCGTGCGCCTCTTGTTGGATTACCTCCGGAAGCGACAATAGGCGTCGGGCTTCTCTGCCGGCCCCACCGCTGGCGTTCGGGGTTCGGATCGATGTTTCCCGCGTTTCTCGCGCAGCTTGCCGCCGGATGTTTCCTCGCCGTTGCCGTCTGCGCCATCCGAACCAGCGGCTGGCGCTACCTTCGGATGATGGCCATCCTCTCCGGCGCACTCGCCCTGCTGGCCGTCGTGTTCCTGGTGCGTGAAGGCAATCTCACCGTCGCGAACCTGCGGCTGCCGGCGCTGATCGGCGTGGCCGTCGGGTGCCTGTGCACCTTCGCCTGGCTCTTCGTGAACGCCGCCCAGGGCGAGGCGGTCGGCGTCGCCCAGCGCATCTGGCCCGCCGCCGCGGGAATCGCTTGTCTGCTTTCGGCCGTCGTCCTCGTGTTTGATGCGGACGCACCGACAGCGCGACGGCTCGCTCTCGCCGCCGGAACCGGCCTCGGCGCCGGGCTGCTGGGGACCGCCACCGCCGCGATGCTGCTGGGTCACCGTTATCTGATCGACTTCCAGATGCCGATCGCCCCGCTCCGCCGACTGACGATGATCTACCTCGGCGTTCTCGTGCTCCGGATCGGCTGGGTCGCGGTCACATCGCTGCCGCTCTGGTCCGCGGGGTTCCACCCGGCGGGGTCGGCCCTGTATTTCTGGCTGGCAGTATGCGTGCGCGTCGGCGTGGGCCTCGTGGTCACCGCGATCTTCGGCTGGATGGCGTGGGACTGCGTCCGGCGCCGTGCCACGCAATCGGCCACGGCGCTGTTCTATCTCTCGATGATCATGGTCTTCATCGGGGAACTGTCGAGTCAGTTCCTGATGCGAACCGAACAACTGGCGATGTGAGCGCGGCAGATGTCGAATCGTGATGCCCAACCGATCTTGATCCGCCACCGCTGCCCGAAGGCCCCCTGCCGCGGCCGCATCGACACGCGCGCCGCGCGAAGCGGGCGCATCGAGACACATTGCCCGGTCTGCGGCGAAGTCGTGGTGCTCCAGGTGCCGGAAGCACTGCCGGCCGACCGCACCGTCACGCGCTGCGCGCTGTGCCCGAGCGAGGCCTTCTTCATCCGACGGGACTTTCCACAACGCCTCGGCCTGGCGCTGGTGATCCTCTTCGCCCTGGTCGCGTCGGTCTTCTATTACCGGGAGAACATCCCGGCGACCTTCGGCATCCTCGCGGCCGCCGTTGTTGTCAACCTGGCGATTTACCCTTTCACGGGCCGCGTGACCGTGTGCTACCGCTGCCGTGCCGAGTATCGCCGCGTCGCCTATAATCCCGACCATGAAGAATTCGACCTGGCCACCGCCGAAAAGCACAAGAACCGAGAGCCCGTCTCCTGAGCCGCCCGCCCGCCCGCGCGCGGTTCGGGCAACGTCCCCGAGCGAACCGGGCAGTGAGTCGGCGCAGGGCCCGACTGCGGCGCGCGTGGACCGTGCCCGCATCACCGCCGCCGTCCGCGAGATTCTGATCGCGATCGGCGATGATCCCGATCGGGAGGGGTTGATCGACACGCCCCGGCGGGTGGCGCGGATGTACGAGGAGCTGTTCTCGGGCATGCACGTCGATCCGCGTTCGCTCTTGAACGCGGTCTTCAAGGAGCGTTACGAGGAGATGGTCGTCCTGCGCGACGTGCCGTTCAACTCGATCTGCGAACACCATCTGATGCCGTTCGAGGGCCGGGCGCACATCGCCTATCTGCCCGACGGCAAGGTCGTGGGGCTCTCCAAGCTGGCGCGGCTCGTCGACGCCTTCGCCAAGCGCCCGCAGGTGCAGGAGCGGCTGACGACGCAGATTGCCGACGTGCTGATGGAAGAGTTGGCGGCGCAGGCCGCGGCCGTCGTGCTCGAAGCGGTGCACACCTGCATGACCTGCCGGGGCGTCAAGAAGCCCGGCAGCGTGATGGTCACGTCGGCGATTCGCGGAATCTGCGCGACCAACCCGGCCACCCGCGCCGAGGCGATGAGCCTGTTGCACAAGTAGGCGGCTCGCGCTTCTGCGCGGTTGTTCGCTATCCCCGGGCGACCCACCGAATGATCTGACCGAACTTGGGCGTCTTGCCCTGCGCGAGGATGCCGACGCGGAAGATTCGGCCGGCCACCCAGACACAGAAGAGCGTCGCCAGCACACAGCCCGCGATCGCGACCATCGGTTGCCAGGTCGGCACGTTGGCCTCCATGGACAACCGCATGACCATGACCATCGGCGCCGTGAGTGGAAACAGCGAACCGCCCAGGGCGATCGGCCCGCTCGGATCCCGGATGATGGGCACCATGAAGAACATCGGCAGGATCAAGGGAAACATGACCGGCATGACGAGGCTTTGGGTGTCGCGCAGATCGTTGCAGCAGGCGCCCACGGCCAGGAAGAGCGAGCCGAACATCAGGATGCCGAAGCTCTCGAAGACGATGAACCACACGATCAGGGAGAGATGGATCATGTCGGCGTGGCCCAGCCGCTGGGCGACGAAATAGCCCCCTGAGAAATAGACCGTGATCAACGTCAAGGCGACCAGAACATGTCCGAGCAGCTTTCCCATCATGAGTTCGAACGGGGGGGCCGATCCGAGAAGGACCTCGGCGATGCGCTGTTGCTTCTCCTCCAGGACCCCCTGGAGCAGCGGCTGGACGGCGATCATCATGATCATGAACATCAGCATCAGCACCCCGAAGGGCATGAAGAAACTCAGCATGGGGTTCGCGGCCTTGGCTTGCTCGATCTCTCCCGCCTCGCCGCGGCGCAGCAGCCCGAGGTATTCCATGTCCACCCAGGTCATGGCCCGGCGCACGACCGCCGGGTCCAGGCCCGCCTGCTTCAGTCGTGCCGCCTTGATCTCCTCATTGATGATCGAGGCAATCCATCGCGGAACGCCTCGGTCGGTCTGACGGTTCGTGTGGTAACGGATGGCGCCGGCCTGATAGGTTTCATCCACCTTGAAGACATCCGGTTTGATCTCGACGAACGCGAACAGCTTCTCGTCGCGGACCTGATTGGAGAGATCCAGAAGCTGTTCGTCCGGGTGGTCAGCCTGCGGTGGCGTTTCGATGAGTTCGTAGGTCGCTTCTCGCTGTTTCCCCGTCTCCGGATCGAAGATTTCCTCGCGGTTTCTCCTGACCGCGGCATCGCGGAGCGCGGAGAAGAGTTTGCCCGTGTGATCGATCACGGCGATCTTCCTGACGCCGCTCTCGCCGCGCTTCTCCATGTAGCCCTGCACGACGATGCTGCCGGACATGAAGATAGGCATCAGGATGACGGCGATGAGAAACGCCTTCGAGCGAACGTTGGCGCGATACTCGCGCATCGCAATCACGCCGACCTTACGCATGGGGGGCCTCCTCCGACTCCCGGGCCGCGGGGCCGGCGATCCGAATGAAAATGTCATGGAGCGAAGGCGTGGCAATCTCGAAATGTGCGATCCGCGCCCGCCCGGCCAGCTCGCGCAGAATCGCCTGCGGGTCGGCGCCGTCGGCCATGCGGAGTTCCTGAAACTGCCCGAAATCGTTGACCTTCTCGATGCCGGGTATCCGGTCAAACCCGGCGCCGTCTCCGTCGAGACGGACACGGAGCGTGTCGCTCCCGTACTGCTCCTTGATCGAGGCCAGCGTGCCGTCGAGGACCTTGCGGCCCTTGAAGATCATGAACACGAAGTCGCACATCTTCTCGGCCACGTCCATGTCGTGCGTCGAGAAGATGATCGTCGCGCCGGCCTGCTTCTGTTCGAGCACCGCATCCCGCAGCATCTCCATGTTGACCGGATCAAGCCCGGAGAAAGGTTCGTCGAGAATCAGCAGTTTCGGCCGGTGGAGGACGGTGGCGATGAATTGGACCTTCTGCGACATGCCCTTGGAGAGGGCTTCGATCTTCATCTTGGCGGCCCCGTCGAGGTCGAGCCGCGCCAGCCAGTCGTTGATCTCCGACGAGCTGACGCGGCGGCCCTTGAGGGCCGCGTAAAACTTCAGCAGCTCGCCCACCTGCATCTTCCGATAGAGGCCGCGCTCCTCCGGCAGATAGCCGATGTGTTCCGACGCGGCCGCGCCCTGCGTGACGTCCTCGCCCAGAACGTGAATCGTTCCGCTGTCGGGATGGAGGATGCGCATGATCATGCGCAGGGTGGTCGTCTTGCCCGATCCGTTCGGGCCGATGAAACCGTACACCGAACCCTCCGGGACGCGGAGCGACAGATCGTCGACGGCCGCCGTCCGGCCGAAGGTCTTGGTGATGCGTTCGAGGAGCACCGAGTCCATAAGGGCCTCTTGTTTGGAATGCCGGCGGAGAATGGACCGCGCGGGGTGATCGGCCGGGGATCGCCCGCGAACCTGCTCCCGTCTATTGTACAACGAGCGCGGCATCCGATGCTCACGCGCGTTTCGTCGATGTTCATTCGGAGTTGTGCGGCGCCTCCGTCTCGACGGCGTGCGCGCGAGCGTCATCCCCAGCCGAGGTGCGTGCCGATCTGATAGACCGCGAGCGATGCGGTGTAGGCCAGCGCCGTCATGTAGGCGAACATCAGCGCCGGCCATCGCCAGGACCGTGTCTCCTTCCGCACCACGGCCAGGGTGCTGATGCACTGGCACGCGAGCACATAGAAGACCATCAGGCTGATCCCGGCGAGCGGCGTGAGCACGCGGCGCCCGTCGGGCCAGACGGCACTGGCCAGTTTCTCGCGCAGCGCGAGCGACGATTCGTCCGCCTCGCCGATCGAGAAGGTGATGCCCATCGTGCCGACAAACACCTCGCGGGCCACGAACGACGAGAGGATCCCGACGCCGAGCCGCCAGTCGTATCCCAACGGCTCGATGGCCGGTTCGATCGCGCGGCCGAGTCGACCGATCAGGCTGTTCCGGAGCTGCTCGGCGGCGATCAGATGTTCCCGGGCCTGTGAGTCATCCGCGCCGAGCCGGGCGATGTCGGCCCGGGTTTTCGTCGAGAGTTCGGATTCCTTCAAGTGCGGGAAGTAGCTCAGCGCCCAGACGACGATGCACGCCGCGAAGATCGTCGTACCCGCGCCGGTGAGGAACAGTTTGCTGCGGTCCCAGACGGTCCGCAGGATGACGCGCGGTTGCGGCAGGTGATAAGGGGGCAATTCCATGATGAAGGCGGGCGGCGGACCGGCGAACAGTGTTTTCTTGAACACCAGGGCCATGAGCATCGCCGTCCCGGTCCCGAGGGCATAGAGTCCGAACATGACACCCGTCTTCATCCAGGTCCGATCGGCGAAGACCGCGCCGATGACAATCAGATAGACGGGCAGCCGCGCCGAGCAGCTCATGAGCGGCGCGACCATGATGGTTGTGAGCCGATCTCGGCGGTTCTCGATGGTTCGTGTGGCGAGGATGCCGGGGATCGCGCAGGCATAGCTCGACAGCAGGGGGATGAAACTCTTGCCGTGCAGGCCGACGCGGCCCATCAGTCGGTCCATGAGAAACGCCGCGCGAGCCATGTAGCCGCTGTCTTCGAGAATCGACAGAAAGAGAAACAGGATGCAGATCTGCGGAAAGAAGACGATCACCGCTCCGGCGCCTTCGATGATGCCGTCGGTCACAAGGGAGCGCAGCGGGCCCGGCGACAGCAGCTCGCCCGCGGCGCCCGCGATCACGTGTTGTCCGGCCTCGATCAGATCCATCAGCGGTTCGGCCCATGAGAAAACCGACAGGAACAGAAGAAACATCACCGCGGCGAAGACGGCCAAGCCGAAGATGCGATGGGTCAACACGCGGTCGATGCGATCGGCGACGCCGGCCGTCGGCCGGGGTCTTCCGACGACCCGGCGGACGACTTGGGAAATCCACTCGTAGCGCCGTTCGATGGCGGCGGCGGCGGGGTCCGGCTCGGTGGCCGCGAGCGCCGCGGCCGCCGCGCGAAGTTCCGCCGCGTCTTCCTCCGAAAGTTGGGCGAGAAAACGATCCGCCGAGGCCCGGCTCCTCGCCTCGCCCGAGAGATAGTCCATCAGCCAGAGCAGCGAGCCGGCGCCGACCGCCGCTTCCGGGATCGCGCCGCACCGGCTCATCACCGTCATGGTCCGGGCCAGCGCCGTCTCGAAGGCTTCCGACAGCTTCCAACAGCGCGGTCGCGGCGCGCGCGGCGGCATGGCGTTCAAGACTTCGCGGAGTCGAGGAATGCCCCGGCCTTCTCGGGCGACGGTGGGAACCACCGGTACGCCGAGTTCCTGCGAGAGCGCGTCGCAATCGACCTCCACGCCGTGTTGCTCGGCGACATCCATCATGTTGCAGGCGATGACGACGGGCGTGCCGAAATCCAGCAATTGCGAGGCGAGGTAGAGGTTCCGCTCCAGGTTGGAGGCGTCGATCACAAGCAGGACGGCGTCCGGGCGCTGTGTCCCTCGAACCCGACCGAGCAGAACGTCGCGCGCGATCTCTTCGTCGGGCGAGCGCGCGGAAAGACTGTATGTGCCGGGCAGGTCGAGCAAGACGACCCCTGCCTCATTGAAGGTGCCCTCGCGCTTCTCGACCGTCACGCCCGGGTAGTTCCCCACCCGGTGGCGCAGTCCGGTCAACTGATTGAAGATGGAGGTCTTGCCGGAATTGGGATTGCCCGCGACGGCGATCCGTCGGACCCGGACCGACGGCAAGGCGTCGCCGGCGACCGACGGGGTCATCAGGTACCCTCGACCGTCACCACCGCCGCCTCGGCTTTCCGAACACTGAGGCGATAGCCGCGAAGCTGCAATTCGACGGGGTCGCCGAGAGGCGCCACGCGAACGAGCCGCACCTGTGTGCCGAGGGTCAACCCCATTTCGAGTAGCCGGTGCCGCACCTCGGCCTCACCGCGGACCTGGGTGATCCTGGCGGATTCGCCGGGCTGCAATGTCGCGAGCGGTCTCATCGTTGTGGCCTTCCTCATCCGGGCCCGGGCGATCGATCATCGCCCGGACGCCATCTAGTTGAGACTGATTCTCAATATACTGTAGCAACCTACCCGCCCCGTTTCAACCTGTCAACAAGGGGACCGAGAGAGGCGGGTCTATGTCAGTTGAGAGCGGACAACGGCCCAGCCCTTCTTCGTGGCGTCCGCCCCCCGTGGCGGACGTCGGGAGGCACATGTGCTCTGCCGCGCAACGGCCGCCACGGGGGACGCCGCTACATGAGAGCCGCCTGAACCGTCATGGACCCGAGAGAAGCCGGGTTGCGACAGCGTCAAGCCGATCCCAACACTGCGGCGCGGCCTCCCGCCGGTGGTGCCGCACGCGGGAGGCCGGTGCCACAGCTTGGTTTCGGCCGATCGCCGCGCTGTGCCGCAAGGGGGATCAGGGCAGGCTCTTCGGCCCCTGAACGGCCCTGGGCCCCGGGCGAAAAAGATTCCTTTTTTTGACTGGCGGTCTTCGAGTCAGGTGTTATACTCGCTTGATTCCGCCGGCACGGGTGCGGAACCAGTCGGCTCGGTGGGACGCGCCGACTATTAGATGGCACCCGTGACGGTCCGTCCCGTGGAAACAGCAAACCCGAGCGATATCCAGTCCGAGTTGGGTGCTTGATTACGACTGTGTCGAGTTGCGGAATCGCACTCAGGCGGAAGTCAACCGGGCGGACGGCTGCCCCAGGTCGCCGCGCCGGCGCGCATGCGCGCGTTCGGTGCGCAGCGTCACAGCGGCCTCAGTCGAGGCACCGCGGCCGTCAGACTCAGCAGCTCACAGACGTGTTTAGTTGGAAAGGGTCGTGATGATCGTCAAGCGGGAGGTTCGCAATTTCGGCAAGATCGGTGATGCGATGGAAATCCCCGATCTCATCGAGATTCAGGTCGGATCGTACGAGCGCTTCCTTCGGGTGGACGGCGATTCGGGCTCGCGCAAGGAGCGCAGTCTCAACTCGCTGCTCCGAGAGGTATTTCCGATCCAGAGCTACGACGAGAACATCACCCTCGAGTACCTGGACTACACCCTCGGCAAGCCCCGCTACACACCGGACGAGTGCCGGCAGCTTCGTCTGACCTACGGGCGGCCGCTGCGGATTCGCTGCCGGCTCCACCGCAAGGACAAGGACGAAATCTTCGAGGACCGGGTCTATCTGGGCGAGATCCCGATCATGATCGGCGGCGGCGAGTTCATCATCAACGGCGCCGAGCGCGTCATCGTCTCCCAGTTGCACCGGTCTCCCGGCGTGGACTTCATCAAGGAAACCCTGGAAGCCGACCGGCCGCTCCACGCCTGCCGGATCATCCCGGAGCGGGGAAGCTGGATCGAGATCAACATCACGCGCAAGGACGTGATGGCCGTGCGGATCGACCAGTCAAGTAAGATTCCCGCCACCTGCTTCCTGCGGGCCATGGATCCGCAGTTCGGCACCGACGAGGCGATCATCCGGGCCTTCTACGACACCAAGCGGGTTCGCGCAGGCAGCCTGAAGCCCGACATGTACGTCGTTTCCGACCTCTGGGATGCCGCCGCGCAAGAGGTCGAGGACGCCGAGCCGCTTGTCCGGGCGGGTTGCCAGATCGGAGACGCGCTCGAGCGGGTGCAGGCGAGCGGCGTCAAACTGGTCGAGGTGGTCGACAACATGATCGACCCGCTCATCCTCTTCACCCTCGCGGAAGACGCCAGCCACAGCCACGAAGACGCACTCATGCGGATCTACAAGAGTCTTCGGCCGGGCAATCCCGCCCAGCTCGACAAGGCCGTGAAGCTCTTTCACGAGAAGTTCTACGATGAGAACCGCTACCGACTGGGGAAAGTCGGCCGTTTCCGAATCAATCGAAAGTTCGGGTTGTCGATTCCCACGGCGCTCAACAGCCTGACCGTCGCCGACTTCGTCGCCTGTCTGCGGTATCTGCTCGATCTGCGAAGCCAGGAGAAATACGGTTTTTCGGTTCCTCAGCGATTGCCGTTCGAGCTGGCCATCCTGCGATCGACGCGCGAACTCGCCGAACAGCTTCGGTCGTACCGCACGGATCGCAAGCCGCTGGCCCATCCCAAGCAGCGTGTCCCGCTCGGCCAGCTTGACGCCATCCGGGAAGGTCGGAAGAAGCTAAGCCCCGAAGCAGTGGTCGAGGAAGTCCGGCGCCAGCTGCAGTCGCTCAGCGACGTCCCGGCCGAGTGGATCCCGCCCGCCTCGATCGACCTGGATGTCATGCGTCCGCTGGTCGGCCGGACACGGCAGGACCGTGATTCCGATCTCACCAAGGCCGCGAAGGACTTCATCGTCGCCACGATCCGCACGCGGGCCGGGCGCATTCTCCAGGGCATCGAGGCCTATACGCAGGCCCTGAAAGGGGCCTCCCGCGAGATCGCCCAACTCGATTTTCTGAATTATTACCCCCGCGCCGGTGTCATCTACCTCTTCAGCGAGCCCGCCGCCAAGAAGCAGGCCGCGGCCGCCGAGAAGGCGATCGAGGCCGAATGGAACGAGCTGTTCGGCAGCTCGGCGAAGCACGTCGCATTCAAGTCGCTTGACGGCGTGAACGCCCTGCTCCGGGGTCGCGCCGCGGCGGACGCGCTGTCGGTCGGCAACGTGCACGAGTATGCCTGGAAACAGACACGCGTCGTCGTGGCCGAGGACGACATCGACCATCTGGGCAACCGCCGACTGCGGACCATCGACGAACTCGCCTGCGACGAGATTCGCAAGGGGCTGCTCAAGCTGCGCCGCACGGTGCAGGAACGCATGAGCATGAAGGACCCGGACCAGCTCGGCAAGATCGCCGAGTTGGTCAATTCCAAGGCCGTCTCCGGCGCGATCGATTATTTCTTCGGGCGCGGCGAGCTGTCGCAGGTCGTCGATCAGACCAATCCGCTCAGCCAGTTGACGCATGAACGGCGGCTCTCGGCCCTCGGGCCGGGCGGCCTGAACCGGAAACGCGCCGGGTTCGAGGTTCGCGACGTCCATCTCAGCCACTATGGGCGGATCTGCCCGATCGAGACCCCGGAAGGCACGAACATCGGCCTGATCGCCTCGCTGAGCATCTACTCAACGGTGGATGAGTACGGTTTTCTGATCACGCCCTATCGCGTGGTCGATCCGCAAGGCTCCGTCAACGGCGGGGTCCAGTTTCTGCGTGCCGACGAGGAGATGAAGACCGTTCTCGCCCCGCCGGATTCGATCAATCCGAAGACGAGCAAGATCACGGGGGCCCACATCGTCGCGCGGACGCGGGGGGACCTGACCACCGTGGACAGGAGCGACATCGAGTATGTCGACATCTCCCCCAAGCAGACGGTCGGCGTCTCGGCGGCCCTGATCCCCTTCCTGGAACACGACGACGCGAACCGCGCGCTGATGGGGTCCAACATGCAGCGGCAGGCCGTCCCCCTGCTGATCACCGATCCGCCGGTGGTCGCGACCGGCATGGAAACCGTGGTCGCCCGAAACAGCGGCATGACCGTCAAGGCGAGGAAGGCGGGCAAGGTGACCTTCGTCGACGCCGGCCGCATCGTGATCGACGAGACCGAGGAATACATCCTGCGCAAGTTCCAGGGGCTCAACGAGCGGACTTGTCTGAATCAAGTTCCGTTGGTCAAGCTCGGCCAGAAGGTCAAACAGGGCGAGATCATCGCCGACGGTCCGGCCTGCCGGAACGGAGAACTGGCGCTGGGGCGCAACGTGCTGGTCGGTTTTATGACCTTCGACGGGTACAACTTCGAGGATGCCATCCTCATCTCGGAACGCCTCGTTCACAACGACACGTTCACCAGCATTCACATCGAAGAATACGACGTGGAGATCCGCGAGACGAAGCTGGGCCGGGAGGAGTTCACGCGCGACATCCCGAACGTTTCCGAGCGCGCGCTTCGGAATCTGGACGAGGACGGCGTCGTGCGCATCGGCACCGAGGTCGGCCCCGGCGACATTCTCGTCGGCAAGGTCTCGCCGAAGAGCAAGAGTGAGCTGAGCCCCGAGGAGAAACTCCTGCACGCGATCTTCGGGCGAGCCGGCGAAGACGTGAAGAACGATTCGCTCGAGATGCCGAGCGGCGCCTCCGGCATCGTGATCGACGCCAAGCGTTTCAGCCGCCGCACCGGCATGAGCGAAGACCAGAAGCGCCAGTTGCAGAAGCGCATCAAGGAGTACAAGTCGTCGGTCAATCAGCGTGTGGTGACCCTGTTCCGCCGCATGGCCGCCGAGATGGAGAAGGTCGCCGGCCAGCCGATCATC
>JBHHUY010000054.1:0-13947 GCA_046753965.1 Phycisphaerae bacterium
ATTTGAACATGTCCAATGAGGTTAACGCTTATGAATATTTTGCGAGGGACAAGGGCCCGCGTACGGATTCCGCCGATGAGGTCGTCGATGATCGAGCCCGGATTCCACGTGCCCGCTGCGCCGCACACTTCATACAGGAAGTTGCGGAGCAGTCGGCTTCCTTCGGGCGTGTGGGTGACCTCGGGGTGAAACTGGGCGCCGTAAAGCGGCCGGTCCCGGTGCCGCACAACCGCGCTGGGACAGTTCCGCGTGCGGGCCAGAACGGTGAAGGTATCGCCGTAGTCCGTTACGATGTCGCCGTGCGACATCCAGACAGATGTCTCCTTGGGAATGTGCGCGACGAGCGGATCGGAAGCGATCACGTCCAAGCGCGTCCGGCCGTACTCGCCCTGTTCCCCGGCCACCACCGACGCACCCAGCGCCTGGCATGCGACCTGCATGCCGTAGCAGATGCCGAGTATCGGCACGCCCAGGTCCAGAATGCCCGCGTGTGCACGGGGGGCCGCCTCGCCGTAGGCGCTTGCCGGACCGCCGCTGAGGATGATACCGATGACATCGTGTGCGCGCAGCACTTCCGGCGACACGTCCGGCGCGAAGATCAACGAATGCACCTGGTGCTCGCGAACGCGCCGAGCGATCAGTTGGAGGTACTGCGAACCGAAATCGAGTATCGCAATCGTTTCCCGCGACATGCGCGCAGTCTAGCGCTGCCTGAGAAGACGGTCAATCACGGCTACGGCGATCGATCAGCCGCGACGTGGCGGAGGTAACGCAGCGTGGTGTCCAAGCCCCATCGCACGGGCGACCTGCCCGAGCCCACGGCCTGCGGCCGCAGACCGCCGAGACATCCCGGGCATGTGCGTCCGCATCCCTCATGTCGCGAAGCGCCGAACGGCGCGGTCAGTACAGCGGGTTGATCACCATGCCTGTGGCGATCTTCGGATGGAAGTACGTGGACTTCTGTGGCATCAGTTCTCCCGCCGTGCAGATGTCGCGAAGCTGCGCCATCGTCACGGTCGGCATCAAGGCCGCGAACCCTGATGACTTGCGGGCGTCATCGAGCGCATCGTGCAGATTCTTGTGATAGTGGATCGTCGGATCCTTTCCATCGTTGAGCAGCGGCTTGATGACCCGCTCGATCGTGTAACGGTGAAACACGGTATAGGCGAGTCTGCGCCAGGCAGGCCGGTGATCCGGCTCGGTCTCGGCGAGCAGATCATCGGAGCGCGGCGCGAGAGTCGCGCAGGCGTCATCCTTCGCGACGTAGAGCGCCATGGCATGAGGACCGGCCTCGGCAAGCAGCGCCGCGAGGTCGCTTGCCGAGTCCGGCGTTGAAACCGGGGTCCAAACAAACGCGTCGGACAACGCCGCCTGAAGATCGTTCGCCGTCAAATGGGGCATCCGCGCGACCGTCCGGAAGTAGGGTTGAATCGAGGCCCCGGGATCCTCCATACTGCTGAGCACGGCGAGCACGAAGTTGATCGGGTCGCCGGGTCGCGGCGTCGTTCCCTCGCCCGCCTGCTGTCGGCGATAGAGCAACGCCGTCTCATAGCGATGATGCCCGTCGGCGATGAAGATCGGTTTGTTCGCGAGCCTCACCTGGATACTCTTGATCGTCGGCAGGTCGTCGATCACCCAGAGCCGGTTCTCCACACCGTCGAGCGTGCCAAACTGATCGGGCTCCCTCGCGATGACCTGATCGATCAGGTACGACACTTCGTTCTCGGCGTCCGGGTAGAGCGCGAAGATCGGGCTCAAGTTGCAGCGGGTCGCGACGGTCAGTTTCAGCCGATCCTCCTTGGGCCCGCCGAAGGTCTGTTCATGCGGAAAGACACTGCCGGTCCCGAATTCCTCCAGTCGCAGCCGCGCAAAAAAGGCCTTGCGCGTCCGGCGCTGGCCGCCGAACGTGTAGGTCTGGTGGTAGGCATAGAGCGCGGGCCGGGAATCGTGGATCAGCGTGAGAACATCGAGCCAGCAGGTGAGATCACCTGCAGCCGCGGCGTAAACGTGATCCGGGCCGGCTGTTTTCGGCGGCAAGTGCGGCAGGTCAATGGCGACGATATTGTGCTCGTCGCGCGCGAGCAGGGCCTTCTTATCCGCGCGCTTGAGGATGTCATAAGGCGGGGCGATCAGGTCCGAAACGTCCGGTGGAGCGTAGCGGATCGCACAAAAGGGTTCGATCTGGGCCATCTCGGCTTCCTCGGTGGAATAATCGGAGAATCTCGTCCTCTGTTTCCGTTCTCAGGCCCCATGTTCCGTCGCCGGTGCGAACCTGTCCAGTCCGAGCCCGTCAACCGGCGGTGATTGACTTCGAGCGGTGGAACGGCGATAATCCATTGGATGAAGGCGGGTTGCGCCACCCTGACTCGCGGCGGCGGCTCCCGATCGCCTCCCCCGGCGGAGGCACCCCACCGAATCGCCCCCGTGCGCGGCACCTTTAAGCTCCGCGTACGCGGCGATGGCACGAGCAGTCCTCGCTCACCAAGCTCGTGGAGGAACCGATGAAGACGCCCCGATGCCCGGAGATCCAGCAACTCCTGCATGAGTTGATCCTCTCCCCGGCCAAGCTCCGGCTTCGCCAGATGCAGGGCGTCCTCCGGGCGATCGAACTCATCGACCCGAAGCTCGACTATCCCTATACCTTCGTCTGCTACCAGATCACCGGTTACCGCCCGCGACGAACCCCGGACGAGGTGCCGCTGGACGGTCGGGCACTCATCGAAGACCTCATCGACCTGGCCGAGGCGCTATCGCGCAGCTCGCCGATTCCGACATCAGCGATGCATGACCGGATCTACGGCGTCGAGGCCCTCGCTCAGCGCTTCAAGGTTTCAGCCAAGACGATCTGCCGCTGGCGGCGCCGAGGCCTGCTCGGATGGTGGTACAGGGACGAGGACGCCCCGCCGCGACTGGCCTTCTCCGAGCGTGCCGTTCAATCGTTCGTGGCGCGCCATCTGGATTTGGTGCGCCGCGGCGCATCGTTCAAGTTGATGCGGGGCTGCGAGAAGACCCGGATCGTCACGCGGGCCCGAGAACTCGTGGCGACGGAGGGTTGCTCCCTTCACGCCGTCACGCTTCGCCTTGCCGAAGAAACCGGCCGCGCCGTCGAGACGATCCGCTACACCCTGCGGCGGTTTGACCAAGAGCATCCGGGTGAAGCGCTCTTTGACCGGCTCGAGGAGGCCCGCGCGCTCGATGAGGACGAAGTCATCTACGAGGCCTTCGCGAAAGGCGAGACGCCTGATGAGCTTGCCGGACGATTCAACAAACCCCGTTCCGAGATCGAGCACATCGTCGCGGCTGTTCGAGTTAGGCATCTGGCCGCCCAACCGATCGACTACATCTACAACGACGCATTCGATGCGCCGGAGGCCGAACGAGACATCACGGGGCCGTCCCCCGAAGCCGACGGGACGGACGGCGACACCACCGCCACACTGGCCGGCGTACCGACCGAGTTGCCCGCCTACCTGCGTGAGCTCTACCGGACGCCGCTGCTCTCGGCCGAGCAGGAACGACATCTCTTCCGGAAGATGAACTACCTCCTCCACCGGGCCGAAGTGCTGCGGCGGGCCATCGCGGCCGACCCCGAGTCGGCCACCGTCGCGGATGCCGACGCCGTCGATGCCGAACTTGACGCCGCCCGCGAGATCAAGGACCACTTGATTCAGGCGAATCTCCGCCTGGTCGTCAGCATCGCCAAGCGCCACCTGCGCGGCCGACCGGCGACGAACCTGTTTGAACTCGTCAGCGACGGCAACCTCGCCCTGATCCGCGCCATCGACAAGTTCGACTATGGCCGCGGATTCCGTTTCAGCACCTACGCCTCGTGGGCCATCATGCGATGCTTCGCCAGGTCGGTTCCAGAAGCCGATACCCAGGCCACCCGGTTCCAGACCGGGCAGGACGAGGTGCTCGCCTCGACCCGGGATCATCGGGCGACCGCCGTGCCGGTCGAATCGCCGCAGGTACGGCTGCGTTCGAGCCTGACCGAAAGCCTGGCCGGACTGGATGCACGCGAACGCCTCATCGTCGAACGCCATTTCGGGCTGGCCGAGGCGGATCGAGCCCGCACTCTGGGCGAAATCGGCCGCGAGATCGGCATCAGCAAGGAACGGGTGCGGCAGATCGAGCAGCGCGCGCTCGGCAAGCTGCGGGCCGCCCTCGGTGACCGCGGCGTGGAGCTTCTCGCCGGCTGATCTCCCCGCGCGTGCTTCATCCGCCGTGAATCGTGCGGGAGCCGGCCCGATCGACTCTCATCCGATTCTCAGGCCAATTCCACCGCAAGCAATGTGATATCGTCCGACTGCGGATGGTTCCGCGTGAACTGCTTGATCGATCGGCGAATCCGCGTCACGAGTTCCGCCGGAGGTTGAGTCAGGTTCGCTTCGAGTGCCGCCGCGAACCGCGCCTCCTCGAACTGTCCCCCCTGTTCGCTCTCCGCCTCGGGCACGCCGTCCGTGTACAGCACGAGCGTCGCCGGCGCGGCGCCGAGCTCGATCACATGCGGCTCGTATCTGTGATCTGCCGAGATTCCGATCGGCAAGTTGGCGGACTCCGGCGCGGGAATCTTCTCCAGTGTCGCCCTGCGGTGGATGAGATAGGGAGTCGGATGCCCTGCGTTGACGCACGTGAACAGGCGTGCTTGAAGATCGAGCAAGCCGAAGATCGCCGTGATGAAACGCGACTCGCCGATGTTCTGGCACAACAGCCTGTTGAGCCGCCCGACAACCTCCGGCAGATCGGTTCCCTCGTCCAGCATGATTCGAACCGCTGCCTGCAGGTTGGCCATCAGCAACGACGCTGGCATCCCCTTGCCTGAGACATCTGCGATCACGACGGCGACGCGTTCGTCTTCGCGAACGAAGTAGTCGTAGTAATCGCCGGACACCTTCTGTCCCGGATCGTTCAGCGCGGCGATGTCGAGGTTGCGCCATCGCAATGGCTCGGCGGGGAACAGGTGCGCCTGAATCTCTCGCGCGAGCGCGAACTGGGTCTCGACGCGCTGGCGGTGCCGCATTTCCTCGACCAATTGCACATTCGCCAATCCCATCGCGCCCAAACGGCCCAGCGCGGCGAAAAAGTCGATGTCCTCTTTCTCGTACCGCCCGCTCGATGTCACCCGATCGCCGTAGAGCACACCATGAACGCGCTGGCCGTGCTCCAGCGGCACGCACATCGCGGATCGGATGTTGTTGGAGATCATGCTCGCGGTGGGATCCGTGTTCTCCGCATCGGTGTCGACGATGAGGATGCGCTCGGCATGATGCAGAGCGCGATCCACAACACTGCGGCTGATGCGGAACTCGCCCGACGCGTCGGCGCTAAGATTGCGCAGGTGGATCCACTGCGGCGGATGGGGCTCGCCGGACCACAGCGCGATCCCCACGCGTTCCAGCCGCAATTGCTCGCAACAGATATCCAACAGCTCGTTCAGCAGGTCGGCCCGGTCGAAGCGCCCTGTCAGCCGTTCGTTCAACTCGTACAGCGTTTGCAACCGCTTCCTCGGCAGATCGAAGCCCTCGTCGGGCCGCCAGGTGCTGGTCGCACCGCTGAGGCGGTCTGTCGCGGCCTCTTCCAGCACCACCTCAGACGGAGCCTCGACGACAAGCGTCAACCGACAGGTGCCGATGCTGATGGAGTCTCCGGGCTTGACCTGCGCCTTTGTCACGGGCTGATCATTGAGCCGGACGCCGTTCTTGCTGTGCAGGTCCTGGATCCAGTACTGCCCCTGCGGATCGCTGAAGAAACGGGCGTGTCTGCGCGATGTGACCCCGTCCTCGATCGCGATATCGCACGTGGCATCGCGGCCGAGAAAGAGTTCAGGCTTTCGCAGCGGATACCGCTGCCTCCGGCCGTCGAGATACTGAACCTTCAAATGATCCATGCGACTCCCCCCGGCGGGGACGCCGACCGGTCAGGACAAGGGGCGGAGGCCGAACTCATTCTCACTATGCCCGGGCGAATGGGGCCGAACAGGCCTCTGAACATGATCCCATCCGCATTGCCGGATGTCAATGAACCAGCGGTCCAGCCCGTCCGATGGGGTCCATGACAGTTCAGGCGGCTCTCACGTAGCGTCCGCCCCCCGTGCCGGACCTCGACGCGAGAACGGCCCATCCGCGGCCGCGACGCAGATCCTCCGTTCCGCCGATTCTGACATGGCCCCCGGATTCACCGGGCCCGGCAACCGTGCTTGCAGTAAGAACCGGGCTTCATTACAGTTATGGGACTACGATCGACGATGAGAGGGGTAGGAGAACGGCGCTGAGCAGTCGCCGGGACGGCGTGCGCCAAGCCTCTGCGGCCGAGTCAGGGTCTGCCCGTGTGAAGCGACCGGCGGTCTCGGAGGCCGGTGGAGGACGATCAAGCCAGGGAGGGTTTGACTCGGTGTTCAATCCGCTGATGTGCGAGAAATGCGGGCGCGAACTCCCCCAGGACGACGCGATCGCAATCATCGAGGGCATCTGCGCAGCGTGTCGACAATCCGTCAAGGCGCTCGCCCAGCCGCTCCGCGCAGACCAGTTGCGTGCGTTGCGCGAACAGGACGAACGCGAACGTGCGGAGCGCCTCCGTCAATACTACGAGCCCACGCCGATCGAACAGCCGGAGGCGCTGGGGGCGACCGCTCCGAGCCCGGCTCCGGCCGGCACGACGCCCCGAGAAAAGAAACCCATCGTCGCCCCTCGGCCGGTCCCGCCTCCGCCTTCGGCCGGCGCCTCGCACGGCCAAAGCGATCAACTCGAGGAACTGATTCGCGAGCTTGACAAGACCTCGCTCTCGCCGCGGCCGACACTGGGCAGCACAAGCTGGCCGCCACGGCAGGACATGCCGGACTTCCGTCCCCCCGCCCTGCCGATACCGATCGAGACGACTGATCCCATCCGCCCGCCGGAGGATGACACCTCCGCACGGGACCGGCGGCGCCGGCGGGACCTCGGGCTCGGCATCGCCGTCGGCCTCTTGGTCACGGTCGCAATCGCGGGCCACTTTTTGCGCGAACAGCCGAAAAGCGCCGATTTGCCTCTGGCCGGCACGGGCGAAACGCGAAAGCTGCTCTTGAGAGTCTCGCCGCCCTCGGCGGTCGTCACACTCGACGGCCGCAAGGTCGGGCCCGCGGATGCCTGGGGCCGTTTGACCCTCCCGCGACCGGTAGATTCGACGGACGATCCGCTGTTGGTTGTTTCGGCGGAAGGCTACCACGAAATCCGCCAGCCGCTCTCCAGCCTGGAAGGCGTCCCAGAATCGTTCATCCGGCTGGTTCGGATGCCGATCGAGATGGCCGTCTCCACGGATCCGCCGGACGCCGAAATCTGGATGAACGGCGAACTCAAGGGTCGCAGTCCGCTCAGCTTGACGATCGAACCGGCCTCCGCTGGGGAGCTGGTCGTCCGCAAGGCGGGCTACGCGGACCTCAAACGGAAGATCGAACCGCCCGACACCGGCCGGCGGCTCGCCCTTGATCTTGCGTTGGAGCCCGTCGGCCCGATCGTCCGCGTGGTAACGGAGCCCCCGGGTGCCCAAGTCGAGATCGGCGGAGAGCTTCGCGGCGTATCGCCCGTCACTGTGCAGCTCGACCCCGATTATCTGGGCCAGCAGATCGAGGTCGTCGCAGCGGCCGCGGGCTATGAGCCTGCAACCCTGAGTTTCCCCCTGCCCGACATCGGAGGCGGCGAACCGGTGGCGGCACGCCTCCTGCTGCGCCGACTCATGTCGCGAATGATCGTGCGGACCGACCCGCCCGGCGGTCGTGTCACCGTCGCCGGCAAGGACTTCGGCCCCGCCCCCGCGGAGATTCAGTTCGATCCGGCCCAGACGGGCAACGTCGTGGTGATCAAGGCCTCGAAAGAAGGCGCGTATTTCGGTCGCGAGTCGGTGACGATTCCGCCGGCCGGCACACCCGTCGATCTCACGATCCCGCTCGCCTTCAATGCCCAGCGCGTGGTCTTTGTGGTGGCCACACCTTTCGACATCGGCCCGGAGCACTACGCCCTGACAGATCGGCTGGCAAGCCGGATCCACGATCTGCGGCCGTCGCAGCGATTCTCGATTGTCTCGGCGACAGACGAGGGCGTCAGGGTCTGGCCCGGCGAGGGCGAGCTCAAGGCCGCAACGAGCGAACAGAAGGTTCGGGCTTACGACGCGGTGCGTTCGATCCGGCCGTCTCTCCAGATCGATCACGCGGCGCTGCTCCAAGCGGCGATGTCATTCGAGCCGACGACCGTCTGGTTGTTCGTCGAAGGCGACCTGGAAGCCGGTCCCCTGGACGCTTTCTCGCAGCGGGCCCTTCAGGGCAATGTGAGTGTCAATGTCGTCCGTGTCGAGCCGGGCCCCGAGGATGAATGGCTCGCCCGTTGGACGACGCAGCACCACGGGACACTCACCGTCTTGAACGAAACGCCGCTTCCGGTCGCGGCGATCAACGAGGACGACTCCGAATAGCCGCCGAGACATGCGCGATCGGCTCGCGTCTCACTCGCTGACCGTCAACACCCGATCAACCGCAACGTCGTTCAGAATGGTCACCCGGCCGGAAGGCCACCGCACTTCCAGCGTGTCTACGCGGTCGGCATCAGCGAGGCCGAAGTGGGCCTGCGGTTGAAGTCCCAGAAACGCGCTCGTGGTTGACAGCACCTCGGCCACGCGGGTCTTCCCCCCCGCCGTTGCGATGACGCGGGCGCCGATTCCGAATCGGTTGCTGTCGCTTCCCTCGAGCCGAACCGTCAGCCAGTGGTTCCCGTTGCTCGCGGGATTCAGAAACAACCGCGCCCTGGCGTCGGGCGTTCCAAGCATCGACGCATTGGTGACGACGAGGTCCTGGAATCCGTCGCCATTCAAATCACACGCCGCCAGCGCTCGGCCCGCTTCCTGTTGGCCGAACGCCACGCGCTTGTCCGGCGGGATGTTGAACAACCCCCGTTCGGCGGTGCGGTCGGTGAAGGAGCCGTCGCCGTTGTTGGTCAGGAAGCGGCCCACGCCGTGCCAGTTGATGTTGAGCGCGGGGTTGAGTGTGGTGATCAGGTCGCCGACCCAGTAGAGATCGAGGCGACCGCGATTGTCCGTGTCGATCCAGGTGGTGCCGAAGCCGAACTCGGCGGCCTGAAGGCCCGAACCGCCCAGCGCGTTCGTCGGCGGCAACACGACAGACGGCGTGAGGCGCGTCGCGGCGGTCACGTCGACCAGGTAGCCGCCGTCGTTTCGGAGGAGCCGGTGGAAATAGGCGCCGTTCTTTCTGGTGTGGGCACTCGACACGGAATCGGGCGGGAAGAGGGTCGAGAAGTCACACCCGACGTTGGTGATGAAGTAATCGATGTCCCCGTCGGCGTCGTAGTCCCCGCCGGCCATGCCCATCCACCCCCCGTGCTTGTTCAGGAGGCCGACCTGTCGGCGCGTGAATGTCAGATCACGGTTGTTATGGAAGTAGTCCACGCCGCCGGGGATATCATGGCAATCAAAGAAGTCCAGCCAGCCGTCCCCGTCCACATCGGTCATGTAGAGAACCAGGGTGCCGGGGATGAAGGTCTGGTCGGCTGTATCGGGGGAAAAGCCGTTTTGCGCCGTGCCCTCGATGCCCGCCGTCGTGACGCGCTCGAACCGCGGTACCCCGTCGCTCACGCCGGTGCATCGCCAGAGCTCGTTCGGCTGCGATTCATACAAGGGGACCTCCAACAGGCCGATGACTGACATGTCGTAGCGGCCGATCAACAGGTCCAACAACCCGTCATTGTCCAAATCGCCGACTCCGATCGCGTTGGCGGGGGCGGCGCTGGAGAGCCCTGTTTGCGCGGCGGTCAGCCTGGAGAACGTGACATGACCGGATGCGTCGGGTCCGTTGTTCATGAGCAGAATGGGGCCGGCGGCGGCGCCGTCGGGAACACCAAGACGTTGGCGCCCGAGGATGAGATCAAGACGCCCGTCGTTATTCCAATCCCCCACGGCGCACGCCGCACAGTTATCCTCTGCAAACGACAGCCCCGCTTCGCCCGCGAGTTCGGTGAAACGGGCATGGCCGTCGTTGCGAAAGAGCCTGTTCGGCGTGCCGGGGCCGTTGGTGGTGAGCAGGTCGATGTCACCGTCGTTGTCGTAGTCGAATGCGGCCAGCCCGCCCCAACCCCGGATATCGCGCTCGTCGCCGAGCCGATCTGAAACGTCGATGAACGCCGTCGACCCGGCGACATCACCGGGCGCCGGCGCCACCCACACGGCCGGATCGCACGCAACCGAATACAGAACCGGACAGGTCAATAGCGCCGTTGCTGCCAACCGTAACCCGAGTCTGCGACCGGCCGGAAGGCGACGCGCCGCCTCCGGGCCCCTGCGAATCGCCGGTGGTTGAGTGGTCACGCGGCCCCTCCCCATTTCGCTTCAATCAAAAGAACTCCGACCTCGATAGGCAATCCCATTCTAAACAAAGGGGCAATCACACACCATGTTTTCCCGCGCCAACGACCGGTAAGCGACCGCAGTCACTGGGACGGCGCCCCGCGTGCAGCGCAAGGCCGATAAAAACGGCTCCCGGCAGCTATGCGCCGGGAGCCGTTTGTCAGTCTCGGAACTCTCACGGTCGGCGGAGGCCGACCGTTCTTGCTACGGTGCCGTCAGCAGTGCGTTGACCATGCCGTTGACATCACCCATATCCAGGGCGCTCGATGCGTCGAAGTCGCCGTGGCAGACCTCATCGGGCGTGGCCCCGTTGATCAGCGCATTGACGAAGAGCGGAACGTCCAGACCGTTCGGGCCGCCGCTCGCGTCGAAGTCGCCGTCGGCGGCGCCGCAGGGCGCGGCGGTGCAAGTGACGGCTGAGATGTTCACGGCGTCGAGGCCGGATTCCACGATGCTCTGCGTATCAGCGTCGTTGGCGGTGAAACGCAGCTTCATCGTCGCAGTGAGCACCACGCCGGCGGCGTCGAGGTCGGCCTGCGTGATCACATTGCTGCGCCAGAACAGACCGCCGTCGGTCGTGTGACGTGCGATCTCGATCCAGGGGCCCGCCCCGTTGTTCCCGTCGATCTCCACGAGCAGCCGATCCACCGCGCCCGCCGTGTCGGTGAGACGCAGATAGTAGTCGTAGTTGATGGTCACGTTGCCGCTCGACAGGTCGAGCGTCGGTGAGATCAGTGCCACCGCGCCGGAGTCGACGTCGGTGTTTCCGTTCTGATTCTGGGTCAGGTAAGCCTGCCCGCTCCCGTCGGAATCCGAGGTGGGATCATAGGCCCAGCCGGGATCGTCCACCGGCACACCGCGCTCCCAGTCGCCGCTGGTGGCCCCCTGGTTGACAGCCACCCATCCCTGATCGGTCTCGAAGTTGTCGGTCATCACCGTCGTGAGTGTCCCGACAACCGCGGCATACACGGTTGTGGGCGCGTCCGCGGGATCCGTCACAGTCGAGCCGCCGTCGCCGTTGGCGCTGACGTAGTACTCCGGCAGCGAGGAGCAGTCCGGCGCCGGCAGCGTCGCATCAAAGAGTCCGCCGCCCAGGTCGGTCAGCGGCGCCGTCAGAAAGACCCCGCCGTCGTAGCGGTAGTGCAGGGTCGCGGAGCCCGGGACGAGCACCTCGGTGCCGTTGTCGATCTGGACCGGAATCGTCGTGGCCACCCCCGGATCGATCGTCGCGGGCCGCCCCGAGGGGAAACTGATCGTCAGCGGGTCCGGCAGGCCGGGGTCGCACGCCGGAGCGGTGATGTTCAGCGTGAAGTCGCCGACCGATCCCTGCCAACCGGTCGAGCGGATGAGATAGGTGTTGCCGGCCGTGACGCTGAACGTAATCGTGGACGGCCCGCCGGTCGTGCCGCAACCGTCGTCGTCACAGGCGAGTTCGTTCGCCGTCGTGCCCGGACAGCCCGAGTAGGCCGCCAGTTGGCCGTCGTAGTTCGTGCCCGAACAGGCACTGACGGTGACCGTTCCGCTTGTCAGCGGGGTGTACTTGTACCAGACGTCCGGCGAACTGTTCGTGTCGCCGCAGGTCGCCGAGCCGTCGTTCGTCGAGCCGACCGTGCTGCCGGTCGTAATGCCGGGGCACACTTCAATCGCGTCGATACAGGCATCGTTGGCCGGCGGAGGCTGGGGCACCATGTTGTGTGCGCCGAAGCCGGTGAGGATTTCGTTCGAGTGCGGCGTGCCGTTGTTCAGGTCGCCGTCATCATCGTCGAGGATCAGGAAATCGGTCGTGATGGCCGGTGAGATCGTCGAACCGGTGTGCATCAGGATCGAATTGATGGCGAGGTCTCGAATGATCTGCTGCCAGTTGACGGGCTCGGTCATCATCAGCTCATTGCTCGTGTCCCAGACGCAGCCGGAGATGAGCTGGCCGCAGGGGTGCGGGTCGCCGCCCGGATCGCTGCACGGATACTGCATCGTGTTGTTGGCGTCTCGGATGCCGCCGGCGCAGGATTGGAACCCGACGCCGAGCTGAGATCGGCCCGTGATGAGAATGCCCATCACGTCGCCCATTCCCTCGCCGTATTGCCCTTGGCCGCTGCCCGCCACGGCGACGAGGTGATGCCCGTATTCATGGTGCACGACGTCTCCGAAGCCGGTGTTGTTGCAGCCGCCGCCCGCGGTGAAGAAGTTGATCGACGCGCCGTCATAAAAAGCGTTGCAGACATCCGCGATGTTGACGTTGACCGGCCAGTCCAACTGGTTCGCAATGGTCGGATAGCTCGGATTGGAGGCGAGCGTGACGTCGCGCACAACATTCGCCTGGATGTAGCCGTTGACCTCGGCGGTCGTGAACTCGGCGTTGCCCTGATTGTGGAGGATATTCAGCGGCCCGGGTGGCGTCACGGTCGGATTCAACACCGTGTCAACGCCCGACTGGTTGTTCACGTTGAACCACTGCCCCCGGACCTCGGAAGTCACGGTCACCTGTCCCGAACCGCCGTTCGGAATCACGAAGTCGCCGTTCGCGTCGGCGAAGACGGTCGTGCCGCCGATGCTGACCCGGGCGTACGGCATCGCCATCGCCGTCTCGGTGATGCACGCGTCGGCGCGGTAGTCCGGCGAGGCCATCGCGCTCACATTGCCGACGACATCCACCTGAAGAATCAGGTTCTCGCGATAGAGAATCGCGCCGGTTTTGAGATCGGTCACGAATCGCCACTTCTGATCGCCGATGCCGTTGGGCCCTGCGTTGTCCGCGATGAAGGTCAACGCAACCGTCGGCTGCACCTTCATGTCATCCACGCCGGCCCAGACGACGGCCTGCGGTGCGGAAAAGCGGGTCAACCCCGGCATGGCCGCGAGAACCGCGGCCCGCGCAATCGCGAAGCGCCCGTCGATGTAGGTGGGCTGCGAGAGGTTGTTGAGCGTGACCGGGTCAATTGAAAACCCGCCGAGGTCGCGCAGGCCGGAGGCAGCCGAGACCAGCGGTGAATCGGCTTCGTTACGGACCAGCAGCCTCAGATCGGCCTGGTAGACCGGAATGCCGTTCTTTGATTGCGTGTAATAAACGAGGGTGAACTTGTAGGTCCCGGTCGCCGGCTGATACATGACCGGCTGTGTATGCCGGCGGTCGTTCAACAGGCTCTCAGGCTTCAAGTCGGCCGAATCGACCCCGAACATGGCGGCATGCGTCTGCACGAACTGCGCGGCAGCATCCACCGGCGTCTGCCCGAAGGCGAATGACGTTCCGTAAACGCGCATCGTGCGGCCGCTCGACTTGTAGAACGCGGCCTCGGGGAAGCTCTGCCGAAAGGAGACTTCCGCATCCCACCGGGCCGAAGACGTCTTCACCGTCGCTCCCTCATGGACAGCGGCGGTCTTCGCGTCGAGGGTAGGCGTCTGGGCCCGCGCCTCGCCGACCAGCGCCACAACGATGCACAACAGCAGATGGAACCTGAACATGCCTTCACTCCTTCGATAGTCAAACATCCGGATAGCTGGCCTGGACGGCCAACCTCGACGCTCGCCGCTGCCTGATTCGAAATAGGGGGGCGGAATCGCGCGGGG
>JBHHUY010000055.1:0-13912 GCA_046753965.1 Phycisphaerae bacterium
CTGAGCGCGGTTGTGGACTTCACGAAGTCGAGCATTGAGGTCGGCCCCCCGGGCGCGAGCGACGCGGGCGCCGGCGAGAAAGAGCCGCGGGCTTCAGCCCGCGCGGATGTGGTGCCCGGAGCACAACATCCCGACGAATCGAGCGATCCCGGCTCCCCGACTTCTGTTCGTGTGTATGCGTTCTCGCCGCTCGGCGAAGTCGCGCAGGAGCTGATCGTCAAGGGCGGGTTTGAGGCGGTGATTGCGGAGGAGTTGGAGGAGTAGTTGTCAGTTATCAGTTTTCAGTTATCAGTTTTCAGTTGTCAGTTGTCAGTGGGGAAGAGTGGGGCGTGAGCTTTCAGCCGTCAGCCATCAGCTATCAGCCGTCAGCTATCAGCTTCAAGAGAGGCGGTGTGTTCTTCCGCACTTGGTGAAGCCGACCGGGAACTCAGCGTCAAGGCTGGATTTGGGGAATTGGTTGGGAGCCTGTCCCGAAACCTCTCGTGGCACAGGCCTCTGACCTGTGAATCGACACCGGCGAGACGCCGGTGCCACAGTTTTGAGATAGATTCCAGGGGTGCGTTGGTGAGCCGGAATGTCGCCAGCCATAAGCCGTCAGGCGATCACTCACACAGACTGTCAGCGTGTTGTGCACAGCGTGATGAACGGGGCACAGACAGGTGAGGGGAGGAGGTACGACGATGCGTGAACAAATTCTCGGTTTCTTTTCCGAACTCAAGCAGATCTCCGACGCGGACTTGCGCGAGAAGGTGATCGACGTCTGGGTCGATTCATTGACGATCGGCGGCTGGACGATCGAGGAACTGAAAGCGATCCCGTTCACATTGCTGGCCGGGGATATCGACATTCGTTTTCTCGAACACGTCCGCACCTGTTGCCGCATGTCGATCGCCATCTATGACGTGCTCAAGGAGGCCTACGGCGACCGCGTGCCGCTCCACCGCGATCATCTGATCGCCGGCTCGCTGCTGGCCGACGTCGGCAAGCCGATCGAATACGTCAAGGGGCCGGACGGCTCGCCCGCGAAGGGACCGCGCGGCGACCTGCTGCGGCACCCGTTCAGCGGGGTCGGCCTGTGTTGGAAGCGCGGTCTGCCCGACGAGGTGATGCACATCGTGGCGACGCACAGCAAGGAGGGCGACCACGTGCACCGCAGCCTGGAGAGCATCATCTTTCATCATGCGGATTTTGTTGATTTTGATATTGCGTGTGAGTTGGGGAGAAGATAGTTTTCAGTTGTCAGTTATCAGTTGTCAGTTATCAGGAGGTGGGGCGTTGCAGGGTTTTCGTGATCTGAAAGTTTGGCAGAAGGGTCATGTGTTGACGCTCGACGTGTATAGGGCGACCACGAGGTTTCCAAGTTCGGAGCTGTACGGATTGACTTCGCAGATGCGACGGTCGGCCGCCTCGATCGGCGCCAACATCGCCGAGGGATGCTGCCGTGAAACAGGGGTCGATTTCGCCCGTTTTCTCCAGATGGCGATGGGGTCGGCCAGCGAGTTGGAGTATCACATTCTACTTGCCCGCGACCTGAACCTTCTGCCGGCCGAGCCTTTTTCGGAACTGACGACCGCTGTGACCGAGGTCAAGCGAATGCTGGCTTCTCTCATCCCCAAGGTCCGCGGTTCAAAGCAAACGAGAGAGCGAAACAGCCACCGACAACTGACAACTGATAACTGACAACTGCCCCCTAATGCCTGACAAACCCAAACGGAGCCAAGACCATGCCAACCATCACCAGCGACATCGCCCGCTGGGCCTGCGAGCTGACGTACGAAGATCTGACGCCCGAAGCGATCGACGCGGCCAAGCGGTTTCTCTATGACACGCTGGGCTGCGCGCTGGGCGGCTCGCGCGTCCATGACGTGCGGCTGTTTCTCGAACACTATCGCGACCTCGGGCAGCCGGGCGACTGCACGGTCATCGGCACCGGCGAGCAGATGAACGTCGTCGCCGCGAGCATGCTCAACGCCCTGATGGTTCGGGCGATGGATTACAACGACATCTACTGGAAGCAGGACCCGGCGCACCCGAGCGATCTGCTCTCGGCCCCGCTGGCCATCGGCGAGTGGAAACGGATGACCGGGCGGGACCTGCTCGTCGGCATCGTGCTCGGCTATGAGATCACGATGCGGCTGTGCCACATCGCGGTGCCCGGCATCCGCGAGCGCGGCTGGCACCACGCGACCCTGATGGCCTACGCGACGCCCGTCGTCGCGGGCCGGATGCTCGGCCTCTCGCCCGAGCAGATGCAGCACGCGATCGGCATCGCGGCCTGTCATCACTTCACGCTGGGCTGCGCCGTGGCGGGGAAGCTCACGATGATGAAGAACACGGTCAGCCCGATGGCCACGCGCGACGGCGTCGAGGCGGCGTTACTCGCCCTGCGCGGCTACACCGGGCCGGAAGGTGTCATCGAGGGCAAAGAGGGCATGGAACACTGCCTCGGCGAAGGGTGGGATTACGGTTGGATCACCGATCGTCCGGGCGATCGGTTCATGATTACCGACTGCGGGATGAAGTCGTACCCCATCGAGGCCCTGATGCACTCGCCGGTTTCGGCGACGCTACAGATCATTCAGGATCACGGTCTGGCGGCGGAGGACATCGAGCAGGTGCTGATCGAGAGCATTGCCCGC
Organism: Phycisphaerae bacterium; assembly: GCA_046753965.1. Classification (GTDB taxonomy): domain Bacteria; phylum Planctomycetota; class Phycisphaerae; order UBA1845; family UTPLA1; genus JBHHUY01. Next base: position 2,640 of record JBHHUY010000055.1, read on the forward strand.
GCGGCGGACATTCTCAGCGACCCGGCCAAGTACGACCCGCAGAGCAAGGAGTCGGCCGACCACAGCCTGCCGTATTGCATCGCGGCGGCGCTGGCGGAAGGGCGCGTGACGCCGCTCGAGTTCACGGAGGAGAAGCTTTGGGACGATCGTCTTCGGGCCCAGATGAAGAAGGTCAAGGTCGTGGCGAACGAGGCGTTTGAGAAGGCCTTTCCGGCCAAGCAGTGCACGCGCGTGACGATCACGACGACCGACGGCCGGTCGCTCTCGGCGGAGCGGGACTTCCCCAAGGGCGATCCGCGTGATCCGATGACGCCGGAGGATTTGCAGGTGAAGTTCGACGCCCTGGCCGAGCCGCTGATGAGCGACCGGCGGCGGGCGGCGTTGAAGGACTGCGTGTTTTCGCTGGAGAAGCTGGACGATGTGCGTAAGCTGACGGCACTGTGCGTGGCGGATCGGTAGGCGCCCGGGCGGTCGAGCAGGATCGGCGTGAGCGCGGGACGCGACCGCCGATGAGCAGAGTGAAGTCCGAAACAAGTTCGCAGGGCCGGGTCTGAAACAGGAAGGAGCGGTGCCGTGACAGGATCTCGTTACCGAACGACGAAGTCAGGCGGCCTGGTCATCTCCGCGCTCCTCGCCTGTGCGTCCGGCTGCGCCGATGGCGGCAGTCGCAACATTCAAGAAGCGGTCACCGTCGTGTCCGGCCCGGCGTTGTCGGAGGCGAATGTCCGCTTCGTTCTGGAGCTGCGGCAGAGCCGGAAAGAGATCGCCCTGGCGGATGTGGACGCGTTCCTCTCCGGTGATGCGTCCACGGACCTCGGCTACGGCGTGAGGGCCGACTTGCGGCGCAAGAGCCGGAAGCTGCGGGAAACCCTCGCCGAAGCGACGGCCGCGGCGGGCGAGGGACTGGCGATTACCCGTCCGGATCGAGAGCGCCCTTTCTCGGGCGGCAATCTTGTCGTCTATGTGCGGGGTCGGGACGGCTTCCATGCGTATTGCTCGAGTCGGGAGGTTGACGGGCTCTTCGCCTATCCCGAAGTGGCCGATGATTTGACGACCGTGCGTTACACGCATCCGCTTTTTGATGTCGCCGTGTTGGATCGATTGAAGGCCGGCCTGAAGGAGCGGCAGATCGAAACGCCGAACATCGCCCTGTCGGCCGATCGACTTGAGGCGCTGAAATGCCGAACGGCGACCGGAATCCTGGAGAAGAAGTTGAGAAGTCTTGGGATGACGATGTCCGACGAGGCGCCGCTGCTGGCGTCCGCAACCTTCGGCCGCACGTGTTCGCCGAAGCTGACCCGGGCGCTGAGCGACGCGGCCGCCCTGGAGGGCCTGATCTCGTGCGGCGAACCGGAGGTCATCCGGGCCCTCGTTTATCTGGTCAACGCCGACATCGTTGAGATCTCGTCGTTCTGAGAGTGCGTCCTGAGAGTCCTGTGGCGCCGCCGTCTCGGCGGTGCGGACGCGGGCGGGACGCCTGTGCCACAAGGGTTTCAGGACGCACTCTAAGCGAAGTGAATCGAGCGCGGCCCGCTGCGAACAGCCCGGGCGGTCGCGCGCGGAGGCACGCAGTCGATGAACCAGGCTCACACCGCCGAAGCCGGGCGCCGGGGTTCGGACGTTCGCTCCGACTGTTGGGTCCGGCTTGCGCGGACCGACTCCGGCGGGATTCAACTCGACCTGAAGAGTAAGGTCGCGTCGATGTACGGCGACTCGATTCGCGGCCTCGTCGGTGAGATGATGTCCGCGTTCGGCATCGGCAATGCGCGGATCGAGATCGAGGACGCCGGGGCCCTGCCGTTCGTTCTGATGGCCCGAGTCGAGTGCGCGCTGAGGCGGTTGCGCGCGAACGCCGGCGGTTCCGGTGGCGCGGCGTCGGGTGACGGCTATCTTCCCGATTGGGCGGCGGGCACGCAGTATGGGACACGGCGCGACCGGTTCCGCCGAAGCCGGCTCTATCTGCCCGGCAACGAGCCGAAGTTCATGCTGAACGCCGGGCTGCACGGGCCCGACGGGGTCATTCTCGATCTGGAAGACAGCGTCGCGCCGGCGGTGAAAGACGAGGCCCGGCTGCTGGTCCGCAACGCGCTCCGCGCGATCGACTTCCGGGGCGCCGAGCGGATGGTGCGAATCAACCAGGGCGAACGCGGCATCGCCGATCTGGATTTCATCGTTCCCCATAACGTCCACGTCGTGCTGATTCCGAAGGTCGAGTCGGCGCAAGAGGTGACCCGTGTCGATGAACGGGTCCAGGAAATCATCCAGAATGCGTCCACGCGAGCGAGCGCCGCGGGCACTTCTGAGCATCGCGTGTTTCTCATGCCGATCATCGAGAGTGCCCTCGGGGCGATCAAGGCTTACGAAATCGCGACGGCTTCGCCGAACGTCGTCGCCCTGACGATCGGGCTGGAGGACTACACGGCCGACATCGGCGCGGCGCGCACACCCGAGGGCCGCGAGAGCGTCTGGGCGCGGGCGCAGGTGGTCAACGCGGCCCGCGCCGCGGGGCTTCAGCCGATCGACACGGTCTTTTCCGACGTCGGCGACACCGAGGGTCTTCGCGCGAGTGTCCTGGAAGCCAAGGGCCTCGGCTTCGAGGGCAAGGGCTGCATCCACCCGCGGCAAATCCAGGTGGTCCACGAGGCTTTTGCCCCGACCGAAGCCGAGCTTGACCGGGCGCGACAGATCGTGGCCGCGTTCGAGGCAGCGCAGGCCAAGGGGCTCGCCGCCGTTTCACTCGGCACCAAGATGATCGATCCGCCGGTGGTGAAGCGCGCCCAGCGTGTGCTCAGAATGGCGACCGGCGATTGAGAGCGCGTCCCAAGGGTTGATGTGGCACGGGCGTCCCGCCCGTTGGAGAACGGGCAAGATGCCCCGTGTCACCTGAGTGAACTGTGCAACTGATTGATCCGCGGTTCCTTACGAGAGCGCTTCGGTGGGCATTCTGCGCGGGCGGTGGGACCGGCGGTCTATCGCGGCCCGGGGAACGGCGGGCCGGTCAGGTATAGATCGGTTCGGATGATCTTCCCCGCGTTGCCGCGGACGGTGAGGATGCCGTCGCGTTCCTCGCGGATGGCTTCAAAGTCTCGGCGATGAAGCCAGACCGCGTCGAGCGTCTCCGAATCGACGCGCGAATCCCACCACGCGCGAATCCGCGCGAGCGCCGCCGCGTTCGGCACGTCGCCGCTCAGGTCGCCCTGGACCTGCGCCCCCGTGGCCCGCGCCACCGGCTGCGCCACCTCTCGAAAGCCTGTCCACGCACGGCGCCGCAGGTCCGGGTCATCGGCCTGCAACGCAGCGAACAGCGGGTTCGCCATGGCGGCATCCCCTGCCCGCAGTCGTGAGGCCGCCCGGGCGATCGCTTCGCGACTCGGCGCCGATCCGACGGGCAACGGTCGCGTGGCGACGGGCGCCGAGTCGGACATGGGGCGGAAGCGGAGCCGGGCGGCCGGGCAATCCGGCGTCGTCAGGTAGAAGCAGTACCGCTCGTCGGTCAGTGGGCGATGGAACGTGAAGCAGAGTGTCCGCACACCCTCGGCGTCCGCGTCGAGTATCTCGGCGTCGAACAGCGGGCCGGCCACACGATCGCCGCGGCGGAGGCGACCCGAATCCCGAACCGAGTCGATCAGGTACCGCCCGAGCAGGCCGGAGAAATAGCGTTCGCCGGAGACCGAGACGGTGAAGCGATGGTCGTCGAGCTGCTCGACGACGCACGGAGCGTCCATTTGTACGAGGTCCGGGGCGTACGTCAGGGCGTGGCATCGAATGGTCTCGGCCGGGGGCCCCCAGGCTTCTTCCAGACAGAGGGAGGCATAGATGTTCACGAAGGGGATGTTGAGGAAGAAGATGTCGGTGACGCCGGCGGGCGGCGGGGCGGCCGTGACCTTGGCGACGGTGTAGCGCTCCGCGGCGATCATGCCCCGCCACAATGTCCGGTAGATTGGAATGTAGATCGCCGTCGCAATCAGAAACCAGATCGCGACGCCGCGCGACCAGCGGCCGATCGAGACCGGCCGAACGCGGTCGCGAAGCCCCGGCGCGAGCACCATGGCGACGGAGAAGCCGACGCCCGCGAGATACCCCGAGTGCGGCGTCGCCAGGACCGGCACGACAGGCAGGAAGGACAGGACGAGCCAGAGCGGCCAGATCCAATAGCCGTGGGCGTTGCGGCAGGCGAAGTAGTAGCCGGTGCCCATCACGGCGAGGATGGCAAACATCAGGGCGCAGTCGCCCGGCACCTCGGTGAAGGGATTGAAACGCCCGGTAGGGCCGACGGTCATCGGCGAGAGCCAGACAGCCGAGCAGAGGTAATGCATGAGCTTGGCGACGCACCAGAGCAGGTAGGGATCGTTCCCGTTGGGGCGGCGGAGATAGACCTCGGGCAGGGGATGATAGAAGTATCCCAGGCGCCAGATGAGAAAAGCCGTGCCTATTGCGGCGAGCAGCAGGTGCGGGCCGAGCCGCGCGCGAAGGTGTCGCCGGCCGCCGAAGGCGAGATCGAACGCGGCGAGAATGACCGGCAGCATGATCGCGCTTTCACGGGTGAACAGGGCGAGGGTCCAGAGCAGCACGGTCGCGGCAAACAGGTGCTGGCGCATCGGCGGGACGACGGCGGGATGGGGTGCCGGTTCCGATGCGGCCGGGTCAAGGGCGGGCGTGCCGACGTTGAGCCCCGAGGCCCGGAGATAGACCAGCAGCGCCGCGAGCATCAGCATCGTTTGAAGGACGGTGTTCTGGGCGGCGAGCCAGCCGACGGCGAAGACGCTGTGGGAGTAGATGACGAAGAGCAGCGCGCCGACGACGGACCAGGTGCGCCGTTCGGTCAGCCGGAAGCAGAGGACGTAGACCAGGCAGGCGGCGACGAAATGAAGCGAGATGCTGACGGCGTGCTGGGCGACGACGCTGCCGCCGGTTGTGTGATAGACGGCTTTCATCAGGAGGATCGACACGGGGCGGGCGTATTGCCACTGAATCGGGTATTCCTGCCACCAGGTCTCCATGAATTGAGCGGGGGCGATGGTGGTCGTATTCAAGAGGTCGGTCCAGGACCAGCCGAGATCGCGCAACTGCTTCTGGTGCCAGTGATCGTCGAGGAACAGGCCGTCGCCGAGCGACCAGCCGTGCGCGGCCAGCGTCGCTCCTGCCAGAAGGAGGCCAACAAGAAAGGCGGAGCCGGCCCGGCGCTTCCGTTTGTCGACCGGTTCGAAGACGTTGGAAGAGGCGGTCACGATTCGAACACCCACGAATCTGCGATTGAAACGGGCGGCGCGTCATGTCCGGCGTACCGGCTGGGGCCGGCGGCCGGCGGGCGTTCCGGAACGCGCGGAATCCACGTTGACGGTTCGCCGCGAACGACATTAATCTAAGGGCGTACGGACCGCCTGTCATCGGCAGCGCGGGGCATGCTTCCGCGAGTGAAGGGGATCCGCTCCATGTTCAGACGACTGCGACGCGCGCCGGTGGCCGCGGCGTTTCTGCTGCTGTCGGCCGGCTGCTTTGAGGAGCAGTCGTTCCCCATGCGAAGCACGGATTTCGTCCGCGTCCGGTTTGAGCCCGCCGCACGCCCGATGACCCCCCGGCAATGGCTCGCGCAGACGCACGGCGCGCTTGCCCACCTGCTCCCCCGGGGCCGGGCGGCGCCGCTGTTGACTGAGGATCTCGTCGATGGCCGGGGCCGGCCGGTGGACGTCTTCAAGCATTTCAAGCGCGATCCTGAGAAGCTCCAGAAGCTCGTCACGAATTACTGGGGGTTGCTCTGGAGTTCTCAGGCGGGCGGTCCCCCTTTTGACAAGACGCGCGCCCCGGGGCCGTGGCCGGGCTTTACGGACGTGCGCATCCCGCTTTCGCCGGGATTCGCGAGCTACGGCCGGCTGGGACTGGCCAAGGACGGCTCGACGGTGCGAGAGGCGGACTGCATCGTCGTTCTTTCGGGTCTGTTCGGCCACAACAACATTCGGCGCACCCAGGACCTCGCGGTCGCGCTGCTCAAGGCGGGCCATCACGTTCTCGCCTACGAAAACCGCGGCTACGGTCGGACCTCGCTGGCCTACCCCGATGTGCCGTACAACTACGGCGTCCTGACGATGCGGGATCTGATGATCGTGTCCGACTGGCTTGAAGCGAAGCCCTACATCCGGCGAACGGGTCTGATCGGGTTTTGCTGGAGCGCCAACCAAGTCCTGTTGGCCGCGTGGTATGAAAACTGCCCCGAGGGACACCCCAGCATCTCCGAGCGAATCGCCCGACACCTTCCGCCGCTTCCGCCGCGTCGGCGGTTCACGGCCGGGGCGCTGGCGTTCTCTCCAACGCTCGCTTTTGAGAAGATCATCGACAAGCTCGAAACACCGCGCAAGCTGACGGTCGATCCGGCGCTCGCCTCGGTCGCGATTGCCGTGGATTCCCGCGCGGCCACACAGGGCTATCCGCCCGTACACGGCAGCCTCCGCAAGCTGATTGACGCGGAGTACGCCCGGTCCGTGCTCAACTATCCCGGCTCCGTGACCGAGGGGCTGCGTTGCCTTCGATTCCTTCCTTACAAGGGCAAGCCGGACGACCGCAAGCTGGAATGTGCCCGCGTGCCGGTCGTGATTGTCCACAGCTCGAATGATCCGCTGGCGCCGGCGCAGGAAATCGCCGACTTGATTGCACGCGTTTCGAACCCCAACGTCGCCGCGATCATCCTTTACAGCGGCGGGCATGTCGGGTTCGCCGCATATGCGCGCTCGTACTACTACAGCCTGATCCTGGGTTTCTTCGACCCCGTCAGCGGCGCGGCTGCGACGGCGCGGCCGGCGGATCGGCGGACCGTCAAGATCCGCGCCGCTCGGCCGAGTCAAGCTCATGCACGGTGATTCCGCCTCGGTGCCGGTCTCGACAGAACGCCCGATCGCGCGGGCGATCGGCCTTGTTTCCGTCGCGGCGGTCGCCGTGGTGGTTCTGTTGAGATACGACGTCGCTCTGATGAGGTGGCGGGACCGCTTCATGCCCGCCGATCCCTCCGGTCTGCTCGAACAGTTGTTGACCGGCTTTCGGAACGGCGGGCAGGTGCTTTCCGTGGCGGTCGCGTTGGCGATTGTTGTGACATACGATCGACGACGTCGAAGCATCGTCGCGGCGATCCTGCTGGCGCAGCTCTTTGCCGCGATCGCCTACAACGCGGGGAAATATACGATTCCCAGGGTTCGGCCGACGGCCGCCGGGCGGATTGTCGCTCCCCTCGACCGGCTGACCGGCGCGGAGACCTGGTTGGGCCTGCGGCCCGGCAACAGCGACGACGATCTGCGGTCGTTTCCGTCCGGACACTCGGCGGCCGCGTTCGCCCTGGCGGGGGTGCTGGCCTTTTTCTACCCGCGTCTGAGTTGGATGTTCTGGTTGCTCGCGGTCGGCTGTTCCGTCTCGCGATTCCTCGATGCGGCGCACTGGCCGACCGACTGCCTCGTCGGGGCGATCATCGGGATGCTCGCGGCGCTGCTCGCGCGACGGTCGGCGATGAAGTGGTTCTCAAAGATCACGGTCGCGCCGGCGCCCCGCCGGAGCAGCACGGGTTGATGAGCTGTGCCGCAGTTTGATTGCGAGCGGCATTTGTGTCACTTTCTTTGGATGCGTCAGCCGCTTTCAGTTCGGCTGCGATGCTGGTGCCGTCGATCGGTCCGATCGCTTCGAGGCGGCCGGACTCGCCGAGCAGATCGAGCACGGTCGGCATGATATCGACGAGGCGCGCGTGGTCGATCCGCCCGCCGCGCGGCAGGTTCGGCCCCGCGAAGAACAGCGGCACCCGCATGTCTTCCGCCAGGCAGGAGCCGTGTCCGCTCGGTTCATTGCTGTCGAAAACCCAGTCTTCATCGGCGAAGAGCACGATATCGCCCGCTCGGGGGGAGTCGAACATCTCGACGACCTGCGGCACGAAGTCGGGGAAGCGCGTCGCGGCCGTTGCGGCGAGCCACGCGCGCGACCCGTGCCATCCCGCGTCGACGAAGGCCGCCAACTCGGGCGACGCGCGATAACCCAACGGGTTCGACGCCGGGTCGCAACCGGCCGCCTCCGCCCGTGCGGGGAGCAGTCGATAGACTCGACGCCCTTGGGCTCGATGTCGCTCGACGGCGAAGCATCCCTGCCGTGTCATCACGAGCACGCGATCGGCGCCGTCCCGGATGCAGGCCGCCGCGACGGCGGGCCGTTCGTAGAGGCGCGGGCCGGTCGCCTGCGAAGGCGGCCTCTCGCCGGAGGGCGTGTGGCCGTTCAGGACGCGTCGGACGCACGCTTGCGTCGCCGGGCTCGACCAGCCTTCGGGTCCCCTCAGGTGAATCGCCGCCTTGCGGTCGGCTTCGCTGACGAGGACCGCGTCGTAGCGCTTCAGCACGTCGTGCCGATCGACGTACGCTTCGAGGGCGAGATGGTCCTGGTAGATGCGGAGGCCCGCGCGGTCGCGGAGCCAGCCGGACAGGTCGAAGCTTCGGCCTTTTCCGCGCTGGACGTGGCCGTGGTCCGTCATCAGCACGAACCAGGTCGAGCCGCTCAGGCCGGCGGCCTCCACCGCGTCGATCACGCGGCCGACCTGTGCATCGATGTTTCGAAGCGCGCCGGCATACTCTGGGGTGTTCGAGCCCCGATGATGGCCCACCATGTCCGAGCCGGGAAAGTAGAACGTGAGAATCGTGGGCCACCGGCGCACGTGATTCGCCAGGCCGAAGACCCGTTGGATTGTGCCGCCCGCGCGCGTGTCGATGCCCGGATAGTTCCCGAAGAAGCAGTTGATGCCGCTCATGGCCCAGTGGTCGAAGGTGGTGGTGACGCCCCGGCGGGTGTGGCCCTGCACATTGACGGTGAACCGATCATGGAGAATCTCATAGATCGTCGGCGCGGTGAACTCGTGGTTCACGTCGCGATAGGTTGCGGCGAGGATATAGTCCTGATACGCCAGCGTGGATCGATCGAACCATCGATTGCCGAGGATGCCGTGATGTCCCGGAAACCGGCCGGTCAGGAGCGATACGGCATTTGAGTAGGTCAGTGCCGGCATGGAGACGATCGCGTGGGTTACACCGACGCCGCCGCGAACGAAGCAACGGTCGATGTTCGGCAGGTCGCCGCGGGCCAGGAGTTGTTCGAACCGCCGGCGGTTCATCCCGTCGACGAAAAAGAGCACGACGGACCTCGCCGGACGCCGCACCTCGGGGTTCAGCCTGAAACTGTTCGCGCCGGGTCCTCCGCATCCGATGACCCAGAGCAGCGAGGCCAGGCCCGGGAGCAGTGTGACGCGATGAGACGGCATGAGGAACTGACACCCTGATCGTTCTCGGTCCGCCCGGCGGACCGACGTGTCGGTACAAGACGTGGTATTCTCTTCTGTCGAGCCGCGGCGTCCAGAGGAAGTCCACCCGGAGGCGCGCTCGCCGGGTGCCGGGCTTCGGACCGGGCATCTTCGGTGTTGGGTGGGCCGCCAAACGGCAAGCCGTGCGCGTGCGGGAGGAGTCGTGCGCGGCGGGCTCATCGAGGCTGTGGTTTGCTTTCGGCGGGCATCGGATGAGGCACGGCGGAGAGGAACAGCGCATGCCGATTCTGGGTGTTGATATCGGTGGAACGCACGTCACTGCGGCGCGCGTGCACCGCGCCGCGGCGGGGTTTGAAATCGGACCGCCCCGGCGCGGCGAGGTGGACGCGTCGGCCGACGCCGAGTCGATCCTGGCCGCGTGGTGCGGGCCGATCGGACGCGCCTTGGCCGAAGGTCTCGTCGAAGGAATCGCCGTCGCCATGCCGGGGCCGTTCGATTATCCGCGCGGCATCTGCCTGATTCGCGGCGTCGCCAAGTATGAATCGCTTTACGGACTCAATGTCGAACAGGCGCTGCGCCGGCGGCTGCGTTTCGATGATCGTCTGCCGATGCGCTTCGAGAATGACTGCAACGCCTTCGTCTTGGGCGAGTATCTCGCGGGCGCGGCTCGGGGCGCGCGGCGCGTCATCGGGCTGACGCTGGGCACGGGGCTCGGTTCGGGTTTCCTCGCCGACGGGGAGATTCAATACGAAGGTCCGGGGGTTCCGCCCGACGCGAGCCTCGGCTTTGTGCCCTATCGTGACGGCACGGCTGAAGACTGCATCTCCCGGCGTGGTTTGATGCGGCGCTATGCCGAACTCGGCGGCCCGCACGACACCGACGTGGTCGCCATCGCCGCGGAGGCCGCCCGGGGTGATCCGCTCGCCCGGCAGCTCTTCGCGGAGCTGGGCCGCATGCTCGCCGAGGTGCTGGCGCCGTGGGTTCGCGGCTTTCGACCCGACGCGCTCGTCATCGGCGGTGCAATCGCCCGGTCATTCGGGCTCTTCGAGCAAACCCTGGCGGCGGGCCTGCCTGCCGATCTTCGCGTCTGCCCCGCGCAGATCGCCGATCGCGCGAACCTGCTCGGCGCGGCCGCGCTGCTGCACCGGCGGATTGAAGCGGGTTGATCGTCCGGGCGCGGACTGAAGTCCGCGGCGCTTCCTCCGGAAACTGCTCAGCTTGAGACTCCTATTGACGCGCGGGCGCGATCGGTCGAAGGCCCGCTTGGTGCCGCAGGCGATTCACGGTCGCCAGGAGCTTGCCGTCGCCGGTCAGGAAGCGGGACAACTGGGCCGTGCTCAGGTCGAGCATGGCCGCAGCGCGCCGCAGCTCGCCTTCGCACGCGACAACGGCATCCAGGACCACCGCCACGACAAGCGGGTAGTCGGGGTTCCGTCGGGCGATTTCGATCCGGCCGGAGGCGGTGCGATGGGTTCGGTACGCGGGCGGCGGCGTCCATGCCGGGTCGAGCGGCTCGCGGATTGCCAGCGCGAGTTCCAGCCGAAGCCGCCTGAGCGCGCGGCGCTTGTTTTCATGTTGCGAGCGGCTTTCCTCGGCGATGACGATCAGGCCGCTGGGTTCGTGACGGAGGCGGACGGCCGAACTGGTCTTGTTGCGTTTCTGTCCGCCGGGGCCGCTGGCGCGATAGGCATCGACGCGGCAGGCCGCGAGGAGGCGGGTGTCGTCCATCGCGATCCACCTGTCCCGGTCTCCGGGCGTGACCATCCGAGTTGTCCTCCGGCTTTCGATGGGCGGTTGTTGTTGGGCATCAACCGCAAGCTCTGAGCCGTCAGCGATCAGCCGTCAGCTCGTAGAAGTCGGGCAAGAATAAGGTCAACGTGTGATCCGCCAAACGGCAAAGCCGGCCGGCGCGTCCGACCGGGTCCACGACAGTTCAGGCGGCTCTCATGTGGCGGCCGTTGCGCGGCGGAGCACATGTGCGTCCCGACGTCCGCCACGGGGG
>JBHHUY010000056.1:0-13827 GCA_046753965.1 Phycisphaerae bacterium
TCTCCGACGGCCGTCGCGGACAGACTCATTGCAAGGCTCAGGATCGCCATGCGCATGAGGCAGGGACCGGGGCGGAGGCGGGCCCACCGCGCGGGCGCGGCGAGACGCCGGGCAGCCGCAGTCACATGGGTGGGCGGCGCAGGCGAGGATTGAGCGGACGAAGGCGCGCCGTGCATCGCAGTGGGTGTCGCGTCCCATTGGAATCGGCGGTAGTCCATGTCGGTCGTGCCGATCTATTCCACCTGCGGCGTGACGCCGGGGTTGACCGAGAATTGGATGTTGTGGAAGCCCGCGCGGACGCACGCATCCATCGTGGAAATCACGGCCTGGTACACGACACCCGGCTCGGCGCCGATGAGGATCGGTCCGTCGGGGTCGGCGCCGGCCAAACGCTTCGCGCGGAGGAGACCTTGCAGGGCCTTGAAGGAGTTTTCAGAGAGGGGGGTGTCCATGATCAGGATTTGACAACCGATTTCGGTCTGTGCCTCGCGGAGCAGGATTCGGACGGTCGGCACGACGGCGACCTCGGCCGCGCCGCCTGGGCCGATCTGGGTCGGCAGCTTCGTCGGCAGAACGCCCTCGGTGATGGCGAGGCTCGTTCCGAGCATGAAGAAGACGAGAATCACCATGACGACGTCGACCATCGGTGCGAGATTCGGCACATAGCCTCGTGTTTGGTCGAATCCGGAACGTAACATCAGCCGCCGCTCCCCTCGCGCTGAACGGCGCTGAAGGTGACCTTTCGAACATCCGCCCGCGCGCAGGCGACCATCACGGCCTGGACGTACTTGTACGGCAGGTTCTTCTGCGCTCGGATCACGCAATTGAGATCGACATCGAGCCGGCGGGCCGCCTTGAGCCGCGCGAACACTTCAGAGAGGGGGAGGGGTTTTTCCTGCACGACGTAGGCCGCGCCGGTGTTGTGGACCGGATCCGCGTCCCGAATATTAACGACGAATCGTTTTCCGAGCTCCTGCTTTTCCGCGTTCTTGGCGGAGCGGGCGACCGGCAGATCGATCGCGCTGTTTTCGCGTTCGACCATCTTCGTCGTGACCATGAAGAAGATCAGCAGGCACATCGTCACGTCCACCATCGGGGCGAGGTTGAGCCTGACCGAGGTCGTCCGGGGAGGTTCTTTCATTGATCGTTACCGATGGCGCCTCGCCGTTTCCGAGTCGAGGGGCGGCCGCTGTCCGGCGGTCGGATCACGACGATTGCACCGCGACGGTCTGCCGGGGAACAGCTGCGGCGCCGGACGACTGTTCGGCCGCGACCGCCGGCCGGAAGTACTCGATCAAGTCTACGACGGAGGCATGGGCGGCCACCGTGAAGGAATCCACGCGGTTTCGGCAGATGCCGAAGAAGCCCAGGGAGATGATTGCGACGATGAGGCCCATGAAGGTGCTGACCAGCGCGAGGCTGATGGCGCCGGCGAGTTCCTCGGGGCCGTAGGCGCCGCCGCGCATCTTGGCGAATGCCTGGATCATGCCCATCACGGTTCCGAGCAGGCCGAGCAGCGGGCTGATGTTGCCGATGATGTTGAGGTACTCGACCTTGCGAAAGAGGCGGCTTCGCCAGGCGCTGGCGCGTTCTTCGACGGCCTCCAACATCGCTTCGAAGCCGTGACGGCCGTGGCGCAGGCCGACGGTCAGCACATCGCCGAACATCGTCTTGCTGCCGGCGACCTGATCGACACACTCCTTGAAGCGGCGCTGCTCGATCAACTCGCGATTCGCCAAGATCTCCGCCTCGGGCGCCATCGTCACCCGGCGGATCGTCCAGAAGTGCTCGATGATGACGGTGACCGCGATCAATGAGAGGCAGACGATCACCACGCCGATCCAGCCCGCGCTCTCCAACACGATGGTCAGGAAGGATTGTTCCTTCGGGCCGGCGACATCCGGAGCCCCCTGGGCCGCCGCGAGGGCCGGGGCGAGGAGCAGAATCGCAAAGGTGCCGATGAGACCGAGCCCGGATCCGAACGGCCCGGCGGCGCCGCGGATTCGAGGGTGAGCGCGCGGGAGCGATTCGCGCGTGACTCGGGTCTCCGAACACGGTTCGGTTCGGTGACTTGAAAGAAGGTACGGCATGCGGCGGCCTTTCGCCCGTTTGGAGGACAAGGATCAGAGCCGGGAGCCACTGCGGCTCACCGGCGGTTGATGTCCTGCTCGGTCACGTGTTTGTAGGTGCCCTTGTTCATTCCGGCGATCGTACGCAACACCTGCTCGCCCTCGCCCATCGTATCGTAGACGAAGAGGATGGTGTTGATGATCGTTCGTTTTCGCGAATTGCGTTTTCGGATCAGGTCGATGATGTGCTTGTTCTCCTCGCCGAAATCGCCGTCGGAGAGAAGGAACATGACGTCGGGGCGGTAGGCCAGGCTTCGGCGCACCGCGTCGACCGGGTCGGTCTGTCCGGCGGGCACGACGGCCTTGATTGCCTCGAACGCGGACCGTTTGTTCGCGAGTGTAGCCTTGCGCAACCGCTTCGACCATTCGTCGGCCCGGCCCTCGTTGAACCAGATGACGTTGAACAGTTGCTCGGGTTCGAGCGAGCCGATCGCGCGGAGGAGCTCGCGCTGGAGCAATGTGAACGTGTCGGTCATCGAACCGCTGCGGTCCATGACATAGACGATGGACCGCGCCTGCTGGCCCTTCCCGACGCCCCACATGCTGCCGACGGGCCCGCCGCCGGTGAGGTCGCGATCTCCGAGGTCGCCTGTCAGGCCTTCCGCGCCGGAACTGCCGAGGACGCTGGCGCCGACCACGTCCGAACGGCTCAGTTCGTTGACGGCCAAGGTCTTGAGTTCCGAGGCTCCCACGTCCACCGGTGAGACCTGCAGAGAGGGATCCCCTTTGAGGAGCGATGCCAAGTCCTCAATTGCTTCTTCGGTGCGGTTGGGATCGGGGCGATCCGTCCGCGGATCGCCGGGGAAACGGAACCCGGTCGCGGCACTGGCGGTTTCGGTGACCAGGCGGGCGTCGAAGTCGGTCAGCAGGCCGTCGCCCGGACCGCCGACGGCCCAGGTCAGAAGGCCCAGGAGCGTGATGAGCAAGGCATGGCAGGCCAAGCTGATGCTGAGTGGCCCGGCGATGCGCGCCGCGATGGATCGCGGATCGTCTTCCGGGTCTCTGCCCGCTTGTTGCGGCGCCGAGGGGGGACTCGACCGGCCGGGTGTCTTCTGTTTGAGGGGGCGGGATGCCAAGGGTGTGCGCTCCGCCGGTCGGGCAAACCGAAACCGGACTCATCGGCGACTCGGCACCGACCGGCGCGGTGTCGAATCACGAGAATTATATCGGCTGGAGGCGGCCAATCAACGGTCTGCCCCCGATTGAGTCGCTTTCCGCGTCGCCGGGGCCGGTTCCGCTAATGCGCCGGCTGATTCCGCTGACTGACGGCCGTTGGAAGGTGAAGAGACGGGGGGCCAATCTGGTCGCCGCTTCTCCGAGGAGCGCCCGGCGGCCGCGCTTTGACCTCACGTTCGGACGAGGATACGATTGGGTAGTCAAAGGGTGGATGCGCTCCAGGCTCGCTGGGCGCTTGCCGGTTTTTCTCGGATTGTTCGGCGAACAACGTCAAGCATCGGCTGTTCACCCGGGACAGGGAAGAAGACACGCCAGGAAGGGGCTCGGTCGCGCGGCAACCATCGCGACCGCGGTACAAGCTGTGAAACTACTTCCGGGATACGCCCGAATGGTTCGAGCCATGGGTCTGGCCTGCGTGCTGTCGTGCTTTTCGGCTGCGACGGCGGCCGGTGCCGAGGGCGACGGCGTGCGCTTGGCCCTTGCCGACCAAGACGCCGGCTCCGTGAAGGCCGTCGCCGTGGAGGCCCGGGTCGCACTGGCGGCGGGCGACGCAGAGCGTGCGCTGGCACTTCTGAAGAACCGCGGATTGCGGATTACGAAGGCCGAGCGGCGATCGATCGAAGGGCGGGCTCATTTTCTGCTGCAAGACTACATCACGGCGCGAAGGAAGTTGCGCTCGGCCCTGAGACTGCGTTCCGCCGACGAACGGGACTGGTATTGGCTGGGCCGAACCTATGCGGCAGGCGGTTCCGCGGCGCTGGCCGCATCGTGTTTCGAGAAAGCGCATTGGCACGGCCTGGACAGCGCCGAACTGCATTATCACTGGGCCGCGGCGCTGGCGGACGCCGACCGTGTTCTCGGGCAGATCAGGCAGGTTCGGTGGACCGATGCCGACGGGCCGTGCCCGGCCGTCGGGGCGCTTCTGGAAGACGGCGTTGTGTTGGCGCATTTGTCCTCTCCATCGGGGCGGCTGGTTGTCGCGCCGGTCAAGTCCGCGATCTTCCAGGTTCAGAAGGCGCTATCGTTGAAGCCGACGCGTACGGACGCGCTGTTGCTTGCCGGAAGGCTTTGGGCGCGCACGAATCACCCCGAGCATGCCGTTTCCCTGTTCGCACAGGCGGCCCCGAGGCTGACAGGCGCCTCGCTGGCGAAGTGCCACGCGCGATGGGCGGAGAGCCTGCTCGCGCTGGGGGATTTCGAGGGGTATCTTGAGCACGCGCAGGCGCACATTCAGCTCATGCGCGGCGTCGATCCGGCCGGGCTCGCGGCCTGCTACGACACGGCGGCGCGGGAATCGGGCAACCGGGGCGATCTGCCGGGCCAGATTCGTTACCTCAAGGCCGGCGTGCAGATTCATCCCGCCGTGGATCGTCTGATCCGGCTGGCCGACGCGCTGCTTGCGGCGGACATGATCGGCGACGCCGCCCCGTATCTGAAACAGGCGCTGGCGTTGAAGCCGACGAAGCCGCAGCGGCGCGCGATCAAGCACAGGCTTCTGCGGACGTCGCTGCTCGCATCGCCTGCGGTGAAGCCTTGAGGGTGCGCGGGCGTTTATTCCGTACAGGATGTGACTCGTTATTCCTGTGGGGCCGCCAAACGGCAAGCCACGCGTGAAGAATGCGCGTAAGCGCCGTGCCAAACGGCAAGGCATGTTTGATGGCTTGATCGCCAATGCGGGCGGATCGTCGGATGGGTGAAAGCGATTACGCGAAGACTCACGAGGTTGCGCGGAGCGACCGTTCGCAGGCGGTGACGGTGTTTTCCAGCAGCATCGCGACCGTCAGCGGCCCGACGCCGCCGGGGACGGGCGTGATCGCGGCGGCCACGGGCGCGACCTCCTGGAAGCGAACATCGCCCACTATTTTCATCTTTTTGCCGGCCGGGGCGTCCGCCGGCAGGCGATGGATGCCGACGTCGATCACGACGGCGCCAGGCGACACGTGCTCGGCGCCGATCAGGCCCGGCACGCCCGCGGCGGCGACCAGGATCTCCGCCCGCCGGGTCTGCGCGGCGAGGTCCCGCGTTCGCGTGTGACACTGGGTGACCGTCGCATGTGCGGCGAGGAGGAGCATCGCCAGGGGCTTGCCGACGATCACGCTGCGCCCCACGACGACGGCCTGCTTGCCCTCGATTGTTTCGCAGGCTGATCGCACGCAGGCCATTGCCGCGGCGGCGGTGCACGGTGCAAGGGCCGGCCGCCCCATAGCGAGCAGGCCCAGGTTTTCCGCGCCGACACCCTCGACGTCTTTTGCCGGCGCGATCCGTTGCTGAAGGGCGAAACCGTCGATCGGTTCGGGAACGGGCAGGAACAGCATGATGCCGTGTACGGCGGCATCCGCATTCAGGGCGTCGACGGCCTGCTCCGCCTCGTGGACGCCCGCGGTCTGTTGGAGACTCACGGGGCGATAGGCGATGCGCGCGGCCTTGGCGAGCCGCTTCTGTGATCGGGCGTAGCTGGCCGTGGCCGGATCGTCGCCGATCCACAGGGCCGCCAGGCAGGGCTTGCAGCCTTGTTTCGAGAGCGCCGCGGCTCGCCGGGCCGTCCGGTCCAGTGTCTCCCCCGCCAGACGTTTGCCATTGATCACGGTTGCCGGCACGGTTCACCTCTCTCCCGCGGGCGTCGACGCGGTCGAAGTCGGCTGTCGGCTGAGCGCTTCGACGTATGTGACGAGCTTTCGTTCAAATGCGGTGTCCAGCTTGCCGAAGGTCGCCTGGAACTTCGCCGCCTCGGGCACGACCGGCTCGCCGGTTGCGGCCGGTCGCGAACTGATCTCCAGATAGGCCGCCAGCGCGCGGGGGCGTTCGTGGACGAGCCGGTGGACCAGGGCCCAGGCCGCGGCGTAGCGCCCGGGGAGATCCGCCGCGCCGGGGCCAAGGTATTCCGGATCGGCGATGAGATCCCGGAGATTGAGTCGCAGGCCGGCTCGATCGAGCGCGAGGAAGTCCTCCATGCGATGCCGGTTGACGCCTGCCGGTGCTTCGAACTGCATCGCCAGCCCTTCCCGGAGCCAGCGCGGGTTTGATGCGCCTCTCGGTTGCAGGCCGTAGTTGAAGAGCACCTGGTGGGCGATTTCATGGCGGACGACAGTTTTCGTAATCAGGTCTTCATAGATGCGAATCCGGCTCTCGATTTCGCGGATGCGCCGGTGCCGTCGATCGATCACCGCTTGCGCTTCGGGGGTTCCGCCGCGCCGCCGTTGGTCGACTAACTCCGCCTTGATTCTTTTCAGGTCCGCCCGTTTGGCACGCAACGGCCCGGCATTGGCATAGTTGAAGATCAGGCAGCGGTTTTGTTGCTCGGCGAAGAAACCGGGCACGACCTCACCGACGTGAAAGCCCGCCCGGCGGGCGTGGCCGGCGTAGTCCGACCGGCGGTTGAAGAAGAGCACGCACATTTTCGCGGGCGGCGGATTGAGCGGGAGGCCGAGCCGATCGGCGAAGGCGGTGACGTCGGTGAGCGTTGATTCGGCGATTCTGCCAAGCCGATCGACGCGCGGTGCTTCAACGTCTGAGACAACAACAAAGTGCGTTGTCGTCGTCGCGCGGAATCCGCCTCCGAGTGAGGAGAGGAGCCGGCGGACGCCGGCCCGATCATCCGGCAGGGCCGGGGGGACGGTCTGCTTGCCGGCGGGGCCTCTCGCCGCCGCAACGGCCGAGCCGGCGAGGAACGAGACGAGCATGATTGCGAGGCGGGCGTGCCGATTGCGCCGGCGTGCTTCGGAACCGCGCTGCGGGCGCCCTGGATTCCTTGTGGCAAGATCCCTCGTGGCACGGGCGTCCCGCCCGTGTGGACACCGCCGAGACGGCGGTGCCACGGGACTCTCAGGGCGTCGTCTAGACCGTTGTCGCCTCATCCTGGAGCTTCGGCGCGAACTTGTCGCCCTTGTAGGCGGTGAGTGGAATCGGTTTTTCCGCCAGCAGCGGGCGAAAGAAATCGGCCGCCGCCGGAAACGCCTTGTCGGGCTCGGCCAGCGAGGGGTTCCAGAGCTTCGGCCAGTCGAAGCAGAGGTAGCCGCGATAGCCGATGCCCTTGAGCAGTTGAACGAGGCGGGGCAGTTCCAGCCCGCCCTGTCCCGGCAAGGCGTGTCCCCGGAACTCGCCGGCCTCGGTGAACTTGCCGTCGCCGACGCGGACCATGCCGATCCTTGCCCCGAGCCGAGGAATCGAGATCGTCGGGCGCTCGTTGCGCAGGCGGGCGTTGAGGGGATTCCAGCAGCACTTGACGGAGGGGGCGTCGACCGCATCGACGAGATACCACATGGACTGGCTGTCGCTGAAATCACCGCTGTTCTCGATGAGGAGAGTCACCCGGTGGGCGGCAGCGTATGGCGCGAGCTCGCGCAAGGCTCGGGCGATGCGGGTGAGCACATCCTCGCGCCGTTCGTAGCCCAGGAACTTGAGCTTCAGCCTGGGGATCTCCGCCCCGAAGACGCGGACGAACGGGCACTCGAGTTTGCCGGCGAGTTCGATGTATTCCCGAACCTGCGCCTGATTCTCGGCCACTTCTTTCGGGTCTCGCATGTGGAACGCGGCCGACGACGACAGGCAGACGAGTTCCACACCGGCCTCGCGCATGAGGCGGGCGATCTTTCCGGGGTTGGCGTTGAGCTGCGGGGCGAGGGGCAGGTGCATCTGCCCCAGGAGGCCGCGGAGCTCGATTCCCTGATAGCCGCAATCCCTGGCCTTTTCGACCATGGTGGCCAGGTCCCAGGCGGGACACCCGACGCTGCTGAAGGCGAGCTTCATCTTCCTGATTCTCTCCGTTGGACCATCGCGCGGCGCTTGTGAAACCGACCACGTTAGCGGCCCGAATGGCAAAGTCAATTCGCCCGTTGCTGGTTCGGTCGGCGAGGTCGGGGTACGATCCGCCGCGCCATGGCCCTCCACAGAAAGACGCAGCGTGCCCTGTTGCTCTGGTTCATCGCCTCGATCGCGGGCAGCGCGCTGGTGGGCATCTATTGCCTGCTCATCGGCAGGATGGGGAACTTCGAGGCGCGGGTCCTGGGCACTGTGGCGACAGTCACGGGTGTGTCTCTTCTCGCACTTGGGGCGTCGATTCCGACGGTGCGGCGCACGTGGCATCCCCTCGGCCCGACGGCCATCGTCGCGTCGCTGCTGCCGCTGCCGCTGACGGTTTTTCTGATCTGGAGCAATCCGCGCACGCTGGGATACAGGATGGTGGGCTCGGTTGAAGACTGGACGGGCACGGCCTGGACCCTGGCGGTCGCCCTCACATTGATCGGCCTCCTTTCGCTCGCCCGGCTGAAGCCCGCGTGGAACCTGGCGCGGCTTGCCACGGTGGCCGTGATTCTGCTGCTCGCGGGGCAGATCATCTGGATCATCTTCGGCCGAGGCTATCTTCCGGACCCGTGGGATCGCGTGATGGGCATCCTGGTGATCCTCGTGAGCTGCGGCGTCATCGCGGTGCCGATCCTCCATCGTGTCTCGGCGATTCCGACGCGGACCGAGGTCTTCACCGCCAAGCTTTCGCTCTCGCTGACGTGCCCGCGCTGCGGCAAGTCGCAGCAACTCGCGATCGGTTCTTCGTCCTGCGCGGACTGCGGGCTCCGGTTCCGGATCGAGATCGAGGAGGAGGCGTGCCGCCGGTGCGGCTATCCGCTGTACAAGATCGAGTCGGCCGTGTGCCCGGAGTGCGGCACGCCGATTCGCCGCGAGCCCCGGCCGGCGTGACACGTTCGGCAAGAGAACAAGAGTGCGCTTTGACATGGAACCGCCTGATCGTCCGGCAGGGCACCACTGAGTCCTTTGGCTGTGGTTCGCCCGACACGTGGACGGCCGTTCATGGGCCTTGGATGGGGCGGATGCATAGTTTCCAGCGCTGCCGGTCCAAAGCCTCTGCGGCCTGGGCGTCCCGCCCGTGCCACAAGACTTTCAGGGCGCACGCCAGAACGGAGGCCTGATGGAACAGAAGCAAACAACGCCGGACCCGGTCGCCATGGGTGATGTGCCCGCGGCGGAATCGGCGACCTGCCAGGGGCTGCGGAGCTACCAGAGGACGCTGCTCGGTCGATTCGATCGGCGTGTGCTGCGGCATCCGGCGGCGCGGGCGGGTCTCGGCGTGCTTCTGGGGGCCGCGCTGATTGTGCCGTCGATTCAGTTCGTCACGCGAATCCAGCAGACCGATGTGAGTCTGTGGCGACAAGGCGGCGAACGGCACAAGACGGCCCTGGGTCGATGGCTGCCGACGGCCGAAGTGCTCACGCGCGGCGACGACGATGCGAACCCCTATGGTTTGCGCCATTGGATTCCAACGACGCCGCCCGTTCTGATTTCACTCGTGCCGCTTGCGAAGCTGGGCTATCTCGGGGCCGGCGTTGTCTGGTCAGTCCTGAAGGTCGGCGGTTTCCTCGTGGCGATGTTTGTGTTCATCCGGAGCCTGGAACGCGAGGACTTTGCCCTGCCGCTCGGTGTGCTCGTCGCGGCGGGCGCGTTTTCGATTCGGCCCGTGATCTCCGACATTCAGCACGGGAATCTGAACATTTTCATGGTGATCTGGCTCGCGTTGGCGTGGGCGATGTATGTTCGCCAGCGGGATCTGTGGGCCGGCCTGTTTGTCGCGCTCGCGATCGTGACCAAGCTGACGCCTGCGTTGGTACTGGTGTATTTCGTTTACAAACGGGCCTGGCGGGTTTGCCTCGGCGCGGGGCTGGGGCTGGTGGTTCTGTGCGTTGTCCTGCCGGGCGCCGCGTTGGGTTTCGAACGGGCGCTGACCTTCTGGCAGGGCTGGTACGCCATGCTCGTCCGGCCGTTTGCCGAGCAGGGCTATGTCACGCTGGACATCGCGAACCAGTCGCTCGGCGGGGTGGCCTTGCGGCTCTTGTCGAACGCGGGGGTTCTTGACATCGAGGAGATGGGCGCCACGGCGTTGTTCTCGGCCGGTATGGAGCGAATGGCCCGGCCCGCCTCGGCGCTCGGGCGCCTTCTCCGGCCGGCGATCGCCGCGGGCGTGCTCGCCGCGCTCGGCGGGTTGTGCCGGTCGCGGACCGCCTCGCGCAGAGACCCGCGTCTACTGCTTGAATACGGTCTGGTGCTCCTGGCGATGCTGCTCTTGAGTGAGCGGACCTGGAAACATCACGCCACGACGCTACCGATCGTCTATCTGGGGGTGTGGATGGTGTTGACATGTGTCGATTTCAGTGATCGGTTCCGCGCGTGGTTCGTCGCCGGCCTCGTCGTCCAGCTCTTCCTCCTCGTCGGCAGCACGGCCGGGCTTCTGACGGATGCCGTGGCGGAGCTGTTGCTCGACGGGGGCGTGTTCTGTTGGGGGTTGGTCCTTTGCTTCGTGCAAACGGGCGTGCTGCTCGTCGCGGCGCATCGCCGGCTCAACCGTTCGGACCACATAGACGCTCAGTAGGAGAAGCGGAGTCGGTCGAGAAAACGTGTCGCGACGCCGTAGCGGAGTTCCCCTGGCTGCTTCCCGGTGTCGAGCCGTCGAACGCGGAGCACCTCGGCCGCGCAGCGCGCCCGACCCTGGTAGGGGGAGACGCCTTCCGCGGGCGGGACCGTGAGTTCGACCTCGAGCCGGTCGCCGACGTTGAAGTCGGGCGAGTCCAGCTCGAGATACATTCCGCCGGAACTGACATCCTGGGTGATCGTGCGGACGATGACGCGGCCGCCTCCCGCCTCCTCCCGACGGCATTCGACCGGCAGGCGGATGGCGATTCGGCGATCCCCCCGTCGGTCGGTGCCGGTCCACTGTTGCGGGTCGCCGTCGTCGGCGCGCTCTGATACCATGGGCTGCCTCGTCCTCTCCCTATCGTCCGCCTACGGAGCGCGAATTCAGATCGCGTCCACGAAATCGCCGCAATCGCGGTGCCACGGGGCCGTCTCGGCGAGACCGATCGTTGTGGGACCCATAACATATTCTGTCTCATATGGTTACAGAAATGCAAGGTCTGGTGCCCGAAAAGTGGGTCGCGGCGGGATGTTGAGGCGAGGCAACATCGCGAGTCGCGTACAGCAACCCGCGCGCCGATTCGCGGCATACGATCTGTCGCTTTCATGCAAGCCTGGCGTCCGGCATGAACCGTACGGGGCGGCGGTGATGCGGGGTCAGAGCATCTCGATGAGCTGCCGCTTGAGGATCTTGCCGGTCGGACCTCTGGGCAGGTCTCGGGCGATGATGACCCGGCGCGGCACCTTGTAGCCTGCCAGCTGTTTGCGGCAGAACTCCCGCAGTTCGAGTTCCGAGGCTTCGCTTCCCTCCGCTGCGATGACGAATGCCACGACGACTTCTCCGCGGGACGTATCCGGCTGCCCGACGACCGAGGCTTCGCTGACGGCGGCGTGGCGCTCCAGAACCGATTCGATCTCTCGGGGATAGACGTTTTCACCGCCGACGATGATCATCTCTTTCTTCCGTCCGGTGATGGTGATGTAGCCGTCCGCATCCACGAAACCCATGTCGCCGGTTTTGTACCAGCCTTCGGGTGTGAGGACGGCGGCGGTCTGCTGCGGCTGGTTGTAATAGCCCTTCATGATGATGGGGCCCTTGATCCAAAGCTCGCCGATCCGGCCCGCCGGCAATTCCTTGGCGTCGTCGTCGAAGGCCCGCACGGTGACATCGGGCAGCGCCCGGCCCACGGTGCCGGGCCGATTGTCCCAGGGCACGTTAAGGCTGACGACGGGCGCGGCCTCGCTCATGCCGTAGCCCTGGATGATCTCGACGCCGAAGCGGTCACGAAACCGGTCGAAGACGATGTCGGGGAGCGCTTCGCCGCCGCTGGCGGCATATTCGAGGCTGGTCAGGTCCTCTCGTCCGCCGCGTTTCGATCGCAGCAGTGCCGCGTACATGCTCGCGATCATCATCGTGACGCTGATGCGGCGTTGGCGAACGGCCTCGAGAACGGCGGCGGCTTGAAAGCGCGGCAGGTAATACACCGAGGCGCCGAGCGCGACCGGGACGAGGAGCATCGTCGTCAGGCCGAAGCTGTGGAACAGGGGCAATAGGCCGAGGAAGCGGTGCTCGCCCTTGAGCCGCGCCAGTTGAATCGCGGCCTCCACGTCGGTGCGCAGGTTGCGGTGCGTCTGGCAGACTCCCTTCGGCTTGCCCGATGTGCCCGAGGTGTAGAGAAGGACGGCGGTGTCATCGGGTTCGACCGCGGGCGCCGGCGGCGTGGCGCGGACGCGCTGGAGGACCATGTCTCGCTTGAGCGGGAGGTCTTCGAGGTGGACGATGCGGCAGGGGAGGGCGTCTGCCAGTTTTCGGAAGAATCTGACGGAGAAGACGACGTCCAGCCCGGCATCCTTGACGATTTCTGCCAGTTCGCCGGGCTGCAGGAGGAAGTTCAAGGGCACGACCGTTCGACCCGCCCAGAGGACGCCGTAGAACGCGCCGGCGAACGCGCACGACGACGGCAGGAGGAGTCCGACGTGCGGCGCGTCGGTCGCCTTGAGCACGTGCCGGCGCATGACATCGGCGAAGCGGACGAGGTTGGCGTAGTCCATCGCGCGCGTCGGGTCGGCCACGGCGGGCCGCGTCGCGCAGCGATCCGCTGTTGAGAGCAGTGTGTCCAGGATCACGGCTCGCTCCTGCCGGCCCACGATCGGCCGTCGTGACGGTCTTGAGCGGTGAGGGATTGCAGCACGCGCCGAGCGAAGTCAGAAGTCGGGCAAGAATAAAGGTAGACGTGCGATCCGCCAAACGGCAGAGCCGGCCGGTGCGTCCTGCCCGGCAATCGACCCTATGTTATTCTCGCTCGAGGCCTTCTCAGGCTTCGCGGGCGGCGGTTGCGGAATCCTCCCAATGCGATCAGGCGAGGCCTTGTTCGGCCAGCCACTTTTCGGCGTCAATCGCCGCCTTGCAGCCCATGCCGGCGGCGGTCACGGCCTGGCGGTAGACACTGTCGGCCACATCGCCCGCCGCGAAGACCCCTTCGACGCTGGTCGTCGTCCGAGCGGGGTCCTTGATCTTGACGTATCGTTTTTCGTCCAGTTCGAGTTGGCCGCTCAAGAACTTCGTGGCGGGCGTGTGGCCGATGGCCATGAACAAGCCGCCCAGCGGCAGGTCACTTTCTGTGTTGGATTGCGTGTCCTTCAGGCGCACGCCGCTGATGCTCTCATCGCCGAGGACATCCGTCACGATCTTGTTCCAGAGGATTTCGATCTTGGGGTGTTCGAGGGCCCGGCGCGCCATGATCTTGCTGGCCCGCAGCTTGTCCCGGCGATGAATCAGATACACCTTGGAGGCGAACTTCGTGAGGTAGGTGGCCTCCTCGATGGCGGAGTCGCCGCCGCCGACCACGCCGAGTTCCTTGTTGCGAAAAATCGGCATCGCGCCGTCACACACGGCGCAGGCGCTGACGCCACCGCCGCTGAGCGCGAGGCGCTGCTCATTCTCCAGGCCCAGCCAGTTGGCTGTGGCGCCGGTGGCCACGATCACGGCATGGGCGTGATAGACCGTATCATCCTCGCCGATGACCTTGAACGGCCGCGACGAGAAATCGACGGATTTGCAGTCGTGCCAGTTGCCGGCCGGTCCCGCATCCGCCGCTGGCACTTC
>JBHHUY010000057.1:0-13825 GCA_046753965.1 Phycisphaerae bacterium
TCCGCCGCCGCGGCTCGCGACCGGCCGGGCCCGAAAGACCTCGAGCCCTTTCGCTTCGGCGAGGACGCGGCGCACCTGCTCGTGTTCGTGAACGGTCGCTACGCGGCCGATCTCTCGTCCGTTTCGCGCTTGCCCGCCGGTGTCGTGGTGTGCGGTCTGGCCGAAGCCCTGCGGGCCGGTCAGCCGGGGCTCGAAGAGCACCTGGCCCGACACGCCGACTTTCAAGACCAGGCCTTCACGGCGCTGAACACGGCGTTCATGGAAGACGGCGCGCTGATCCTGATCCCCGGCGGGACGGTGCTCGATCGCCTCGTCCATCTCCTGTTTCTCTCGACGGCCGACGGCCCGGCCGCGGTGACGCATCCCAGGAACTTGATCGTCGCGGGCGCAGGCAGCCAGGCGACGATCGTCGAGACCTATGCCGCGCTGGGGGACGGGGTCTATTTCACCAACGCCGTCACCGAGATCGTCGCCCACGACAATGCCGTGATCGACCATTACAAGGTCGAGCGGGAGGGCGGCGGGGCCTACCACGTCGCGACGCGACAGGTGCACCAATACCGCGACAGCGTCGTCACTTCGCACACGGTTTCGCTCGGCGGCCGGCTCGTACGGAACGACACTAACGCCATGCTGGACGGCCCGGGGTGTCAGTGCACCCTCAACGGGTTTTACCTGCTCAAAGACACGCAACACGTGGACAATCACCTTCGCGTCGATCATGCCAGGCCCCATTGCAGCAGTTGGGAACACTTCAAGGGCGTGCTCGACGATCGGTCGCGGGCCGTGTTCACCGGGCGGATCAAGGTCTACGAAGGCGCGCAGAAGACGGACGCCAAGCAATCCAACATGAACCTGCTGCTCTCGAAGGAGGCCCTCGTCGATACGAAGCCGCAGTTGGAGATCCTCGCGGACGACGTCAAGTGCACCCACGGGGCGACGATCGGCCAGATCGACCCGCAGGCGGTTTTCTATCTTCGCAGCCGCGGCATTCCCGATGCGGCCGCCCGCGCCCTGTTGATTTATGCCTTCGCGGGGGAGAGCATCGGCCAGATTCGCGTCGCCGGTCTGCGCGATCGCCTTCAGGACCTGGTTTCGGAGCGGCTGCCTCACGGCCGGACGCTCCGGTTTGGGAGACCGTATGAGTACCGCGGAGACTATGCCGAACACGTCCGAACCATCGACAAGCGACGCGAGACTTGACGTCGAACGCATCCGGGAAGATTTCCCGATCCTGCGGCAGACCATCCACGGCAAGCCGCTGGTCTATCTCGACAATGCCGCGACGACCCAGAAGCCGCGCGCGGTCATCGATGCCGTTCGCCGTTATTACGAATCCGACAACGCCAACGTGCATCGCGGCGTGCATCAGCTCAGCATCCGCGCGACCGACGCCTACGAACGCGCCCGCGGCGTCGTCCGGCGCTACATCGGCGCCGCACGCGTCGAAGAGATCGTCTTCGTTCGCGGCACGACGGAGGCCGTCAATCTCGTCGCGCAAACCTACGGCCGGTCTCGCATCGGCGCCGGCGACGAGATCGTCATCTCGGCGATGGAGCACCACTCGAACATCGTCCCCTGGCA
Source organism: Phycisphaerae bacterium (assembly GCA_046753965.1). Taxonomy (GTDB): domain Bacteria; phylum Planctomycetota; class Phycisphaerae; order UBA1845; family UTPLA1; genus JBHHUY01. The sequence continues at coordinate 1,585 of JBHHUY010000057.1, forward strand.
GATTCTCTGCGAGCAGACCGGCGCGCGGCTTCGCGTCGCGCCGATCAACGACGACGGCGAACTGATGCTCGATGCCTACGAAGACCTCCTCGGCGCGCGGACGAAGCTGGTCGCCGTCACGCACCTGTCCAACGCGCTGGGCAGCGTCAACCCCGTGCGGGAGATCATCGGCGCCGCCCACCGGCGCGACATCCCCGTCCTCGTCGACGGCGCCCAGGCCGCCTCGCACCTGATGCTCGACGTCGGCGAACTCGGCTGCGATTTCTACACCCTCTCCGGCCACAAGATGTACGGGCCGACGGGCATCGGCGTGCTTTACGCGCGGTACGACCTGCTCGACAGCCTGCCGCCCTATCACGGCGGCGGCGAAATGATCAAGTCCGTCTCCTTCGAGAAGACGGTCTACAACGATCTGCCCCACCGGTTCGAGGCGGGCACGCCGAACGTCGCCGGAGCGGTCGGGCTCGCCGCGGCGATGGAATACCTCGGCACCGTCGGACAGGATGCGATCTTCGCACACGAACATCACCTGCTCGCCTACGCGAAGCAGGCGCTCCGCTCTCTTCCCGGCGTGCGATTCGTCGGGCAGGCGAAGCACCAGGCCGCCGCCGTGTCGTTCCTCGTCGACGGGGTGCATCCGCACGACGTGGGCACGATTCTCGATCAGCAGGGCGTCGCGGTTCGGACCGGGCATCACTGCGCCCAACCGGTCATGGATCGCTTCGGGGTGGAGGCGACGACGCGGGCGTCTTTCGCTCTGTACAACACGACCGCCGATGTCGATGCCCTGGTCGCGGCCCTTGGGAAAGTGCGCGAGGTGTTTGCCTGATGTCCGACCTGACCGAGTTCTATCAGGAACTCATCCTCGACCACAACAAGCGCCCCCGAAACCGCCGGCGAATCGAAGATGCCGACTACCATGCCCAGGGCTACAACCCGCTGTGCGGCGACAAGGTCACCGTGTTCCTCAAGGTGCAGGACGGCCGGGTGCGGGACGTGGCGTTCGAGGGGTCGGGCTGCGCGATCTCGACCGCCTCGGCATCGATCATGACCGAGACGCTCAGGGGCAAGACACTGGACCAGGCCAAGGCCTTGTTCGAGAAGTTCCACGCCATGATCACCGGGGAACCCATCGAGAAAGACGAGGGCCCCGATCTGGGCAAGCTGGAGGTCTTCTCCGGTGTCTGCCGTTATCCGGCCCGTGTCAAGTGCGCGGCCCTGGTCTGGCACACCGTCCAGGCCGCGCTCGACGATCGCGCCGAGGAAATCGTGACGACCGAATGACCGGCGCGGGCGCCGCCGGCCCCGCCGCGAGGAACCATCATGGCCGAACCCACAGGCGACAAGGAATCGACCCCCTCCCTGAAGGAGCGCGTCGAGGCGGCACTCAAGTCGGTCTTCGACCCGGAAATCCCGGTCAACATCTACGAACTCGGCCTGATCTACGACCTGACCGTGACCGACGCCGGCCGCGTCGAGGTTCGCATGACCCTCACGTCGCCGGCCTGCCCCGTCGCGGGTTCCTTGCCGGGCGAGGTGGAGACGAAGATCCGGGCGATCGAGGGTGTCGCCGATGTTCGCGTCGAGCTCGTGTGGGACCCGCCCTGGACGCCGGAGCGGATGTCGGACGCGGCAAAGCTGCAACTCAACATGGACCTCGGCACCGCGCCGCAGCCGCCGGGCGCCGATCCCTTCCAGAATCTCGGCCGGATCCCTTGATTCAACGAACTCAAACCGGGCCGTGTGGAGCAGGAAGCGCCGCGGACCTCAGTCCGCGCGGCCTTTCGAGCCCTGGTCGGCGTTCCTCTGCATCAAACGGCTGCGCGAGCTGAAGCTCGCGCCTCGCCCATGTGGTATTGCAAGTCGAGTCCAATCCGCTCGGTTTGAGTCACGAAGTGTGTGACCGTCAGGGGGAGAAGCCGGTCGCCCGGATGCGTTCGCCGCTCTGACCGGCGGACGCGTCTCCCGCCAACCAGAGGTACGCGCGGACCCATTCCGCCTCGGGGGCCGTCGGCTTCAGGTCGGGCGTGACCGGCCCGACATCGACGGTGTTGACGCGGACCCCCGTGTCCTTGAGTTCGGCGGCCAGCAGCCGCGTGAGTCCTCCGATGCCGTACTGGCTGACCAGCAGGGCGCCTCCGCCGGGGCGGACCGCGGCGGCCGGCGAGCTCGTCGTGTGGATGATCGAGCCGGACCGCTGGCGGATCATCCACGGCAGGGCCTCCCGGCAGACGAGGTAGGCGCCGGTCAGGTTCGTGGCGAGCACGTCGCGCCAGGGGTCGACGGGGTAATCGATGATCGGGACGGCCGGGCCGCCGATCGCCGCGGCACTGACGATCACATCGATCCGTCCGAACCGCTGGACGACGCGATGGACCATCCGCACGACGTTTTCCTCGTAGCGCAGGTCGCAGGGAAGGATCATGGCCGTCTGGTGTTGATCGGCCAGCCGCTGGTCGAGCGCCGGCAGGTGGGCCATGCGGCGCACGCAGAGCGCCAGCCGCGCGCCGGCCTCCAGGAACGCATCGACCAGGACGCGGCCCATTGGCCCGGTCGAGCCGGTCAGCAGAACGACCTTGTCCTGTAACGTTCTGGTGTTCGCATCCGGCACCGTCGGGTCTCCCTTCGAGCGCGCCCCAAGAGTCCTGTGGCACCGCCGTCTCGGCGATGCGGACACGGGCGGGACGCCCGTGCCACAAAGGTTTCAGGACGCACGCTTCGTGCGGGATCGGCCCGGCATGATAACGAGTCGATCGGATCTCGACCAATCTCATTGCGGCGCGGGCCTCCCTGCTCACGATTGCGGCCGATGCGAGGCGAGCCGGGGCCGGGATTGTGCGGCCGAGGCGCGAGACCTATACTCACCCCGCGCTGTCTGGAGAGGTTCCTGCGTCATGCCGCCGGTCAACGTCCTGGAAACGCCCCTCGCCGCCCTGGTCATCGTCGATGTGCAGGAAAAGATGCTCGCCGCCGTCCGCAGCGACCCGCCCGACGACATCATCGAGAAGATGCTCCGGTTGATCGCCGCGGCCCGGCTTCTCGAGCTCCCGATCGTTTGTACCGAACAATACCCCAAGGGACTCGGCCCCACCGATTCGCGGGTTGCGGCCGTGCTGCCGGGCGATGTGCGACCGATCGTCAAGATGACGTGCAGTTGCTGGCGTGATGCGGCCTTTCGGGCGGCGCTTCAGTCCACCGAGCGGGAGCACATCATCGTCGCGGGGCTGGAGACGCATGTCTGCATCCAGCAGACCGTGCTCGACCTGATCCGCGTGGATTACTCGGTCTTTGTTCCGATCGATGCGGTGGGGTCCCGGTTTTTGCGCGATACGGAGACGGCCCACGACCGGATGCGGCACGCCGGCGCCGAGCTCAGCACGACGGAATCGCTGCTGTTCGAGCTGATCGAACGCTGCGACCACCCCCGGTTCAAGGACATCCTCGGCCTGGTCAAGTAGCCGCTGACGCCGGGCGTGCGTCCTCAGAGTCCAGTGGCACCGCCGTCCCGGCGGTGCGTCCACGGGCGGGACGCGCGGTTCACAGAGGTTCCGGGATTCCCCTTACTGATGGGGGGGCGCCATCGGAGACGCGACATGGCCTCGGACGACTACAACGACGAGGCGGACGCCCTGCCCGAGATGATGTGCCCGAACTGCCGCGCCACGGTCACCGAGGACACGCAGAAGTGTCCCCGTTGCGGTGATTGGATCACGCCCGTCGATCCCGCGCGGGGCGGGCCGCGACGGTGGATCTTCGTGGTGGTCGTGTTGGTGATGCTCTACGCGATTCTGCGGTGGACCTTCTGACCGGCGCGCTTAGGCGTCGGGCGAGAACAAGGTCAACGTGCGATCCGCCAAACGGCAAAGGCGGCCGGCGCGTCCTGCCCGGCAATCGACCATGTTATTCTCGCTCGATGCCTTACGGCACGAGGCACTGGACGAACGATTGGACGTCCGCTCCGTCGCGCGATCCCCCCGCGTTGGTGTCGCCGGCGCAGGTCGAGCAGGGCGCGGTGCCGTTGATCAGCATATCGACGAAGAACGAGACATCCGCCAGGGTGACGAAGCCGTCGCAGTCGGCGTCGCAGGCGTCGCAGGCGGTGCTCGCCTGCCCGGTCAGGTTGAGCGTCAGCGGCAGGCCGGCGAGCGCGCCGCTGAGATTCTCGTCCGAGACGGTGATCGTGTACTGGGCGGAGAAGGCGCCCGTTGAGGTCGTGTCGAAGAAGGCGTTGAAGGTCAGGCCCGTTCCGGCGCTCAGATTGGCCGTCGGGGCGAGGTCGGTGGTCAGGACCGCCGTGTCGCCGCTGCCTGAGATCGCGTCGAGGTCCAGCGCGGCGGTGAAGCCGGGCGTGATGTCCAGGTTGTAGACGGTGAAGACCAGATTCTGCGTGCCGCTGCCGGCGGGAACCGTTCCGAAGTCGATGGTCAGCGTGTCCTGGTCGACCGCTGCGTTGAAAGAGGCTTCGGCGTGGTCGAGCACGGCGAGGTTGATCGTCACCACGTCGTCGCCGTCGAGCGAGCCCTGCCCCGAAGCGGCGCCGTCCACATCCAGGTTGTCGATCGTCACGGTGCCGGTCAGCAGGCCCGGCGTGGTCGTAGCGCCCGACAGGCCGACGTTGATCGCGGTGGACTGGGGGTCGAAATCAAAGGCGTTGAAGTTCCCGAGGACGTCGGAGGTTGCATTGCCCGCGACCAGGACCGCGTAATAGGTGGGGTCGGCGCCCGTCTTGTTGACGGTGACCGATTGGCCGCCCGGCACGGCGGCGCCGACGAGCACGGGGCCGAGGTCAATGGTGAGGCCGGAGGAGCCGTCTCCGGCGGGCGCGCCGCCGACGAAGAGGGTGCTGTCGTTGGCGCCGCCGCCGAAGACCGACCAGACGAACTCCGGCCGGTCGATGAAGGCGTTTCGGTTGTGGGTGACGCCGAAGATCACGTGGTTGCGGCGGCGTTCAAAGTCGTCGGGCGGGTCGGTGTAGTGCCAGCGCAGCAACGATTGGAGATCACCCATCTGGTTGCCAGACGGCACGCCGTTGACCAGGGTCAGGCCGGTGCTCTGGTAGCGGGTTGCCGAATAGAAGAGGTTCCTTGCGGTGTCCCCCTTGTCGGCGTCGCCGGGGAAGTAGAACGTCCCCTGGCTGCCGAACGGGCCGGTGGTCGTGAAGTTGCCGAACGGCTTGTTGCCGCGCGAGGAGTTGATGCTGGGGTTGGCGGGTCGCAGGGCGAGCGGATCGCCCAGGTTGCCCGTCGAACTGTTGTTCGCGCTGCCCGGCTGGCGCGACTGCGGCCAGACGTGCTCGCGATTCCAGGTGGCGCCCGAGTCCCAGTTCGAGGAAACCGACGCGCGGTTGTAGACCAGCAGGATGTTGCTCGGGTTGTTCGGGTCCTGGTCGTAGTTCGCCGCGGCGAACCGGAACGCGCCGTAGGTCTGCTGAATGTGTCCGGCCGTCATGATGGCGCTGAGCTGATTCTTGAGCGTCACGCCGGTGCCGGTGGCCGCGTCGTAGTAACCGGCGGGCGGGTCGTACTGAGCGGATGCCGGGCAAGCGAACGCCGCCCCGAGGGCGGCGGCGAAGAGCAACGTCACAAGTCGGTTCGTCGAGATGGTCATTCCCCGTGGTCCTCCGGAAGTCGTGAGATTCGATCACCCCGGTCGTCGGGGCGCCCCAATGCTCGATCATTATAGCAGAAGGGAAGCCCTCGTGCCTCGCGAAGCGGCTCGCTTCGGTCAGGGAAGGGTCCATGACAGTTCAGGCGGCTCGCGAATCGCCAAGTCCTGTGCGATATCGCCTGTGCGTCGAGCACCCGATCCGAGCCCCGACCGCAAGCGAGCGGGTCCGAGGGCCGATGGCCCGCCCACTGCGAGTGCGTCCTCAGAGTCCTGTGGCACCGCCGTCTCGGCGGTGCGGACACGGGCAGGGCGCCCGCGCCGCAAAGGTTTCAGGGCACACTCAAAGCCCCCGTGCCGGGGGTGGGGGCTCGAATCAGCCCCACCGGTTGTGTCATGGACCTGCGAGGGAACGCTCCGGCGGTCCTTTCGGCCTTCAGCCCAGCCTTCTTCTTTGGCAGAATCCCTACAGACGGACCGCAACAGGGCTTGTGGCCCCATGAAGACGCGCCGACAGGAGGCGGCGCGATCGGCCCGGAAGGCGGCCGTCGGGCCGCAGGGACGGGCGCGCGGCCGGTGGCCGGACCGCCAAAAAAAGCGATAAAAACACCCGCCCCAACCCTTGCATGGCATCGGGGATTGTCGTAGTATGGCGCACGTGTGGAGGAGGGTGAAAGCAGCAACTTCTCCACAGTACATGAGGTATCGAAACGATTGAGCGGGGCATTCCGGAGAAGGGGCGCCCGCGCGGGGCACATCGGAAAGAATGGAGGAAGAAGATGAAAGCAGTGAAGATTCTCAGTGTGGTCGCGGCTTTGGCCCTCTGGACCAGCACCGCGCGAGCGGCTCTGACGATCAACGAAGTCCGAATCGACCAGCCTGGGAGTGATGCCAGCGAGTACTTCGAGCTGGCCGGCATCCCCGGCGAGTCACTCAATGGCGTGTGGTTTATTGCGATCGGCGACACGAGCACCGGTAGCGGCAGCGGCTTTGGCGACCGAAGCGGCGGCGTCGAGACCGCAATCGATCTGACCGGCAATGTCATTAAGCCCGACGGTCACTTCCTTGTTGCCGAAACCACATTTGGCACCGGCAGCCTGGGTCTGACGGGTACGGTCGATCTGTCGCTCGCCCCGAATGCGGTCAACTTTGAGAACAGCGACAACCGTACCTTCTTCCTCGTGACGGACTTCACCGGAGCGGTCAACGACGACCTCGACGACGGCAGCGTCAACGGTGACAACGACGGCATCCTCGATGTAACCCCCTGGACCTCGATCATCGATGAGTTGGCTCTCATCGAGACCCCCATGCCGCCGGCCACGCTTTTCGACGAGTGGGTGTACAGCTCGAATCAGGTCGGCCCGGACGGCACTTTCGTTCCGGGGCATGTGTTCCGCCTTCCCGATGCCTCGGGTCCCTGGAACATCGGCGGATTCTTCGGCGGCGATGACACGCCGAGCGCCGTGAATCCCGAGCCCGCCACCCTGGCCCTGCTGGGCATCGGCGGCCTCCTGGTCCTGCGGCGGCGCCGCCGGTAAACCGTCGTCGGTTGCCTGTCCGAGAGCGGGTTCTTTTCCCGCCTCGACGCCACCGGCTTGACGCCAATTGTGTCTTTCACGGGTCGTGAGTACCATACGGTGCTCGCGACCCGTTCTTTTTGCCTCACAATCACGGAACGGGCGCCTCGGAACGAGCACCGACCTGGAATCTAGAGGAGTCCTTCCGTGCCAGTGGAATCCATCTCACGTCGAATCGAGGGCCGGAAGGCCCCGTCCGACCGCTTTCGGGTCGGCCAATCACAGGTTCCTGACAGACCGCGCGGGCTGAAGCCCGCGGCGCTTCACACCAGGCTCAAGGCCGCTTGTTGGGTCTGCGCGGCCGCTTGCCTTGTGCTCTCGACCGTCCCCGTCGCGGCGCAGACGTCGCGTCCGGGCAAGTTCGATCATGAGGAGATGTTGAAGCGGGCGGCCGAGAAACCGTTGATCGGCCCGATGTTGAATGCGCCCGACGGCAAACCGCTGTCCGACGACCAACTGGCCCGCATCCGCAAGAGCGATGACCTGATGGCCGGCGCCGAGGCGGCGCGCCAGAAGGGGGATTTCGCAGCGGCCGCGGATCGGAGTCGCGAGGCCCTCGATATCCGGCAGGAGATTCTCGGGCCGAATCATTACCTCACCGCGTCGGCCGACGTTCTCGCCGAAACCATGAGCCGATGGAGCAAGCTTCCGGCCGAGCAGCAGCGAACCCTGGCAGAGTCCGACAAACAAATCGCGGCCTCGAAGGCGCTCTATGAGAAGGGCGATTACGGCGGCGCGCGGGAAGCCGCAGCGCGGGCGCTATCGATGCGCAAGGCGATTCTCTCCTCGGACGACATCGAGGTCGCCGAGGCGCTGCTTACATTGGGCCGGGCGGAGACCGACCTCGAGATGTACAGTGAGGCCGAGAAGTCCTTGACCCGCGCCGAGACGATCACCCGCGACGTCTTCGGGGGAACCCATCCGAGGCTCGCTTTCGTCCTCGATCGCCTGGGTTGGCTCAATTTGGTTCAGGCCACGCAGCACCGGGTGGATCGGGAGAAGATTCGGGAGGGCGTCGAATCGCTCGGCAACGCCGTGCGGATCTTCGGCAAGACGGTCGGGGAAACGCCGGACATGGCCGAATCGATCGACAACCTCGGCACGGCCCTGCTGGCGATGGGCAACGGCCGGCGAGCGCTGGACTACAAGCTGCGGGCCCTGGTCATTCGCCGCCGGATTCTCGGTCCGGAAGCCAAGGACACCGGCGTCTCGCTCAGCAACCTGGCCTGGCTCTACCAGCGGTTGGGTCATCCCGAGTTGGTGGAATCGCTCCGGACGCAGGCGCTGGCGGTCTTCAAGAAAAGCCTCGGCCCGGACCACCCGTACTGCGCGCTTGAAAAGGGCAATCTGGCGAAGTTTTACCAGGCGCAGCGGAAACCGGAAAAGGCCGTCAAGCTCTTTGAGGAGTTGGTCGCATCGGACGACAAGCGACCGGAGACCTTGTTGAACCCCGACGTCGTCGAGCGCTACGTGTCGTTGGGCGTGGCCTATCTCCAGGCCGGACGCATCGACGACGCGGTCCAGGTGTTCACGGTTGCGGAACAACGGCTCAAGAAGTTGCACGACAGCGGTCGCAAGGAGGCCGCGCTCAACATCCTTCTCAACATGGCCGATGTCTGCCAGCAGTTCCGGCTGATGGATCTGACGCTCAAGTTTCGAGAGCGAATCGTCCAGTGGGACGCGTTGCGGCCCGGCGGCGAGGATGACCTCAATCGGGCCAACCGTCTGGGGCAACTGGGCGCGCTGTATCTGCTGGACGGGCGCCTGGACGATGCGAAGCGCGTCCTGATCCAGGCCGCGGACCGAATCCGAAAGGTGGCCGGCAGCGGCGAGCTCAAGCTGGCGCCGGCGCTGCTCAGCCTGGCCCACGCCTACGAGCAGATGGGTGATCTCGATGCGGCCGCCAAGGCCTGCGATGAGGCGGTCCGGCTCAGCGAGGCCAGGCTCGGCAGCCGATCGCTGGCCACGGCCTTCGCCATGCTGGAACTGGGCCGGATCAATGTGCTTCAGAAGAACGCCGAAGTCGCGAAGTTCCTGCTTGAGGATGCCCGAAAGACGATCGAGAACCACAAACCGCTGGACCCGAATGCCTATCTGAAGCTCCTTCAGGTACGTGCCCATTTCCATGCGCAGCAGGGCGATCGGGACAAGGCGATCGAGCTGCTTCGCGAAGCGCTACAGTTCTGCCACGACCGTACGAAGCACGGCACCACGGTCAACAGCGACGCGGCGACGGCAGAGACGATCAAGCTGTTGCTCGACACGAGTGGTCCGGACGATCCGGCGCTGAAGAGCGACTACAAGGCCTGGCGGGACGAGCTCAAGGGATTGCTCGAACGACTCGCCTCGAAACACGCCATCAGCTCGAAGGAGCGCGCGTGGCTGAAGGCCCTGGGCGGGTGAGATCTGTCGCGCACCTATCAGACCGGGCTTGACCTCAGCTCCTCGCGGACGCGGTGGAACACGTCAAGCGTTGCCTGCCCGAACAGGACAAAGATCACCCGGTCGATGGACGGTTGATCCGACAGGAAGGCGGCGGTTGTGGACAGGGCGATCCGCGCGGCGTCGGGGATCGGATAGCCGTAGACGCCGCAACTGATGGCGGGAAACGCGATCGTTCGCAGGCCGTGCTCCGCCGCGAGGCGCAACGAGGCAAGGTGGCAGGACTTGAGGAGTTCGGGTTCGCCGTGGCGGCCGTCCCGATAGACCGGGCCGACCGTGTGGATGACGTGGCGGGCGGGCAGATCGTATCCGGCGGTGATCCGGGCTTCGCCGGTCGGACAGCCTCCCAGGGCGCGGCACTCGCGGAGCAACGCTGGCCCGGCCGCGCGATGGATCGCGCCGTCCACCCCGCCTCCGCCGAGCAGGGTCGTGTTCGCGGCGTTGACGATCGCGTCGCAATCGAGCCGGGTGATGTCGCCCTGCCGGAGTTCGATCCGCTCCCACGGCGTGCTCACGGTCGTCCCTTTTCGCTCGGCCGGACGGCGTTCATGGAATCAGAAAGGCGTCGCTGCGCTGCCTGGGTCGTTCGAGGCCGTCGTATTCGTCGACGCCGATCACGCGATAGATGTCGTCCCGTTGCGGGCCGACCCGTGGCGAGCGGAAGAATCCCACACCGCCCTCCAATCGGAGCACGTTTTGTCCGATCCACGGGCCGTGAAGCGGTGAGTTGGCCGGAAAGCGCCGGCGATCCAGGAGCCTGCGATCCGGGCCGACGAGCGGCGTCATGTCGCCCCCGATGGGCATCGCGGGCGTGAGGGTGGACCGGTTCCAAGCGCGGGTCATGAACTGGGTGGCATAGCTGATGTTGCGAATGTCGGGGAAACCGGAGAATCGGGCCGCATCGGATCCGGCGAACGGCTGATCTCCCGGGCTGCCCGGACAGACGAATGCCCTGCTCGGAACAAAGCGAAACCGCACGAGTTGCCAGATGTGGCGCGAGTTCCGCTGGCTGCCGCGATCCCAGGGCACATCGCCGGGGGCGCTGCCCACGAAGGGCACCTGCCCGCCGTTCATCTCCGCATAGCTGGTGTAGCCCTGACCCACCTGTTTCAAATGATTCGCGCAGGCGATCTTCTGTGCCGCGTTCTTCGCTGTTCGGTAGCCCGGTACGAAGATGCCGACAAAGAGGAGAATCGCGGCGGCCAGGCTGACCAGTTCCCGCAAGGCGAGCGGCGGCCCGCCGTCCGCTGTCCGCGCGACATCGGCAGGCGGGAGCGCCTTCTTCGGAAAGGGCAGGGTCGTCTCGGCGGCGCGGACACGAGCGAGGACACCCGAGACCAGGCCCGGGGGCGGGGTTTCCGCTTCGTCCGCGGCGAGCGGCGCCAGGCACCGATCCAGCGCGGCGAGCGCGCCGCGCAATTCCGCGGATTTTCGCAAGGCCGCCTCGACGCGGGCGAGATCCTTCGCCTCGGTCAGGCGAAGACGATAGCCCAACAGCTCTTGCAAGAGATCGGAATGATCGTTCTCACGCCTCATTGCTGACTGACACCCTCACGCATCCGCGATCGCCGACCGGGCAGGCGCTCGATCGGTCGGCCGCGGTGAAACGATCTTCATTGCTCGCCCAGCGCCGCCTGATAGGCGGCGGCGAAGTGCTTGACGGCCGCGTGCAGCCGGCTCTTCACCGTTCCCAGCGGAATCGCAAGCACCTCCGCGATTTCCTTGTATGGGAAGCGCTGGTAATACCCCAGGATCAACACCTCCCGCAGATGATGCGGCATCCCGTCGACGATGGCCCTGACGATTCGCCGCTGCTCTTCGTCCTCGACGATCTCGCTCGGCGAGGCGCCCCGGTCGGAGAAGAAATCGAGATAGCTGGCCTGGTCTTCATGATCGGACGTTCCCGACTGGCCGGAGAGCGACACCTCTCGTTTCCGGCCCTTGGCACGAATCTGGTCGCGCGCCTTGTTCGCCGCAATGGTGAACAGCCACGGTCGAAACCGACGAGTTTCGTCGAAGGCTCCCGCCGACTGATGCACCTGGACGAAGGTCTCCTGGACGATGTCCTCGGCGGTGGCGCCGTCCCGGACGAATCGGGCGACGAACTGATACAGGCCGGGCGCGTACCGCTCGACGAGCACCGGAAAGGCGGATTCGTCGCCGGCGAGGAACTCCGCGAGCAACCGTTCATCCGATCGCGGCTCCACTCCATCCTGTCGATCGTCCACATCGAACCTGCTGTTCTGTACGGCGGTCCGGGGCGTGCTGTTCGCCCGTTGTTTGAGCGTTTTCTTCCCACGGCGTTCGGCCGTGCTGGGGCAATTTACGCTTGACACCCCAAAGGGTCAAAACTATCGTGCAAAACAGGACTTAGAAGTCTCCGTCGGGTGCTGGGTGTGGAATAGCCCCCAACGCCCGGCCGTTTTCGGACCGGGGCGCCTGGGTAGTCCGGCCCAATAGGGTCTGAGGAACGCCGAACGGTCTAATCGCATGAACGCGACGGGTGGTCCAACCTACCGCGGCCTTTCCCCTCGCGCCGTCTCGGCGCTCGTGGAAGCGTCCGCGTCGATCAACGCCTCGCTGGACCCCCGGGAGGTCCTTCAGGCGATTGCCCA